>DATFWQ010000179.1:0-4818 GCA_035259145.1 Candidatus Dormiibacterota bacterium | reverse complement strand
CGGCTGTTCGAGCTGATGGCTCTTGCGCGCCATTTGGACCAACACATGTGGCGTTTCGCTCGCTCAGGGCGTGCCCACTTTGCGGTTCCGTGCTCCGGCCATGAAGCAATTGGTGCCGGCTACGGCGTTGCACTGGAGCCAGGACGAGACTTTTTGGCGCCACACTATCGTGACCTTTCAGCGGTTTTGGCGTTCGGACTCACCGCGCGCGATGTAATGCTCCACTTCTTCGCGAAGGCAGCCGATCCCTGCTCAGCTGGGCGTCAGCCGTACGCTCATTGGGGGTCACGGCAGCTGGGCATCATCTCCCTTCAGGGTCCTCAACCCAATCACGTCAGCCATGCGGTGGGTGTTGCGTGGGGCAGTCGCCTTCTGGGAGAGGACTCTGTGACCTGGATCTCGTTCGGTGATGGTGGCGCCCAGAAGGGGGAGGTCCACGAAGCCATGAACTTCGCAGCCATCCATCGCATCCCATGTGTCTTCTGCGTTGAAAACAACGGCTACACCCAGTCCGTCCCGACCCGCCTCGAGTCCGCCGTAGCGGAGATCTGGCATCGGGCGAGGGGCTATGGGATCCCGGGTGTCCTGGTTGATGGCATGAATGCTGAGGCCGTACATGAGGCAGCCATCGCAGCGGTGAGACGGGCACGCAGCGGCGAGGGGCCCACCCTGATAGAAGCTCGCTGCTATCGCTACTTGCCTAACACGTCCAACGACGACGACAGCCGGTACAGGTCGCGTGAGGAGGTGGAGGGATGGCGCCAGCGCGATCCGCTCGTCGTGCTGCGCGCGCAGCTTCACGCAGCCCAGGCAGACGCCATCGAGGAAGAGGCCGAGACGATTGCCGCTGAAGCGGCTACCTGGGCGCTGGAGCAGCCTGACGCAGACCCGGGAACCATCTATGAACACACCTATGCCTGAGGTACGGCGCCTGACCCTGCTAGAGGCCATCCGCGAGGCACTCGCCGACGAGATGGAACGCGACGCGCGTGTGGTCCTCTTGGGAGAGGACATCGGGCGTCTCGGCGGAGTGTTCCGGGCGACCGACGGTCTTCTCGACCGTTTTGGCGCTGGTCGAGTGGTCGATGCGCCCATGTCCGAGCTCGGAATCGTGGGAATCTCCGTGGGCCTTGCGATGCGCGGCCTGCGTCCTGTTGCCGAGATCCAGTTCGCCGACTTCATTCACGCCGCTGCCGACCATTTGATCGGCGAGGCAGCCAAGATCCGATACCGCACTGCGGGAGACTGGACATGTCCTCTGGTGGTCCGAACTGCCTACGGGGGTGGCTTCAGAGGTGGCCCATATCACTCGCAGAGTGTGGAGGCCTACTACGCACACGTCCCAGGGCTAAAAGTGGTCGCTCCGAGCTTCCCCGCCGATGCCAAAGGCCTGCTGACGGCGGCCATCCGCGACCCGGACCCGGTGCTCTTTCTTGAACACAAGGGCACCTATAGGTCCGTTAGCGGCCTGGTTCCGGCGGGAGAACATGTGGAGGAACTCGGCAAGGCCAGGGTGGTTCGGGCCGGCGATGCCGTGACCATTCTGGCCTGGGGCAAGATGGTGCACGAGTCATTGGCAGCGGCAGATGAACTCGCCGAGGAGGCCGTCAATGCCGAGGTGATCGATCTTCGAACCCTCCTGCCGCCGGACCGCGGGACAATAATCGCGTCGGTGCTGCGAACCGGCAGGCTGTGCGTAGTGCATGAGGACTCGCGCACGATGGGATTCGGCGCCGAGCTCGCCGCCATGGCCGCCGAGGCATGCCTTGACGCGCTCAAGGCCCCACCCCTGAGGATCACCATGCCTGACATCGGCGGCATCCCGGTGGCCGACGAGATGGAAGACGCCGCTCTTCCCGGGCGATCGAGAATTGTTGCCGGCGTCCTTGAGCTTGTGCACCGGGCGGGCGGCCGCTACGCGAGGCCCGAGTTTGATCCGGCAATCCCCGAGGCCGCCAGCGTGATGGAGGTGGCCATGCGCCGCGAACACCTCGAGCAGGTCATGGCCGCCGTCGAGTCCGTGTGCGCTGACTTCCCTGACCTCAATGCCGAGTTCAGATGGGATGGGATCCGGCGCCACGAAGAAGTGCGCTTCGATCTAGACCTGGGCCGGCGGGCCCCCGCGGCGGGCGGGGGAACGTTCACCATAGTCGACTATGGAGAAGGCTCCTCCCTGCTTGGCATCCCGGCGGTGAGACCGGGCCAGACGGCAGCCTTAAGAGTGGGTGCTGTGCGCGAGGGCAAGGCCTGGCTCGCCCTGACTGTAGATCACCGGGCCGTGGACGGCGGCACCGCCGGGCGGTTCCTCGGCCGCCTGAAAGCTGCCATCGAATCGGGAGGTGACGGACTGTAGACATCCAGATGCCAAAGCTGGCGGACACGCTGGTCGAAGGCACGGTGGCGCGTTGGTTGAAGGAGCCAGGTGAACCCGTCCGCAAAGGCGAGGCGTTGGTCGAGATCGAAACCGAGAAGGTCAACAGCGAGCTGGAGTCGCCGATTGACGGCGTCCTGGCCGAGGTCCTCGTCAAGGCTGGAGACACCGTTGACGTAGGGACGCTGATCGCACGGATCCAGGAGCCGTCTGGTGCGCCCGCGAAGCTGCCTCTGGCAACCGAGAAAGGGGGTCCCACCGCCGCGGGACCGCAGGGATTGAGTCTCATGCGGCGGCGGATCGCAGAGCGGATGCAGCAGGCCAGGGCGACCATCGCCCAGGGTGCCTGCGTGCGCGAGGTCGAGGTGAGCGTGGGAGCCGACCCCAGCCTCAGCCCAACTGCACACTTCGTCAAGGCGCTGGCTGAGGCAGCCGAGGTGGATAGAGTGGGGATCGCGGTCGAGATCGCTGACGGCCTGTTAGTCCCGGTTGTCCGAGGTGCCCGGCAACTAACCCTGGAAGAGATATCAGCTCAGGTTCGCGATCTCGCCGTCCGTGCGAGGGAGGGCTCCCTACGCCCGGACGAGGTGGTAGGGGCCGAGTTTACGGTGAGCAATGTGGGTGCGGTGGGCACGCTGATGGCCTTTCCGCTGGTGCCCCCCGGACAGCCTGGGATACTTGCTCCGGGCGTCATTCACGATGGCCGCTGCTACCTGACACTCTGTTACGACCGAAGTGCTCTGAACGATTTTCAGGCGGATCGCTTGCTAGCGCGCATAGAGGACCAGCTCTCGACCCCGCGTTGAGCCGTCCTCGCGGTGGACGGCCTTGGTCGGTTTGGGGAGGCCTGGCTGTGGCACGTGCTCCGTTCAAGAAGTGAAGTCGGGCGTTACCGATTCCGGCGTCGGTAAGGTGTTCATCACTGACCAGGGATTCGACGCTGAGGGGCGTTCGGGATGCGCTGCGACCAGGCGCCCGCCTGTGTTCGAAAGCCGGGATCCCGCTAAGCAGGCCTGGCTCGAGTGGAACCGCGAGCGGTCGTATCGCAGAATCCTCCTGCCGGACGAGGAAATCGGTTGCAACGAGGCAACCGTCATCCGTCGCAAGGCGGTCGGCTTTCCCTCCGGCAGGACATTCGAGAACTGGCGGCAAAGCTGAAATTGGTACGGGGGCTGGGCAACTGCTGCCCACATCCACACAGAAGAAGGAGGAGTCTCATGAGTGCATTCGATCCGAGCGATCAACACGACTACATATAACTAACCGCTGATGCGGAAACCCGGGCCGAACTTCGGAGTCGCCAACGCCTGGAGTGGTGGACGCCGTCGGGCCGAATGACGGTACCTTGGCCATAAACGGGATCAGTCGACGCTTCCAGGGTCTGTGGCGTCAGCCGGACTTTATCAGGCTCTGGCTCGGACAGACCGTGTCGCTGCTCGGCTCCTCAGTCAGCGCCCTGGCTCTGCCCCTGGTAGCGGTGCTCACCCTTCACGCCAGCGCGTCACAGATGGGAGTGCTCTATTTTCTCAATCGCGCCCCGTACCTGTTGTTTGCGCTCCTTTTCGGCGGCTGGGTGGACCGCGTCCGCCGACGCCGCCTGCTGATCTGGACAGACGTTGCGCGCGGCCTCTTGATGCTGTCCATTCCGCTGGCCGCCTGGCTGCAGCTGCTCACCATCGAGGCTTTCTGGCTGATTGCCCTGCTCATCGCCGCCGCCACGCTCGTATTCGAGCTTGCCTACCGCGCCTACCTGCCTGGGCTGGTCGGTCGCGAACTGATCCTGGAAGCCAACAGCCGGCTAGAAGTCAGCTCGTCGACGACTTCGCTGGTGGGGCCGCCGCTGGCCGGCCTGCTGGTGCAGGTGCTGACCGCGCCCATCGCCGTCCTGGTCGATGCAATTTCCTTCTTCATCTCAAGCCTTTCCCTGGGCTTGATCGAAGGGCCGGAAGCTTTGTCGCCATCAGGTGTCGCACGCAGCCTCCGCGAAGAGCTGAAAGCCGGCCTGGCGTTTCTGTTCGGTCATCCCGTCCTCCGCCTCTTGATGGTTATGACGGCCACCTTCAACTTCTTCATGATGTCCTACGTCAGCCTGAGTCTGCTCTACCAGGTTCGGGAGCTGCGGTTGTCAGCCCTGCAGATCGGGATCCTGGGAGGGGTGGGCGCCATCGGCGCTCTACTCGGCGCAGCCCTGGTCCCCGCCCTCAACCGGCGCCTTGGCGTGGGCCGGACCTTGATCGCTGCTCGGGTCTTGATGCAGCTTGGCCTGGTTGCCACACCGGCAGCATTCGGATCTCGCGCGCTGATCCTGTCCATGCTGGCTGCCGGTGGACTTCTGTTCGGCAGCGGAATCAACCTCAGCAACATCACGCAGACCAGCTACCGCCAGACCCTGGTCCCGGACAGCCTCCAGGCGAGGGTGCACGCGGCTCAGCTCCAGGTCGTTTTCG
>DATFWQ010000178.1:0-5877 GCA_035259145.1 Candidatus Dormiibacterota bacterium | reverse complement strand
CCGTTGGGGCCGAGCACGACGACCCCTTCCCCCTCCCCCACTCGGAGGTCGATGCCGTGGAGCACCTCGCTGCCCGCATAGCCTGCGTGGAGCCCCCTCACCTCAAGCATGGGCCGTCTCCGGGTCTGGTCCCAACGGCCGTAACATCCCAAGGTAGACCTCGATGACGCGAGGGTCTCGTAGGACCGTCGCAGGCGGCCCCTGAGCGATCTCCTGACCGTGGTCCATCACCAGGAGCCGGTCGGCGAGCGCCTGCACCGCCTTCATCACGTGCTCGATCATCAGTACGGTTACGCCCGCGCGAGCGACATCTCTGATGAGGTCGATCATCTGCACCCGCTCGCCGGGGTTGAGGCCGCCAAAAGGCTCGTCGAGCATCAGCAGGCCGGGCCGCGTCGCCAGCGCGGTCGCCAGCATCAGGCGCTTGCGAGCAAGAACCGGAAGCTGGCTGGCGAGGGCCCGCTGCTGGCCCGCCAGCCCGCAGAGCGCGAGAGCGTCGAGGGCGGCCTCGACCGCCTGATCGTCAAACGAGAGGAACGGGTTTGCGCCCGCCAGACCGAACGTGCTGCCGACGAGCACGTTTGTGAGCACGGTCTGGCTGTCGAACGCCACAGTGGTCTGGAAGGTCCTGGCCAGGCCCAGCCGGCAGATCTGGTGGGCGCGCAGGGCCTGGATCTCCCGCTCCCTGAACCGAATGACCCCGGTGGTCGCCCGGCTGACACCGGAGATGCAGTCGAACAGGGACGTCTTCCCGGCGCCGTTGGGCCCGACGATGGCATAGACCTCGCCGGGCTCGACGGCAAAGCTCAGCTTGTTCACGGCAAGCAGACCACCGTAGGCCTTGCTGACCTGCTGGCACTCGAGGATGGACACTGGGGAGCTTTTCCCGGCGGCGTGCCCTACTTCATCCAGGACGGAAGCACGAACTTGCCGCTCGTGAACGGCTCCGGGTAGACCACCTTGTACTGCCCATCCTGTATCTGGACGATGATGTGCGGCTGGCCGAGCGACGCGTCCGGAGTCTGGGATGGGTACTGCCGGCCGGTGTGGTTCTCGAACGAGATCGAGCCGGTCACACCTCGCCACTTGACCTGCTCGGTGGCCTTGGCCACCGCCTTGTAGTCCGTGGGGTTCCCGACCATCTGGACGGCCGCGGCCCAGACATTGACCTCGTCGTAGCAGCCGCCGGCATTGGCCCAGCCGGGCTGAACCCCGAATTTCGCTGCGTAGCGCTTGCGGAAGTCGTTGCCGATGCTGTCAGGCAAGAGGCCCAGCACAGTCGCCCAGATGACGCCGTTACCCGCAGGGCCGGCCAGGTTCAGGTACTCGGGAACGGAAGGGCCGTACTGCTGATAGACGAGCGTCTTGGTCGGACCGGCCACCCACGACTGCGCCATCTTCGCGTCGTCGGCAGGTGAGAAGTCGCTGGTGAACAGAACGCTCGGAGCCAGCTGCTTGACCTTGGAAAGCACGGGACCCCAGTCGGGCACCTGGCCCTCGGACACCCCGTCGTGAGAGACGACGTTCCAGCCGAGCTCCTTTATCTTGGTCTCGAACCCGTTCCCGATCACGGTGCCGTAGGCGCTCTGGCCGCTGATGATCGACGTGGTCTTGTCCTTGACGTTCAGCAGCCCCTGGTTGACTGCCTGGTCGACCCAGAAGGCGAAGCCCCTGCCGTACCACTCCTCGGTCGGGTCGACCTGGAAGATGCCCCAGTACTTGTTCGGGTCGCCGGAGTAGCGCTTCACCCACGCGATCTGGGTGTTGACGTTGTAGTAGAGGGCTCCGGCGTTGGCGACGATGTCGAACTCGGGCCCGGTGCCGAGGTGATAGCCGGAGAAGATCACGTCGGCCTTCTCGACGCTGACCGCACGCTGGAACGCGGCCGTGATCTGGTCCGTGTTGGAGTCCTTGTCGTCGATCTCGACGTAGTTGAGCTTGTAGCCGACCAGCCCACCGCGCGCATTTATCTCGTCCACGGCCATGCGGACGCCGTTTGCCATCTCCTTGCCGTCAGAGGCGATCGAGCCGCTGAGCGGGTATACGCCGACGACCTTGATGTTGCCCTTGGAGCCGGTGCCCCCACCGCCTCCTGACGACCTCGCGGCGAGCTGTGTACCCGCCAGACCGCCTACAACCAACCCCCCGACCGCGCCGGCACCACCGGCCAGGAGCTGCCTCCTGGTCACCTCGCGCTCAGTGATCGATCTCTGTGTCGCCACCTATGGGTCCTCCTATTGCTGTCGTTTCCCGATCCCCTGCTGGTCGCGCTTTAAGAGCTGGCCGCGGCGCCCGCCTCGCGCAGCACTTCGTAGTCGACCTTTACAGGATTCCCGTTCTTGGCTGCGGACTCGTCGATCGCGAAGCAAACCGCCATCGACCTGTATGTGTCGTAGATGGAGGCGTGCGACTCGACGTCGTTTTCGATGCACTCCAGGAAGTGGTTTATCTCGGGTACGAACGGGTGGTGTGTCACGTCCCCCGAGTCTGGCTCGATGGTTGGAAACGTCCAGTAGTTGAGCGAGCCAGGGTAGTGCTTCTTTGAGTAGACGCGGTTGTTCTGGACTGTTCCCTCGGTCCCGAACAGGCGCACATTGAAGATGTAGGGCGTGTCCGCGTCGAGCACCGTAGAGAGCTTGCCGACGGCTCCGTTCTCGAAACGCAGCGATGCGACTGTCACCGGATCGTACGTGTAGTTCAGATCCTTTTTGGGCCCCGTCGAGAAGGCAGCTACCTCGGTGATCTCGCCGGCGAAATAGCGGATGGCGTCGGCCGCGTGGCAGCCGGCGCTGAGGAAGGCACTGCCACCCACCTCCTTGCCCACCGCCCATGGATAGCTTGGATATTCCTTCTTGAGTGGGTGCCAGTAGTCGGCCTCGGCGTAGATCATCCTGCCGATGACTCCGTCGGCCTGGAGCTGCTTCACGGTCTCGAACTGCGGGTTCCAACGAAGCACGAAGGACGTCACCGTCTTGACCTTCGACTCCCGGACTGCCCGATAGATCTCACGGACGCCCTCGTAATCGAGCGCGATGGGCTTCTCGATCACGACGTGCCGGCCCGTGCGAGCGGCCCTGGCCACGTGGCGAGGCCGGACATCCGGGGGCGTGCAGGAGACGATTATCCTGACCCGGTCGTCGTCGAAAAGCTCGTCCTCGCTGGCGTACTCACGCCCGTCTACGCCGAACGACTCCATGAGCCGGCCCGCCTTGCCGGGCGTGCGGTTGTAAACCCCGGCTACCCGGGTAAGGGGATGGTCGCGAAAGGCCTTGACGTACTCGCCCGCGACCCAGCCGGCGCCGAGGATTCCAACACCGTACTTCTTGTAGTGGTTGGCCATTGAACCCCCCTCCACCCCCAAGCGCCCGGAAACATAGCGCTAGCCTAGGTACACAAAGGATCGGTGTCAAGGAGCCGCGGCGCAGCCGGGCGGTGCTGGTTCCTTGCGGCCGGATTGGTCCCCGATCCGCCTCAGGTGCCGGCGATCTCGAGGTTACGAGCGCGGCAATCCTCGGATGGCGGCAGGGCGCGATTACCCAGGCGGCGCCGGATACCGCGGCCCCTCTTACGAGGCCCGCGATACGTACTACTGGCGGGCGAAGCGCCCTGTCACGTGCTTGGGACAGGTCCCACTGCTGCGCGGCAATGGGGCCTTATTCGGGGCTGGCGGCCCGGTCGCCGGCACCGCGCGGGCCGGGCGCGGCTACGCGATCTGGCCCTTGATCAGCGGCTCCTGGGTCGGCGCCCTGGCGCCGTTCGGGCCCGCCTCAACCGTCACGGCCAGCGTCGTGACGCCGCTGAGGTCGGCCGTGAGCACCAGCGCCCGCGTACCCCCCGACTCTGGAGTGAAGACCGCCGCGGGCTCCGCGCCGCCGTCGGCCCGAACAAGCCAGAGCTCGTACACGCGTCCCGGCGGCGGCTCCGGCAGGCCGCGGAACTCCACAAGCGTGATGCCCCCATCCCGGAGCCGCACCGCGCTCGCCTGGACGCCCGCCAACTGCCCCGAGCCGGCGAGCTGGTAGCGCTCCACGGTCTGCGGTTGCTGCCGGAACGGCCCGAGCCGGGCGAGGCCGACTCCGGCGATTGCGCCGAACCCGAAGAGCAGGGCGGCGGCCGCCCCAAGAGCGGCGTGCGCTCCAGGGAGCCAGACTCGCCTCGGCCGCCGCCGCTCCTGCATCTGGAACCGCGGGCGCGACCGCTGCTGCTCTCCGCCGGCTCTGGCGGCAGCCGCAGCGGCCAGGACACGCCCGTGAAGCCCGGCCGGCGGTTCGACCGGCTCTGGTGCCAGCGGCAGGGCCGCAAGGCCCCGCGAGAGGCGCGCTGCCAGCGCGCGGCAGCGGGAGCACCCCTCGATGTGGGTCCGCAGACGCTCGTACTCCTCGGCATCCGCGGAGCCCAGCAGGTAGGCCTCGATGCCGCTTTCCAGCTCGTTGTGCTCAGTCGTCATCGATCAGTCCTCTGCCTTGCAGGTAAGAACAGAGCTTCTCCAGGGCAAGCCTCGTGCGGCTCTTGACCGTGCCGAGCGGGACGTCCGCCATCTGGGCGATCTCCGTCTGGGTGTATCCACCGTAATAAGCGAGCTCGATCATCTGCCGTTGCTCGGAGGGCAGACTCCCGAGAGCCTCGCGGACAGCGCTCCTCTCAAGCGACTCCGAGACCTCCCGCCATGGATCGGACCCGGCGCCCATCGCGCGGACCTCGACCCGGAGCTCCAGCTCGTCGCGCTGGCGCGCCGGGGTGCCGCGAAGGTAGTCCACTGCCCGGTTCCGAACCACGGTCAGCACCCAGGTGCGTAGTGAGCCCCTCGAGGCATCGAACGACGCCGCCCGGGTCCAGACCCGGACGAAGGCGTCCTGGACGGCGTCCTCGGCCCGGCCGGGGTCCCCCAGGATGCGGAGCGCCAGTGAGTAAGCCAGCGTCGAATAGCGGCGGTACAGGAAGTCCATCGCGTCGAGATCGCCCGCTGCCAGCGCGCTCACGAGCTCTGGATCGCTCAGCTCACTCCTGCGCGCACTCATGCGCCTGTACTACGGATGGTGGACGGCGGCCGGATCACATCATCGCAGGGTGATCCGCTGCGGTGAGGCAACCCGTAGGAAGGTTTGCCATGGCACCGCTCCTCCACACAGGACACCTCGGCAAATTCCTGCAGGCGAGCGCCATCCACGCCGGTCACAGCGAGCCGGCACTGGTCGCGCTGACCTTTCTGCCGGTCGCGATCATGGCGGCGCTGACCGCGCTCGAGGCGGGCGCTCGTGTGGGGCTTACGGCGGCGGCCCGGCTCAGGGACGCCTACCTTGGGAGTCCGCCTGCCTCGCGGCTGGCCGCGCTGGGATTGGCGATCTCAGCCAGCGTTCACGTGGCCATCGCCGTGGCGGAACCCCATGGCGGCACGCTCCTGGCTGTCCTGCTCGCGCTAGACGGAACGGCGCTGCTGGCGATCGCCTGCTGGGCGGCGGTCCTCGCCGCGCCCGGCTGGCGCACTGCAGCGGCGGCGCTGCTCAGCGCGGGTCTTGTCGCCTACGCCGTGGCGGTGGGCGGTGGACTGGAGGAACTCGACGTAGTCGGCGTGGCCACCAAGCTGGTTGAAGTCGCCACGCTTGGAACGCTATTTACGGCCGCTCGCCGGCCGGCAACGGATGGAGGTCTCTTTCGATGAATCTCGCGCGCATCTACGCCATCGTGTTCGGGGTCGTCTACACGCTGGTCGGGCTGATCGGCTTTGCCGTTGCACCGGGCCTTGACACGGGCACGCTGATCGTCTTTCAGGTCAACGCACTCCACAACGTCGCCCATTTAGCGGTTGGGCTTCTCGGCGTCGTCGCGTTCTTGACCGGGAGGAATATCGAGTACGCCCGGATGATGGCCGTGCTCTTC
>DATFWQ010000177.1:0-10952 GCA_035259145.1 Candidatus Dormiibacterota bacterium | reverse complement strand
GGGGACCCCGAGGCCACCGACCACCTGGAACGCCGGCCTTCGGGCCTCCGGCCTACTCCACCTCCGACCGTTACAGTCCACCAGCCGTGCAGCAGCCTGTGAAAGTGCTCGTCGTGGATGACGAGCTTCTGATCCGCCAGTTCCTGACTACTGGCCTGCGCTATGAGGGCTACGAGGTGCTGGAGGCGAAGGACGGCAGCGAAGCGCTGACCCTGGCCACGCGCT
The DNA here is from genome assembly GCA_035259145.1 of Candidatus Dormiibacterota bacterium. Taxonomy (GTDB): domain Bacteria; phylum Chloroflexota; class Dormibacteria; order Dormibacterales; family Dormibacteraceae; genus CF-161. Next base: position 10,727 of record DATFWQ010000177.1, on the reverse strand, counting down.
TTCAGCCGGACATCGTGATCCTGGATCTGGTGATGCCGGGAACCGACGGCTACGAGGTGTGCCGCCGGCTGCGCGGCCGCCCTGACCTCGCAATCCTCATGCTGACGGCCAAAGACGAGCTCCAGGACCGCGTCCAGGGCTTAGACCTGGGAGCTGACGATTACCTCGTCAAGCCGTTCGAGTTCGAGGAGCTGCTGTCCCGGATTCGCGCCAGTCTCCGCCGCCTCAACAGGCCGGGTCTCCAGACGCTGGTCGCCGGGCCGCTCGCGATCGACGAGGCGCGCCACCAGGTGCAGCTCGATGGCCACCTCCTCGACCTGAGCCCTCGCGAGTTCGACCTGCTTCGATTCCTCGTCCGGCATCCCCAGCAGGTGTTCAGCCGCCAGGTCATCCTCGACCGCGTTTGGGGTGCCGACTTCCTTGGAGGCGAGGGCAACGTCGACGTATGCATCGCCTCACTGCGGAGCAAGCTTGGTCCGGAACACCGCGCCATGCTTCAGACGGTCCGCAGCGTTGGCTTCCGGCTGTCGCCGTGAACGGGATCGGACGGAGAGTGCGACGAGGCTGGGCGCGCCTGCAGTTGCGGCTGGCCGGACTCGTGGTCGGGCTGCTGATCCTCGGCTTCAGCGTTGTTGGCGTGGTCCAGCATTACGTGCTCCGCCAGTACCTGCTGGCACAGACCGCCCGGGCCGCGTCGGTGGAGGTGGGTGTCGCGGCCAAGGAGTGGGGCCGGACCGACCCGCAGCAGTCGGTGCCCGCGGCAGCCGGCGGTTCCAACTTCGCGATCTATAGCGCTGGGGGCCGGATGCTTGACCAGCCGCGTCTGCCCAGAGTCCCGGGGAAGGCTCCTCCGCCCTGGGTGGAGCCCCAGCCGCAGTTCTTGGCCGCGGCGGCGGCAACCTTTAACGATTCCCGCAAGCAGCGCCCAGACACACAGCCCCTCAGCCGCCTTCTCAAGCTCGGCGGGTTGGGGTCTATCAACAGTCAGGCCGGCGACCAGCAGGTGCTCTCCGGACCGGACGGCGAAGTTATGGTGACGGTCGTTCCGCTGAGCGGGGCTCGGCTGCTTGTAATGGAGGACTCGCTGGCTGACGCGGACGCCCTAGTCCAGGCCGACCTCGTCATCTTCTCACTGGCCGCTGCCGTCACCCTGATCGCGACCGCAGTGCTGGCCGTCTGGCTGACCTCGCGTTCGCTCGCGCCGCTAGACCGGGTGTCCACCGTTGCCGGCGAGATAACAGCTGGGGCATACGATCGTCGTACGGGCTTGCGAGGGAACGACCAGATCGCTCATCTGGCGACGGCGTTCGACAAGATGGTCGACCGGCTCCAGGAGCAGATCGTGCTCGAGCGCGATGCAGAGGCACGGACTCGCCGCTTCCTGGCCGACGCATCACACGAGCTGCGGACTCCGATGGCAGCGCTGTTGGGTCACGTCGAGGTGCTTCGCAGGGGAGCGTCGCGCAACCCGGCCGATCTCGAGCGTTCGCTGTCAGCCACGCATGTTGCGGCGCTACGGATGTCGAAGCTGCTCCGCGACATGCTCGAGATCGCTCGTCTCGACCAGCCGGAGCTTGGTCTGCGGATGGACCGGATCCACGTATCGGAGCTGTTGCTGCAGGCGTCGCGGAGTGCGGTGAGCAGCACGGCAAACCACCTCGTCCGTATCGACGGAATCGCAGTGCCACTGTTCGTCACGGGAGACCGGGATGCCCTGGAACGCATCATCGTGAACCTGCTGGACAATGCAGCCAGATACAGTCCGACCGGTGCACCCATCTGCGTGCAGGTGGCGACCTCTCCGGACGGCTGGGTCGAGGTTTCGGTTACTGACGAGGGGCCAGGGATCCCGCCGGCAGAGCATGAGCGCATCTTTGACCGTCTCCACCGTGGAGACAACGCCCGCGGCACCGAGGGAACGGGCCTCGGGCTCTCCATCAGCCGGGCCCTGGCCCGCCGCCATGGAGGCGACGTGCTCGTGCGTAGCGTCCCGGGAAATGGCAGCACCTTCGTCCTCCGACTGCCCCCAGTACCGGCCTAGACACGCAGCGCCGCACCCATTCCTGAAACCGCTTGGGGTCGACTTGCCCGCGCTCCGTGGCCGCCCGCTCAACCCCGCAGAGTGGCTGCCAGAACCGCTCGCTGTGTGGCGCGGGCGGCCGCATGCCGGGCGCGACCGGCTTCGGTCAGACAGACGTAGATCCCCCGCCGGTCGACGTCACAGATCGAACGCGTCACGAGCCCGTCTCGCTCGAGCCGTCCGATGACGCGCGAGAGAGCGCTCTGGCTGAGGTGCGTGGCGCGGGCCAGCTCCTGCACCCGGTGCGCTTCTTGTCTGTCCTCGACCAGGCGCTCGAGCACCTCGAACTCGCTGACCCCCAGTCCATGACGCTCGCCGAGCTCGCGCTCGAGAGCACACCAGGTGGTCGCGTGCCGTTCGAGGAGCTCCCGCCAGGCTGCCGCCAAAGAGCGATCCTTCTCCTCGTCAGACACGCCGCCGAGCTTACCACGCATCAACCATGCATCAACATAAATTGCACCTACATTAGATGCTTGAACATTAGATGCTGTCGCATGTAAGCTGTGGAGATGGCCTCGCCGAGTTCCTCCGCCGCAGCCGGCAGGGCCAGTCGACGGTGGCCGGCCCTTGTTGTGCTCTGCGCAGGGGTGCTGATGATCATCCTGGATCAGACCATCGTGAACGTGGCCCTGCCGTCCATCCAGAACGATCTCCGTTTCTCGCAGTCAAGCCTCGCCTGGGTCGTGAACGCCTACCTGATCGCGTTCGGTGGCATCTTGCTGCTGGCAGGACGGCTCGGCGATCTTATCGGACGCAAGCGCATCTTCATGAGTGGCCTGGCGGTGTTCACCGCGGCCTCGCTCCTGTGTGGCCTGTCGGAGAGTCAGTGGCTGCTGATCGCGGCCCGGTTTGTTCAGGGGGTCGGCGGCGCCATGAGCTCCGCTGTGGCCCTGGGGATGATCGTGACCATGTTCTCGGAGCCGAGAGAGCAGGCTAAAGCGATAGGGGTTTACAGCTTCATCGCATCGGCGGGCGCCTCGATCGGCCTGCTGGCCGGCGGTCTCCTCACCCAGGGCATCAACTGGCACTGGATCTTCTTCGTCAACCTCCCGATCGGGATAGCCGCCGGCGTGCTGAGCCTGCGCCTCGTGGAATCCGACCGCGGGACTGGACTCGGTGGCGGGGCCGACGTCGCCGGCGCCTTCCTGGTCACCGCCTCCCTGATGCTCGGCGTCTACACGATCGTCCAGACCGCCGAGTACGGCTGGGGCTCCGCATACACGCTCGGGTTCGGCGCCGTAGCCACAGTTCTACTCGCCGGGTTCGTCGCGCGCCAGGCAACAGCGGCGAACCCGCTGCTGCCGCTGCGCATGTTCCGGTCGCGCAACATTTCGGGGGCCAATCTGATCCAGTTCCTGATGGTGGCGGGCATGTTGGGGTTCTTCTTCCTCAGCACTCTGTACCTGCGGCGCGTTCTGGGCTTGCACCCGCTGGCGATTGGCCTTGCGTTTCTGCCAGTCGCGGTGGCGATCGGAACGCTGTCGCTGGGCTGGTCGGCGCGCCTTAACGCACGCTTCGGCGCTCGTGCCGTGCTGGTGGCCGGTCTCGTACTCATCGCGTCAGGCCTGTCGCTGCTCACCCGCGCACCCGTGCACAGCGCCTACGTCGCAGACCTCTTGCCGGCGATGCTGCTCCTAGGGGTGGGCGCCGGAGTGTCGTTTCCGGCGCTGATGACGCTCGGCATGTCGGGCGCCACACCGAGCGACTCCGGGCTCGCCTCGGGTCTGCTCAACACCACCGCCCAGGTCGGCGGTGCACTCGGCCTCGCTGTCCTGGCCACGCTTGCGGCGTCCCGAACCGAAGGCCTGCTCTCGAGCGGGGAGACAACTGCGTCCGCCCTGACGGGCGGCTACCGCCTCGCGTTCGGAATCGGCGCAGGCCTTATCGTCGCCGGCATCGTCACCGCGGTGACCGTGCTGCGGCCCACTGCAGCGGTCGAGACGGCTGGGGCCCGAGACCACTCCGAGGCAGCATGAGGTCCCCCTATGTCCGCGCAGTCTGCGTAGTTTCGCCAGGTCGACTCGGCGAGCTCCACCAATCCACGGAAGGAATGGTGGTGGTGATCGGCGGTTCAAAATCCAGGGATGGGGACAATTCTGGCCTCGACAACTTCAGGCCTGCTGACCTTCGATCTTGAGGGAAGTCCGGGCCGCTCAGCACTGGAAGGACGTCATGTCCGCGCGATCGCGCCAGAGGCCTGGCAGCGGTTGTGGGCAGTCGTTGACGGCCGCGAGATCTGGCGGACGGAAGGCGACGGCTGGGAACGAGTCGTCTCCCTTGCTGACCTCGCCGGCGCCGAGGACCTCGAGGCCCTGTGCCTCGCCGACACGCGCGCCAACGCATTGGGCGGGATCCTGGTCGGTACCTCTCGTGCCCGTCTGGTCCGCGTCAACGAGCTCTTTGAGATCCAGTTCGTGGATGCTTTCGACCGGGCGCCTGGGCGCGACAGCTGGTACACGCCCTGGGGCGGACCGCCAGATACCCGCACCATTTCGGAGGATCGCGAGCAGGTGTACGTGAACGTTCACGTCGGCGGCATCCTCCGCTCGCGAGACGAAGGGACGACCTGGATGCCGACCATAGACATCCACGCCGACGTCCACCAGGTGGCGACCAGCGCAGGCCGTGTTTACGCCGCAGGCGCGCGAGGGCTCTCCATCAGCCTGGACGGTGGTGGCAGCTGGCGGCTACGGGCCGACGGGCTACACGCGGGATACTGCCGGGCCGTCGCGGTTTGCGGTCCACGACTGCTGCTGTCGGCGTCCACCGGGCCAGGCGGGGGAAGGGCGGCGCTGTACAGCTCGAATCTTGATGGGGACCATTTTGACCGCTGTCGGGTGGGCCTCCCAGAGTGGTTCCAGGGCAACATCGACAGCCTGTGCCTCGACGCGGTGCCCAAAGGGGAGCTGGCTGCTTTTGGCACTGACCCCGGCGACCTTTACGCCTCGGGCGATCAGGGCCAGTCCTGGAGTCAAATCGCAGCAGGGCTGGGACGGATCACGCGTGTGCTTACCCTCCCCTGAAGGCACGTCTGACATATTGGCCAGGGCTGGGGTCCGATTCGAGAGGTACGAGGGAGTCGCCCAGGATGACCGCGGAATCCATCGCGAGTACGGCCCGCCAATTGCGTGGTTCAAGGATCCCGCCGCCAACATCTTGTCGGTCCTGGAGGGGTAGGAGTTCGGCGGGTTGCAAAGCAGATTATCGCCAGCAGCGCCGCCAGCTGCGCAATTGAAGCGCGCGTGACCACGGCCGCCCTGACCCAATCGCTACCGTAGGACCGATGCGGGTGGCGACCTGGAACGTAAACTCGGTCAAGCAGCGGGTGCCGCGGCTGTTGCCGTGGCTGGACCAGCGGCAGCCGGACGTCGTGTGCCTCCAGGAGACCAAGCTCGCCGACGACGCGTTCGTTGAGCTCCTCGGCGATGATCTGGCCAGGCGCGGCTACGCGACCGCTCACCACGGCGAGGCACAGTGGAACGGAGTGGCGATCCTCTCCCGTTTGGGCCTGGACGACGTGGTGGTCGGGATAGCCGGTGCACCGGGCTTCCCACATCCGGAGGCGCGAGCAGTGTCCGCGACCTGCGGCGGGGTGCGGCTGCACTCGGTCTACGTGCCCAACGGGCGGGTGCCGGACTCGGAGCATTACCGCTACAAGCTGGCCTGGCTGGGCGCGCTGGCGGAGACCGTGAGCGCCGCTCCAGAGTCCACAATCGTGTGCGGGGACATGAACATCGCACCGACGGACGCAGACGTCTTCGACCCGGACGCCTACGTCGGCCAGACCCACGTGACCCCGGCTGAGCGGGCTGCGCTCGCGGAGCTGAAGGCGCGCGGCCTGCATGACGTCATTCGCGATCGCTGGCCGGACGCCCGGATCTTCACCTACTGGGACTACCGGGCGGGGATGTTCCACCAGGACATGGGGATGCGGATCGACCTGGTGCTGGCTACCACGCCAGTGGTAGCCCGGGTGCGGGCAGCCTGGGTCGACCGGCAGGCCCGCAAGGGCAGCGGGCCGAGCGATCACGCGCCCGTGATCGTGGACCTCGACGTGGCGCCCGACGGGGACATCGGACCGGTCGTGCCGCCACCGTCCGCGCCCGCCGTCGGCCGAGGCCTCAAGAAGCTGCCCCAGGCGCCGTAATCACGACCGCCCCAACGTGGATGGGCAGCGGATTGAGTCAGCCGACCGAGCCACGCTCAAGTGGTTCCGGCGGGATCCGGGGCGTCACCGACGACTGCCGTCCGGGAGCGATCCCCCTACTCGGCATCCAGGTTCCGTTGGCGGCCTTCGCCGAGCGGGTTTGTTGCGAGCTGCTTGCCACCGGCGAACTCGCTCGCAAACGCACGGTCGAGCCCCGCAATCAGCCAAGGCTGGTGCTGTCGAAGGCCTCCCGGAGCTCACGCGGCGCCTGGTCCCGCCACGCGTTCGTGATCAGCTCCTCCAGCTCGCCGGCGTCTATCGCCGCGAGCCTGACGAGCACCGCGGGAAAGCCCTTGTAGTGCGGCTCCGTGAAGAACTTGTCCTCGTCCGAGCGGAGGAGGATGTCCTTCTCGATCTCGTCGCCGACGCGGACCGCGAGGACGGCGGGGTTAGGGACGCGCGCCTTCTTCGGATGGACGCGCTCCGCCCAGACCCAGGCGAACCCTTTCTGCTTGCCCCTGCTCAAGACCGAGAAGGCGAAGCGGCCCTCGGCCTCGCTCGTCTCCGGCAGCGACAGAGCGATGCGCCGGACGTCGTCCGGGGTTGCCACCTCCCCACACTACAGCCGCGTGCGCCTCGGACCGACCTGCGGAGTGCAGCAGCCCTTCAGGGGACGGATCACGTCATCGACTTCACCCAAGACTTTCTCGCGAGCGTGCCCGCTTTTTTGGCCTTGTCGCACGCGCACGATTCGATGGTCACTTGCCGAGCTTCAATGGCAGGGCACCCAGCAAGCAAGACGCCATCGCCATGTTGAAGACGCTCCTCGAATCGGGCCAGCTTACGCCGATCATCGCCAGGACGTTTCCGCTCAGCCAGGTCGCCGCAGCTATCCGTTACTTGCAAGAGGGACCGGTTCGAGGAGGAATCGTCATTACCCCGTAGCAGCGGGCGCGGGGCGGATCTTCCGTGACTCCCGTTCGCCCAGCTGTGGACACCTTTTTCACTCGCGAGGGCTCTGCGAGGTGGCTCTGCTGGTCTGGACGTGCCCCTGGCGCCAAGGATGGTCAGCGACCCGGTCGCTGACGCCGGACGTTGTGGTGGTAGATGAGCCAGCCGCCCACGGCGCCGGACTGTTGCTACCACCAGGGTCAAGTTCATCGAGGACTGGCCCTATGGACACGTCCCAGCAGGTGGCTGTTTGGGTGGTCAGTCGTGTGGCTGGTTGGTGAATGGTCGAGCCGGGAGAGGAGGTGACCTTCGATGGCACACAAACCGCTGCATGAATCCGACCTCCGCAGCTTGAATCGGAAGAACATGTACTCGATCTTTGCCCCTCTGGATGCCAACGTCCGATTGGCACGAGAGCTCCTCGACGAGAGACCCACCCCCAGGGGGCTGTCAATGCTGCCACGCAACGACCAGCTGGGACGCAAAGAACTGGCAGCGGCGTTATGGCTGGCGCCAGTGCTGCTGCTCCTGACGGCGGCGGCTCTTGGCTGGCTGGACACCCAGGAGACGTTCGCCGTGGCCGGCCTGGTTGCGATCGGCTTGATCACCCTCGCGCTCAGCGGTCCTCGAAGGCGATGGCGGTAAATTCGAGTCGCTTCGGCCGAAACAGCCCCGGCGCGGCCGCCTCATCAAGGCCAGGAACCTGTTGTGCAAGAGCGTCATCGTCTGCGGACGGTCAGTAAGGCGATCGGCCGCAGGATCCTGAACCGACGAGACCTCGAAGCCCTCCCAGACTGGCAGGCCCTTCCCAGCGAGGAGCGCCAGGTGACGGTTCAGAGACCCAGCACCAGGCTCAAACCAGAGTCGACCTGACGCATGAAGCCGGCTCCGAGTGTGCCCAATCGCTCGACGAGCTGCTCCTTATCCACGGTGGCCACCTGGGACACATTGACTACCGATTCTCGATCGAGACCACCGGTCCCGGCCGGCAAGATAACGTTCCCGGGCCGACGGGCGAGACGCTGACTTGTTGTGATCGCAGCGACGAGGACGGTTCGAATGGCGGACCGATTGAAGCTGTCCGCTGAGATCACGAGCGCAGGACGGTGGAAAGCCGGAGCCGAGCCGTGTGCCGGTCCGAAGTCAGCCCACCACACGTCACCCCGACCGATCACCCTTCCACTCCCATTGCGGGAGCAAGCGACGCGCCGCCTCGGCGACGAACGCCTCCGAATCAGCCTCCTCCGCCGCCTCTTCCTCGGTTATGGGCTGCGCAAGGGAGGCGTTGATCTGAGCCGTAATGTCGCTCTCCTCTTCCTCGGCGAGATGGTGCTCCAGCGCCTCGACGAAGATCCTGCTGCGGGGCACACCTCTCCGACGAGCGGCACGCTCCGTCGCCTCGAACAGCCGCTGAGGGAGCGAGACTGCAGTCTTTACGGTCCGGTCGCCTGGCATGCCGGCAGTATACCGGTATACCCCGAGATGGGGAGGGGAAACCCAGGTGGCCAAGACTCCTCTGGCGGTCGGTTCGCGTAACGAGTCGTGCCAACGGGTCAGGTCAGCCCGCGAGCGGCCATCTGAGGCGCCACGCCTGATCCCTGAGCCCTTGTGGACGGGCTAGCTCAAGCGTCGTCAGTGACGCAGGCGTCTGCGCGCGTTCGGGAGCTCATTCGGGCAGTTCCGTTGTCGAGGTAACTGAGGCCCGCGTCGCAGCAGAGCCGACGCAGGACTCTCGAGCTGGAAGGCGGCCATAGTAGGTGGCCCCGTACTCCGGGTTCCTTGGATCCTCGGCGACGAGGATCAAGTAACACCTACCGGCTCGAACCGAGTAGGCAGCTGCGCCCCAGGTGTACTTGTCGATGGGGTTGACGGACACGATGTGGGGGCGAGTCGACGGAACATCCGCAGGGACGTAGTCGATCGGACCCCACCCACTACCGTGTTTCAGCTGCTGAAGCCGGGCAGCCGTGAACTCGACCAGTCCGGCGGATGGATCGCGTTGCTCTCGAGGATCGGGTGTCGCCCATTGCAGGGCTGATTCCGCATAGGGCGGTCCGTGCAAGTAGAGCTCACCGACGACGCTCGCTGTTCCACCGACGCCCCAAGCCAGAAGAACGATTCCAGGAAGGACGACGCCGATGATCCCACCGGGTTTGCTCACGGCAGGACGATTGCAGGCCAGAGGAGCGCTGCACCAGCCACGTTCACGCTGAGCGCCGCGCATGCGACTCCAATTGCGAGCCCAAGACCCGTCTGGCCTCGTCGGAAACGAAGGATGAGAGCTGCCATCAGCGCAGCGATCTCGATCCACATGAACGCCAGCGTGATCCATGCCGTCTGGGGCTGGGTAGACCGAAGCAACGTCTCGTCGTCCATGAACCACACAAGAGCCGCCACCGAGCAAAGGATCATGAAGATCACCCAAGACACGGCTTTGCTTCTACCGATCGGCATGCTCTGAGACTTGACCAGCCTCCGTTCTTGACTTGCTGGCGGTAGGATGCCATCGGAGGCAGCACGTCTCCAGGTCGCAACCGCGCTCGCGCGCACCTTCGTCGAACTTCTCCAGCTGAAGCCGCCCGACACCCCTGGCCATGACGCGATTCTCCCAGGCCCAAGGTCCAGCGACATGCTCTTACACGGATAGCGACTTACATGAGCGGGGAATCCGCACACCGAACTCGGCATTTGCCCGGTGCGTGGTCGCCGTCTTCTCCAGCAGCTGAGTCGGCGTCCGGGAGATTAAGGAGTAGTGATCCCCTCCACCTCTAGCCCGATTACCCAGCCAAGATGTGCCAGGCGGCGCCGCAGTGCTTCATCCCCCGTGATCAGCTCAGTGCGAGTCCGCTCCGCCAGCGCCACATAGACCATGTCGTACAGCGGATGATTGTCATACCGACGGGCAAGCTCCCAAGCCCGGACGAGATCGCGATAATCGTCGGCAATCCGGACGGGAAGTTGGAGCAGCAAGGTGTGGGACGCATCCGCCGCCGCACCTGACCATCGCTTCCGCCGAATGCCACTGACCAGAGCGTTCGAAACCTCCTCCAGCAGCAGCCGGGGCCCAAGCAACCTGGCTCCCTCAGTCGCCAGGCGGTTGAATAGGCGGACTGCTGGTAATCCGGCTGAGGCTTCAGGCGAGATCCAGTCGATGACCACGCTGGCGTCAACGACCGGCATCCAGCCACTCCGTCCTTCTGCTGCGCTCCTCCAAAACCAGATCACTGGCAGACCGACCGCCCTCCCCGCGCCGGTTGAGGACTCGTTCCGCGAGGGCACCCCACTCTGGCAGAGTCAGGCGCTTGTTCGAAGGTGCAGATGCCCGCAGCGCCTCGACTTCAGCCCGCGGCAGGAGAAGATGACGGCCGCTCTTGCGGGCCTTCAGCCGGCCGCTCCAGACCCAACGTCGGACAGTCTCCGGCGAACGTTCGACGAGCGCGGCGGCGGCATTGATCGTCAGCTCATCCGAGTTCACGACCACATTCTACTACATTGCGAACAATGTTGTAGAAGATAGCTCCGGCGGGATTCGGCGCGACGGCACGGAAC
>DATFWQ010000176.1:0-2685 GCA_035259145.1 Candidatus Dormiibacterota bacterium | reverse complement strand
GACAACGTGCGTTGTCAGCGCCATGATCATGACCGTTTCCGCTGGTCAGGTGGTGAATCGGGCAGTGGTGCGGTCTGCAGGATCCGGGCAACAGATGTTGTCAGTGCCACCTGATCCTTGACGCTGGTCACTATTGCCGCTCGTCAGCTGCGTCGATCCTGAACAGTCACGCTGCCACGATGACGGCGCTGATAGTGCTGACGGGCCGCCTGCCTGGTTACACCTAGTCGGGCGGCGATCTCTGGCCAGCCGATGCCAAGGCCAACAGCCTGATCGACCAGCTCCGCGAGTGCCGCTTCTGTCCTGCGCTGTCCAACCCGGGTGCGCTCGATCTGCTCCAACACTTGGGCGGCAGGCATCCTGGAAGACGCCTGCGTTCGGTCTGGCGACTGCGCTGGCGCCTCTTGGCACCGCTCTGGCTGTACTCGTTTGGCTCTCGGACTCGATCGGCGCTTTGGTCGTCCCACGCGATCCAGGATGCGGGCGAGGTATGACATCCGAGTTGCCAGTGTCCTCGTTATGTGACTTGGGTCATATTCTTCCGGGCCGGATGGTCCCTGGCGGACAGTAACGGACGCCTGCGGTCTTCTGCGGACACTCGTGGCCTGGCCGACACGAGCGGCCGGTATTTGCGTCTGGCAGGGATCGGCTGCACAGTGGATACCGGAGCCAGGAGAGGCCGCCGAAGGTGCCGGGCTGAATGCCCAGGGGCACCGGCAGGTTGAAGATCGCCGTCCCGGTATGGGACGTGCTTACCTGCGGGGTTTCGTCCCCGTCCATTCCCCATCGCCTAAAGCAAGCGCCTGATATCTGCTTCCTGGGGTGACCAGGGCAAGCAGGGGCCGACTGTTGCGGAACGCGTCGGCGGGGCCAGCACCCCCGCGCAAGCGATGACGTGTCCCGGCGAGGACCCGACTGCTACCCATCCCACGGAAGGAGAGTCACGATGGACAAGTGGCTGTGCCGGTCGGTTCCGCAGCCTGGGCCAGACGACCGGTGCGGCACCGTGGCTGAAAGGCACCGTCATGCCCGGCGGTGACGAGGTCCGCAGCCGTCGAGAGCGCGACAAGCTCACCATCGCGGAGGTGTGCGTCGATCTCGGGGTCAGTCGCCGTACGTTCTACGAGTGGCGGGCGAAGGGCAGAGCGCCTCGGTGCATAACGCTGCCAAATGGCAGCCTCCGCATCCGCCGGTCGGAATACCACCGCTGGCTGGCGTCGCGGGAGGAGGCGGCGTGAGGGACGACGGTACGACCTACGACGCCCGGGTGTACCGGACCGAGGTCTACAAGGGCGCTGAGGTCACGACGTACAAGGTGCGATGGAAGGTTGGCGGCAGGCTGTGGAAAGAGGGCTTCCGCACCGCCGCACAGGCAGACAGCTTCCGCAGCGCCCTGCTAACCGTTGCCCGGAAGGGCGAGGCGTTCGGCATGACCACCGGCAGGCCAGCAGCATGGGAACGGCGCAAGGCCGCCACGACCTGGTACGAGTTCGCCTGCGCGTATGTGCACATGAAGTGGAAGCAGGCTTCTGCCAAGTACCGGAAGGACATAGCCCGGGCGCTGACTGCAGCAACGCCAGCGATGCTGGCCGAGGTTCGTGGGCGGCCCGATGACGCGAGCATCCGCCGGGCGCTGGTGCGGTGGGGATTCAACACCAAGCAGCGCTCCGACCCGCCCGAGGACGTTGCCGAGGTGCTCGCCTGGGTGGCCCGCAACAGCGGTCCCGTGTCGGCACTGGCCGAGGCCGTAACCGCCCGGAGGGTGCTCGTCCAGGCGACTGGCCTGGTGGACGGCAAGAACGCGGCCGCGAGCACGGCTCGCCGGAACCGCACGATCCTGGCCAATGCCGCGGATTACGCGGTGGAACTGGGCCTTCTCGACACGAACCCGATCCGGGCGATTAAGTGGGCGGCGCCCAAGGTTTCCCTCCAGGTGGACCGGCGCAGCGTTGTGAACCCGCGGCAGGCGCGGGCACTGCTGGACGCTGTATCTGCCCAGCGGCCGAGCGGTCCCCGGCTTGTCGCTTTCTTCGCTGTGATGTACTACGCAGGGCTCCGCCCTGAGGAGGCGATCAATCTCGCGGCCGATAACGTGATCCTGCCACCTCGGGGTCGACCCGACGATGAGGATTGGGGCGAGCTACATATCCGCGGCGCGACGCCCGACGCGGGCAGCGAGTGGACGGATGACGGGAGTCCTCGGGAGCGACGGCAGCTCAAGCACCGGGCCGAGGGAGACAGCCGCATCGTGCCCACCCATCCCGAGTTGACGAGGCTGCTGCGCGACCATCTCGACAAGATCGGCACTGCCCCGGATGGCCGTCTCTTCGGCGGCGTCCGGGCCGGCGAACTGCCGACCATCACCTACCGTCGCGCCTGGATTAAAGCGCGCCAGACGGCTCTGAACGCCACGGAGGAGGCCTCGCCGCTCGCCCGGCGCCCGTACGACCTCCGGCACGCCTGCCTGTCCACATGGCTCAACGGCGGCGTCTACCCGACCCAAGTAGCCGAGTGGGCAGGGCACAGCGTGGATGTGCTCCTGCGGATCTATGCCAGGTGCGTGGTGGGCCAGGATGAGCTCGCCAGGCGCCGCATCAGCGAAGCCCTGCGCCAGGACTGATACGGATGCTGTCTCCCCTAGCGATCTTGGACTTGGGCACGTATTGGGCACAGCGACCTGCATTT
>DATFWQ010000175.1:0-27835 GCA_035259145.1 Candidatus Dormiibacterota bacterium | reverse complement strand
TCGACCTCGCCGGCGACGTTCCAGTCGTGGCGGCGGGCGGCATCGCCGACGGACGTGGCATCGCCGCAGTCCTGGCGCTCGGCGCTCAGGGGGCGAGTCTCGGCACCCGCTTCCTGGCAACTGAGGAGATGGCCATCGATCTGACCTTGAAGGCCCGCATCTGCGCTGCCTCGGCCACGGACGCGGTCAAGGTCCCGCACGCTGAACGCGTGCTGCCACCGTTCACGCTCCCACAGATCGGGATGCCCTACGCTCCACGTGCCCTACACACGGCACTCATCGGTCAGCTCGAGGCCGACCCGGACAGCGTTGATCCCGCAGCCGTAGGAGCGCAGCTGCTGGCCGCTTTCCGAGCCGGCGGAGGCTACGACCTCCTCCCATTCGCCGGCCAATCGGTGGCTCTGGTCCACGACGTGGTGCCCACCGGCGAATTGGTGCAGCGGCTCCTCGTAGAAACCGAAGCCGCGATTGAGAAGGCTACGTCCGCAGTCAGGTACTGATGCCGTTGGAACGTGCCGGTGTTGCCCGCCACGCTGGGAACGGCTCAGGCGGCGCCGGGAGCTGGCAAATGGTGACCCGCGACACCTCAGAAGCGCCGTCAGCGACGTTCGGCTGGCCATCCAGGTGCAACACCTCCCCGGTCACCTGGTCGAGCGCTCCCAGATGCTGCCGCGCAACCGCGAGGCCGCTGAATGCGCACCGCCAGCCGTCTGGTGTACGGCGTCGCAAGCCTGCCACTCGGCAGCCCGGTCGAGCTGGAGGTCATTTTCGAAGTCGCAAGTCGCTCATGACCACAGAGGCAGCCCGCCCGGTCCAGGATGCGCCAGACGCTAAGGCGGAGGTTGCCGGCGTCATCGGCGTCGCGAGTACGGGCCCCGGGGTGATCCCAGACACAGGCGGCGTTGGCCCCTCCGCGATCTGGTCTTGAAGATCAGTCCTTGGGGGGATGACCGACGACCGGCGCCTTGGGCGCGGGTTGCGACGGTGCCGCCGGGATCGTCGTACGGGTCGACCAGGCAGGCGTCGGGTACATAGGACTCGAGGCGGCGACCGTGGCCGGCCACACCGTCGCCAGTTTGCCGTCCTGAATCTGCTCGACTACCACGGTCTTGGAGGCGTTCTGGCCGTGCTCGTCGAACTTGATGCGTCCGAAGAACGTGACCACGTCGAGCGACGCCAGACCATCGCGAACCTTCTCGGGCTCCAGGCTGTCCGCGCGTTCGATTGCTCTTTGCAGCGCCAGCCCGGCCGCGGTCGCGCTGGCGACCTGGTAGGAGGGGACGTCGCTGGTACCCGACTTCTTTTGATACTCGGCGACGAACTGCGCGGCCGAGAGGGAATACGCCTGCCTGTACTGAAGCTGCGGGCTCCACTGCGAGCCCGAATAGACATAATTCGCGTCCTTCCCGAGGGCTCGCGCGAAGTCCGGGGTCGCGGGGCCCGAGGTGTAGGCGTAGATGGCTGCGTCGAGGCGAACGTCTCGGGCCGCCTTCGTGATCGCGATCGCCTCGATGAGATGGCCCGAGTTGAGGATGATGTCAGGCTTCTTGGCCTTCGCGGCGTCGAGCGCGGCATAGAGGTTGGTCGACCCGCTCGGGTACTGGTAGTTGTAGACGACCTGCATTCCGACTCGGGGCGCATAATCGACCGCCGCCGCGGCAACCTCGGCCGAGAAGCCGTCGTCAGCCGAGAGCAGGGCGATCTTTGTGGGCTTGGGGTTCATCGTCGCCGCCATGTCCAGCACTCCCTGCAGCTCTGCCTCGGCAGATGACTGGACGCCGAAAACATAGCGGTAGCCCTTGGTGTAGATGCTGCGGGCGGCGCCATTGGAGGCGACCAGCGGCACGTGGCTCTTCTCGGCGACGGCTGCGTCCGCGGCCGTGTCGCTGGACCCATAGGATCCCAGCAAGAAACGTGCGCCGTCATCGGCGATCAGCTGCTGGGCCACCTGCCCTGAAACCTCAGGCGTACTTCTGTCGTCCAGATATCGAATCTGGACCCGATGCTGCACACCCTGGACGGTGATCCCGCCGTGCGCGTTGGTCCAGTCGCGCCAGATGTCGTACCCCAGTTTGGTCTGGGCGCCTTCTTTCGACTGGTTGCCGGTCAGCGACATGGGGGCGCCGAGCACAAGGTCCTCGCCGACCTGCGGTTGCTGGGGGGACGGGCCGACGGTACAAGCTGCAAGGGCCAGGGCGATCAGCAATCCACCGGCGGCCCTCCCTCCGCTCAACATGGCAGCCAACACTGTAGCTGGATGTGCACGTTAAATGCTGGGGTTGTCCTGCGGGCGTCGTCAGCCGGCCTCTCCCGGCTTCTCGTTGGGCGTCGCTGGTGGCAGACTCAGGTGAACGACGAGTCGCTGCAGGTACGTTGCGCGCTGCCTGTCCCAGGCGCCTGTGCAGGTCAGCAGAGTCATGCTCGGCGGTCCCAACGTAACGAACAGGCCGTCGACGTTGGCGTCGTAGGCGATGGTCGACACGGAGTCGACCACGAAGCGGAGACGGGTGCCGTCCGATCCGGTTACAAATGCCTCGTCGCCGACTCGCAGCCGATGCAGCTGCCAGAAGACGGCCGGGCCGCTCGTCCAGTCAAGATGGCCGTCGATAACGGCGTTGCCGGGCTGCCCCGGCGCCGCGCCCGGCCGGTACCAGCCCACGTGCTCCGGCCTGGACGGCGTGCCCATCCTGCCCTGCCCATCCACGCCCACCTGCTCCACGTCAGCGTCGACGCCCAGCACCGGGACGGAGAGCCGCGCCGGCGCCGCCACCGGCTTCGACGCCTGTTCGGGAGCCGCACTCGAGACCGAGCGGGGGACCACAGGGCCGCCCACGGCAGCCGTCGTGGGCTGGGACGCCTTGCCTGCTGGCAGGAATTGACGCGCGGCCACGGCCGCGCCTGCGACCAACCCGAGGATCACCAGGCAGGTCAGGCTCAGAACCCCAAATCTTAATCTGCCCTTTACCATTCATTTACCCCTACACACCGAAGCGTTACCGAATGCGAGACTGACAATCGAGTCTGCAAATTGAAGCACGCGACGGACCGCTCTGGGGGCGATGACCAGAGGCCGGGCTGACGCGCTCCTGATGTGGGTGATAGGGCGCCGGCTGCTGCTGACTGGCTGACGCTGAAGGGTCTTGCCTGGCGGCACATCACCGGGTATCCGGGGTCGGCTGCTGCGCTCGCGCTTGCCGTCATGCTGGCGTTGAGCCTGCCTCCGCTGCCGCTGCTGATCGATGCGGCAACCCCGTCGCGGCCAGCGGCAGACCCCCTCGGCCGGGCGGGTGCGGTGGCTGTGCTGCGGCAGGGCATCGCTGATGCGAGCGCATTCACTGCGTTCCAGTCGGAGGTGCAACGAAAAGTCCGCGCCAGCAGTCGTGGCTACCTGGACGACGGTGCCGCTTTCGCTGACGCCGGCCCCCTGCGAGTCGACTCGATCAACGGCCAAACGCCCCCGGCCAGCCCTCCGGAGGTGCAGGGGACCTACGCCTCAGACCTTGCACACCGGGTCGCGATCGTCAAGGGCGAGCTGGGGAAGTCCGTCCCGAACAGCCTCCAGGGCACAGTCAGCATGCGGCAGGATGGTGCCACCCGGCTTGGGCTTGGGCTCGGCGACGTGCTCTGCCTCGGTTCTGCCAGAGACCAACCTCCCGGTGCCGCGGACTGGTGTGCCCGCCTGGTAGGTCTCTGGAAGCCGCTCGCGGTGGACGATCCTTACTGGCAAGGCCGAGCGTCGACGGCGGTCTTCGCAGACCGCGACGACTTTTTCACGATGCTGAGTCTCACGTCGACCAAAGGCGCCAGTGGCGGCCGCTGGTACGAACCCCGG
This sequence comes from Candidatus Dormiibacterota bacterium, assembly GCA_035259145.1. Taxonomy (GTDB): domain Bacteria; phylum Chloroflexota; class Dormibacteria; order Dormibacterales; family Dormibacteraceae; genus CF-161. Next base: position 24,003 of record DATFWQ010000175.1, on the reverse strand, counting down.
GCCGGGGCGATATCTGCTGAAGACGCCTCTGGTGTAGCCGGCCGGCTGAGCGGGCTCCGGTCGGCCATTACATCGGGTGGCAGGGACGTCCTTCATACCTATCTGGATCGAAGCCTGGACGAATATGCAGCGACCGGCCGCGTCGTCGCTTTATCGGTGCGGCTGCTGAGCGCGGCCTTTGCCGTCCTCGCGATCATTCTGGTAGCACTCCTGGCTGGACGTTTCCTCGACCTGCGCCGTCTCGACTTTGCCGCACTGCGCTCGCTTGGGTGGTCTTCGGGTCGCGTCCGGAGCCTGGTCGTCCTGGAACTGGGCATCGCCTTCCTGATGGGCGTGATCCTGACCGCCGTGATGGCCGTCATCTTGACGGCGCTGCTCGTATCCAGCGGCACGGCCACCTCGGCCGGCAGTGCTGCCAGGGGTTACCTGGCGGCGCTCGGCGCCACGTTCGTAGGGGTCGTGGGCTGTCTCGGGGCGCTGACGGCCCGCCCGCTCCGGCGTCGCAATGAGCGTCTCGACGTCCGTAGGGCACGATGGGCATCGACAATCTCACGAGGCTGGGCCTTCGTCGATGGCCTGCTGGCCGTGCCCGCAGCCTCGTATCTGTTCTTGCCCGACCGGCTCGCGGCCGAGCGCTGGCCAGGCCTCGGGTCGGCCCTCGAATCCGGGCGCTTTCTGGTCTTCGTGGCCGCCCTGGCGCTGCTCGCAGCCGCAGCCGTGCAGCTTCTGTCACCAGTCGCGTCGCGTCTCGCCGGCTTAGCGCCGGGGGAGGTCGGGACTCTTGCCCGCTGGCGGCTCGGGGACTGGCGCCAGCGAAACGCGGCCTCGGGGTTCCTGCTGGTCTTTGCCGTCGGCATCGCGACCTTCTCCGGCGGATGGTTGACTGCACTGGTCGGTGGAGGGGGGTCCTCGAGCGCCGGTGACCCGCTTCTACAAGGCCTGGCCCTGAGCCTTGCTGCCGGATTCGGGGCGGCGGTCCTGACCGTCCTGGCTGTCAGTGCCTTCGTCGCGTCGACCAGCGCTCGTTCCCGTGCTGGCGATGACACGGCCCTCTTGCTCGACGGCCTCCCGCCGAGCGCGCTGCGCCGGGCGAAGAGGATCGAGCTCCGCCTCGTGCTCGGGCTGAGCGCCGTGGCCGGCGCTTGCCTGGGAGTGGCTCTGGCCTGGGCGGTTGAGGACCACACGGGCGGCGGAACCCTCCCTCTTTCCTCATCTGCCGGCTTGGGGCTGGCCGCGACACCGATACTGCTTTTCGTCGGTGGCCTCGTGGCCGGCTGGCTGGCGCGGCCGCGTCAAGCAGAGTTCGTGACGATGGGCACAGGTGAGCAGTTCCAGTGAGCTACAACCTTGCCGGCGACGCGCTGGTTGAAGTCGCGGGCCTTACGCACGCCTATCCGGTGGTGGGTGGCGAGCTGATCGCGCTGGAGGATGTCGATCTCAGCCTGGCGGAGGGCGAGCGGCTCGCTGTGGTGGGGCCAAGTGGGTGCGGCAAATCCGCGCTGCTTCGCGTCCTGGCCGGTCTCGAGCGGCCGCGCGCAGGACGAGTTCGGGTAGCTGAGCACGATCTGACGGCTCTGAGTGGCGCTGGACGCGACGAGCATTGCCGCCGCGTCACCTACATGGGGCGTCAAGCCGAGGCCAACCTCTGGCCGGCGCTCACAGCCCAGGAGAACGCCCAGCTCCCTTTGGCCGGCGTGCCGGCTTCAGCGGCGGGCCTACGGTTTCTGGCGGGGGATCTGCTAGGCGGTCTAGGGCTGTCCGGGCGCGAGAGTCGGCGTCCGCCGGAGCTCAGCCCAGCGGAGCGCAGGCGTCTCGCCCTGGCGGTAGCGCTGGCCTCGGGTCCCCGCCTTCTGCTCGCCGACGATCCGCTCGCCGGCCTGGACGACGAAGACGCCGAGTTTGTACGTGCCTGCCTGGATGACGTCCTGCGCCGTTTGGGGACATCCCTGATTGTTGCTACGCGAGACCACAGAACGGCGCCCCGTGTCGACTGGGTCATGGAACTGCCGGCCGCGCGCAGCCTGCGGCAGTACCCTACGCCTGGCCGGCCGGCGCAGAACGGAGTTGATCCGGGGCGGACCTCGGTGCTGATCGTGGATCAGGTCCGTGTGGCCGGCTGGTGGCAAGGCCAGCCGGTCCAGGTCGACCATGCCAGTTTCCATGTTCGCGAGGCCGAGGTGGTGGCGGTGCTCGGTGGCTCGCAGGCTGAGCGATCAGCGCTGCTCGATGTGTGCGGTGGGCTCGAGGCGCCAGATGCGGGCTGGGTGACAGTCGCCGGCCATCGCGGCGGTGACGTCTGGCGCAGCGTAGGCCGCCTGGCACCCCACGGTCCGCTCCCGTCGGTCACTGTGGCGGAGAGCGTGTCGTTCGCGGCCCGCATTGCCGGCGCGTCCTTGCGGGACTCAGGACGCCTGGTGGCGATGGTGCTGAAGGCCACCGGTCTCGAGCATCACGGGGCGACGCCGGTCGATCGGCTCTCGGCCTGGGAGGGGCGGTGCGCCGCGCTTGCAAGGGCACTGGCCAGGGTACCTGCCCTCGTTATCGCTGACGAGCCTACGGCGGGCCTCGACGCAGCGGCCGCGGGCGCTGTCCTGGTTTTACTCAGGGACGTCGCCGCGTCCGGCGTCGCCGTGCTTCTTGCCACCAGGGAGCCGGCGGTAGCCGAGATTGCAGATCGCGTTCTTCTGCTGGCGGACGGCCGCGTGCGTGAAGTGCAGCCGTGGCGATGAGGCGTGATGTCGCCCGCTACAGATCCCCTGCTTGGGGCGCCTGGGCCCGGACGATGCCGCACAACCGAAAAGGAGAGGTAATGCTCGCGCGAGTTTCTTGTGTCGTGGCCGCCCTGTTCTGGCTTGCGGCGTGCGGGGGGACCGGCTCGCCGCCGGCGCCGACCTCCACTCCTGACGTGGGTAGCGGCGCGCTCCATGGCGCCGGCGCAACATTTCCGGCGCCCTTCTACCAGAAGGCGTTCGACACCTACCGGCACCTCTACCCCAACGTCACGGTTGCCTACGATGCTGTCGGATCCGGTACGGGCATCCAGCGTTTCACGCAGCAGAGTGTCGACTTCGGCGCCTCCGACGTGCCACTCAAACCCGACGAACTGGCGGCCGCAGGCGGCGACCAATCACTGGTTGAGTTTCCTGCCACGGTGGGCGTGGTGGCGATTGCCTACAACCTGCCGGGATTCGACAACTTGAAGCTCGACGGTCCCACCGTTGCCGACATCTTCCTGGGCAAGGTCAAGCGCTGGGATGATCCGGAGATCAAGCGCCTGAACCCCGACGTCAACCTTCCCGCCCGCGCTTTTGCCGTGGCCCATCGCTCGGACGGCTCGGGCACGAGCTACGCATTCACCGACTACCTCAGCAAGGTCAGCGACGAGTGGAAGACGAAGGTCGGCACTGGAAAGACGGTGAACTGGCCGGCTGGGACCGGTGCCAACGGCAACCCTGGAGTTGCCCAGCTCGTCCAGGCCACTCAGGGAGGTGTCGGCTACGTCGAGCTTGCCTATGTGGTCCAGTCGGGCCTTCAGGCCGCGCTGATCAGGAACCGGGCCGGCAACTTCGTGCAGCCCACACCGTCCGGCGGCACCGCTGCCGCGGCCGCATTGATCGGGATCAGTCCCACCAATTTCTCGATCACGGACGGTGACGGCACCAGCGTTTATCCGATCGCAACCCTGAGCTGGGTGATGCTTCGGCGCGCCCAGGCTGACGCCACGAAGGGCCGAGCGCTCGTCTACATGTGGCACTGGATGATCACCGACGGTCAGCGCTTCGCCACAGACCTGCTCTATGCGCCGCTACCCACTGACGCTCAGAACTTTGGTCTTGTGCAGCTCACCAAGATCACCGCGGGGGACAAACCGATCATCCCGTACCTCGCGGCCGGCTGATCCACTCGAACGTGTGTTCGGTATACTGCAGCCTATGGTGGGCTGCCTCTGGATCAGGTCCTTTGTGCTGGCATGCGAGCTGACAGAGCACAGGGAGCTTGTGGGATTGCCGGCGGCCGTCGCCGACGGCAGTCTGGTGGAGGCTGTGTCACCAGAGGCGGAGGCACAGGCGGTATGCCCCGGTCAAACCGCGAGGGAAGCCGTCGCCCTCTGCCCGACAGTTGCCCTGCTCGAGGCGAGGCCGGCCCGTTACCAGGCCATCTGGGAGGACATTCTGCGGGCCGTGGAGAAAGTGGCGTTCACGTTCGAACCCTCAGCTCAAGGCCTGGTCTATGTCGCGCTCGACGAGCTGCTGACGTACAACCGCAGCCTCGACGCCATCATGGCCGCGCTGCTGCGCTGCGCACAGCCGGCGCTGGAGCCCAGGATGGGCGTGGCGCCCACTCGGTTCACGGCGTTGCTGGCCGCGCGACAGGCTGCACCAGGTGACACGACGGTCGTTGCAGAGAAAGAGCTGCCGTTATTTCTAGCCTCTCAGCCGGTACAGGCCATGCCGGTGTCCGCCGAGATGCTCAGGCGGCTCCGGGTGCTCGGGCTGCGGACGCTCGGCGACCTGCGCGCAATGCCCCGGTCGGCACTGGCGGCTCAGTTCGGACCAGAGGGTGCCCTGGCCTGGGAGCTGGCCCAGGGCAACGATTGTGAGCCGCTGCGGCCGCAGGTGCGCCGTCTCCGCCTTGCCGAGCGGCTGAGCCTCGAAACGCCCCTGGCCAGCCGGCCGGCACTGATGGTCGCCTGGGAGCAGACGCTGGTCCGCCTAACTCGACAGCGGGCATTTCGCGGGCTCGCGGCCAGGCAAGCTCTGCTACGGGCGACCACCGAACGCGAGCGGCAGTGGTCACGGATGATCACATTCAAGGAGCCGCTGGCAGATGTGCGGCAGATTTGGTCCGCGCTGCGCGCAGTCCTCGACGAGGCTCAGTTTCCTGGTCCACTGAGCGAACTGGTGGTGGAGCTGCACGGTCTGGAGCCCGCGGTGGGGCAGCAGCTCGCACTGCCCAGCGCCCGTTCCGCACTGCGCGCCCGGCTGCAGGAGGGCTTTCGGCAGCTGAAAGCGCGTTATGGCTATTGCCCGGTCGGACGGGTGGTTGAGGTGGAGCCATGGAATCGAGTCCCAGAGCGAAGGTTGGCGCTCATCGACTTCGACCCCTGAACACGCCGGTGCCGGTCCGGCTCAGGGTCGACGCCGGGGTGCCGACAGCGGTGATGCAGCGAGCGGGCTGGCGACGTGTTGACCTCGTGGAGGACGTCTGGCGGGTGGACGACGGCTGGTGGCGCCCGTTGCAGGTAGCCAGAACCTACTTCCGGCTCGCGCTCGAGAGCGGCCATCTCATCACCCTGTATCGCGACGACATCGAGGGCACCTGGTGGGCGCAGAGCTACTGAGCGCCTATGCCGAGCTCCATCTGCACACCAACTACTCACTCCTCGACGGCGCCTCGCATCCGGAGGAGTTGATCGAACGTGCCAGGGAGCTAGGCTACCGGTCGCTTGCGATTACGGACCACGACAACCTCTTCGGTGCCATGGTCTTCGCCCGCCTCTGCAAGGAAGCCTCCATCCAGCCGATCACGGGCGTCGAGCTGACACTGGCGGACGACGAGCACTGTCTTGGTCAGCGTCACCACCTCACGCTCCTGGCGGCAAACCGGCGGGGGTACGGCAACCTCTGCCGCCTGGTCAGCCTGGCGAACGGGCTGGATCTCGGCGAGCAGGACCAGCGCGAACGCCGGCGCCGAGACCCCTGCCTGCCGGTGGCCCGGCTGGCCGGGCACTGCGCCGGCCTGGTCTGCCTGACGGGCTGCCGTCAGGGGAAGGTGCCCTCGCTGGCTGCGGGATGCAGGGTTGCGGAGGCCGAGGTGGCTCTCCGGCGCTGGGTCGACTGGTTTGGGGCTGAACGCGTATTCGTGGAACTCCAGGACAACCTCGTCCACGGCGACCGAGCCCGGAATCGGGCACTGGCTCGACTGGCCCGGAAGGTGGGTATCGAGATCATCGCCACCGGGGACGTCCACTATCACGACCAGGCGCGCCACCGGCTGCAGGACGCGCTCGTGGCGATCAAGAATCGCACGACGCTCGAGGAGAGCCACCAGCTGCGACGCCCCAATCGTGAGTTCCACCTGCGGGCACCAGAGCTGCAGGTCCGCCGCTTCCTGGAGTTCCCAGATGCAGTCGCAAACACGCTGCGCGTCGCCGAGGCGTGCTCTTTCGACCTCACCGAAGATCTCGGCTACCGCCTGCCCGAGCCACCGGTCCCCACCGGACATACGGCCGACTCGTGGCTGGCGGAGTGCTGCGGTCGTGAGCTCGCCAACCGCTACGCGCCGGAGGAGCGCCCTGACGCCAACGCGCGACTCGGAGAAGAGCTGCGGCTGATTCGCCAGCACGGCCTGGCCGGCTTTTTTCTCGTGTACAAAGACGTGCTCGACCTGGCACGGCAGGTTGCCGAGGAGGTGCGTGCTGGCGCTCCGCGTGCACTTGCGGACCTGCCGCCAGGCCGAGGTCGAGGTTCAAGCGTCGGAAGCCTCGTCTGCTACCTGGTCGGTCTCTCGCACATCGACCCCATCCGCAACCGGCTGTTTCTCGGCCGTTTCCTCAACGAGGAGATGCACAGCCTTCCGGACATCGATCTGGACTTTCCCCGTGACATCAGGGAGAAGCTGATCGAGCGGGTGCACGAGCGCTGGGGCCCTGACCGGGCGGCGCTTGTCGCCACGATTCCCCGCTACCGGATCCGGAGCGCGATCCGTGACCTGGGTAAGGCGCTCGGGCTGCCGGAGGTCGAGCTGGACCGGCTGGCCAAGCTGAGTGAGGGGTACGGGTCGAGCCGGGCTCTGCGCGAGGAGATGCAGCGCACGCCGCAGTTCCGCCCCCTTGTGGACGCGCCGGTCTGGAAGGACCTCATCGAGCTCGCCTGGGAGATCCACGACTTTCCCCGCCATCTATCGCAGCACGTGGGCGGCATGGTGATCGCCTCGGACCCCCTCGTCGAGTGCGTGCCGGTACAGCCGGCAGCCTGGCCCAACCGCTACGTCTGTCATTGGGACAAGGACTCGATCGACGACGCCCGCATGGTCAAGATCGACTTCCTGGGGCTGGGCATGCTCTCGCTCGTGGAGGAATGCCTCGACCTCATCGCCGAGCATCGCGGGCAAGTGATCAACCTGTCGCGCATCGCATACGACGACCAGCGCGTCTTCAGGCGCATCCAGGAAGGCGATACGGTGGGGGTGTTCCAGATCGAGTCGCGTGCGCAAGCGCAGATGCTGCCCCGGACGCGACCAAAAGACCTGGACGATCTCACCGTGCAGGTCGCGATCGTCCGTCCCGGTCCGATCGTCGGGGGGGCGGTGAACCCGTATGTGAAGGCACGTGAAGCGATTCGCGAGGGTCGAAAGCCCACGTCGAAGACGACGCACCACACGGTCGATGAGGTACTGCATGAGACGCTGGGCGTTGTTCTCTTTCAGGAGCAGGTGGTCCAGGTGGCGATCCACATGGGCGGTATGGAGGCCGGCGAGGCAGAACGCTTCCGGCGAGCCATGAGCCGGCGGGACTGGGAGCGCTCGGTCGGCACCTACAGGGATAGCTTCATGCGGGGAGCGCTTGGCAAGGGCGTTCCTGAGCAGGTGGCCGCCGACATGTTCAAGAACCTGGAGGGCTTTGCCTCGTTCGGGTTCCCGAAGAGCCACGCGGCCGCCTTCGGTTTGCTGGCCTACCAGTCGGCGTGGCTTAAAGAGCACTACTCGGCCGAGTTCTACTGCGCCCTCTACAACAACTGGCCGATGGGCTTCTATCCGCCTCACGTCTTCACCAACGACGCGCGCCGTCACGACGTCGACGTGCGGGGGCCGGATGTGAACGTGAGCGGTGCCGCGTGCACCGTCGAGGGCGATGCCGTGCGAATCGGCCTGGGCTACGTCCAGGAGCTGGGGAAGGCGGGCGCAGAGGCGGTCGTGGCGGCCCGTGACGAGGCCAGCTCGTTCCGTTCGCTGTTCGACTTCATGCATCGCACGGGCGTGCGGACCAGGGCAGTGGAGAACCTCATCCGGGTGGGCGCTTTCAGCGATCTTGGCCTCAACAGGCGCGAACTGCTGTGGCAGCTCGGCCTCTTCGGCGGTGGCATGCAGCACGGGCGGCTCACTGGCCCATCGCGCCCACGGCAGCTGCGCCTGGCCCTTCCGACGGGGCAGGACCAGGTGTATCTCCCAGACTTCTCGGCGTTCGACCGGGTCGCCGCGGACTACGAGATCCTGAAGCTGTCGCCTGAGGACCACCCGATGAGCTTCGAGCGGATGCGACTGAGGCTCACCGGAGTGGCCAGTTCTGATGACCTCCGGGCCATGCAGCCGCATAAGTGGGTTGTGACGGCGGGCCTGGTGGTCTGCCGCCAGCGACCTGCCACCGCACGAGGCATCGTCTTCCTGCTGCTGGAGGACGAATTTGGGCTGGTCAACGTGCTGATCCCCCGCGAGCTCTACGAGCGAGAGGGCGAGCGGATGCTGGTGCGCACGTCAGCCTTCCTCCGCATCAGCGGGCCGCTGGAGGGGCACGCTGGAGCGGTGCCGATGCTAAAGGCGGAGCGGGTGGAACGACTCTCCCCCGCGAAGTCGGGGGAGTACCCGGCGAAGCCGGGGGAGGGGGTCCCCGCGACCGGGGTCCCCGCGAAGCCTGCTTCGTGGGGTGGGGAGTCGGGGGAGTACCCGGCGAAGCCGGGGGAGGGGGACGAGGAAGTCGGCGCTGCCATGCACATGCCAGAGGGCAAGAGCTGGGGCTGATGAAAGAGAGGGGGCGCATGACTCATTCCGATCGCATGACATCCACCACCGAGGACGAGGCGGCCCAGCGAGCGGGCAGCAAGGCGGCAACCGCGGCCACCAGCACACCGGCTGCAGCGAGTGCCGGCAGGACGGCGGGATTGTAGACGTCGACGATGTTCTCTGTGAGCACATTGCCGAGCAAGTTGCCGATGAGCCCGACGACCTCCTCATAGACGAGCAGACCGGCCGGCACGCCGATGACGCCGCCGGCGATCCCGATCAAGCCCGCGGAGGCAACGACCATCGCCACCGTCCTGCCGGGGCTCATCCCCAGGGTCCGCATCACCGCGGTATCACGAACCCGCTCTCTCGTATTGAGGAGCACCGTATTGAAGACGCCGACGGCGGCGAGCAGCGCCAGCACGATGACCACAACAACCAGCACCGACTGAAGGCTGTTCTTGATCGGTGCAAAATTCTGCTCGATGATCTGACCGAGGTCCTGGACCTCCAGCTGGCTAGGGTTCGATGAGGCGACCCGGTGCATGTACTCGCTCACGTTCGAGCCAGGCTTGAGGATGACCTGGTAGAGCTGCGGCTGCAGCGTCGGGTCCAGTTTCTGGAGCGTGGTCAGATCCATGCTGAACGTGACCCCCAGGACGTTGGTGGTGTAGTAGGACCCCACGACGCGCAGGCTTGACGTCCGTCCCGCCAGGCTGGCGTCGAAGCTGTCGCCCACATGGAGATGGGCCTGCCTGAGGAAGGCGGGCCCGGCGACAACCTCTCCGGGGCCGCTGAACCAGCGCCCCTCCAGCACTCTGAGTTTGAGCTCGTCCGAGGGTCCGCTCCAGGACTGCACCTGGACAGGACTGGAAAGTCCGTTCACGCTGAGCTGGTCGTAGCGGAATGAGACGACGGCCTGCGTCTCGGGCTGGTCGTTAAGTGTTCGCAGCAGCGCGGCGTCTTGATAGTTCCCCAGCCGTGTGACCACGACGTCGCCGCGACCGACACTCAATCCTCGGTCGTTGACGTAGCGCTCCAGTGTGACTGCGAAACCGAAGGCAAAGGTCAAGGTAGCGGCACCGACGAGCACCGCGATGGTGGTGAGCACACCGCGCAGCGGCCGCGCATAGGCGTCGCCGGCGCCCAGGCTGAGCCAGCGGGGCAGCCTTGCGCGTTTCAGGACCTGAACGAGACGGGAGCCACGACCGTTCGTGGGGGCTCCGCCGACGGTGATGGCCCGAACTGGGCTCAGCCGTCCCGCCCGCACCGCGGGCAGCAGCGAGCCTACGGCCATGACCACCAGGACCAGCAGGGCGGGGAGGACGGCCAGCGGGGAGGCCCCCGGCGCGGGCAGCTCAAGGGCATGGAAGCTCTGCTGGAGCAGCGGCTCGCTCAGGAGAAGACCCAGTGGCGTGCCCAGGACGACGCCGCCCAGGGTCGGCAGCAGGATCGTGAGCATGATGCCGACCACCGATTGGGCGGGGCTGAACCCGAGTGCGCGCGTGATGCCGATCTCCCGATAGCCGGCCAGCACCGCTCCGGCGACGACGTTGGCCACCACGACAGCGGACGCCGCCAGCGCTATGACGCCGAAGGCAATCAGGAAGGTGAGGATGACGGAGTTGGTGAGGTTGAAGATCTGGTCGATGAAGAGGTACGAGAGTGAACCTGCGAGCGCGCCATTCGGTAAGCCGTTGGTGATGGAAGCAACCGCCGTATTGATGTCCGCATCCGTGGCGGCGTGGGCCAACCGATACACCATCTCGTAACCGCGGCTCAGGGTGCCGGGTGGCGCCATCGCGTCGAGCTGCCCAGGCACGACCCAGGCCGGCGGGGTGAGGAAGTTCGGGTAGGGCCCGGAGTCGACGTCGAGGGCCAGGCCGACGACCCGAAGGGGCACACCCTCGGCGCCGCCTACGTCGAGGACCATGTCCCCCACCCTGAGGCCCTGGGCTTCAGCCAGGGACTGGGCCAGGACGATCTCTCCTGGGCGCTGCAGCCAGCGGCCCTTTACCAGACGTAGGCTGTCGACGCCTCCGGGGTCCTCCCGCGCGATAACGTTCATCTGGACTCTGGCGGTACCCGCCTGGAAGGGCAGCACGGCGAAGAGCCAGGGCCCGCCATGCGCCGTGACGAGATGACTCTGGGCGGTCGCCGCAACCTGGTCCGCGGTTGCGAACCTCGAGTCGAAGTCAACCACAACGTGGCCGCCGTTCTGGTTCTCGAACGCGGTTCGGTAGGGGCTGGACGACGCGGTCAGGAGGCTGACCGCCAGGCTCATGACCGCCGTTGCTAAAAGGGCCACGCTGGCCACGATCAGACCCTGGAGCTTCCGTCGCCGGATGTCCGCCCACGCCTTCTTCCAGATCGCTCTCATGACCGCGCCTCCGTGGTTGCCGGCCGGAAGAGGTCGCCCGCGGCGGCCGCTCCGTGCGTCAGCCGCGCGTCATCCTCGACGCTGCCGTCGCGCAGGCTGATGATCCGCTGCGCGTAGCGGCCGGCCACCTTGGCGTCATGCGTGACGAGGAGCACCGTCTGGCCGCCCTGGTTGAGCTCCTCGATGACGTCCATCACCTGGTCGCCGGTGCGGCTGTCGAGGGCGCCCGTCGGCTCATCGGCCAGGATCACTGCCGGCCGGTTGATGAGCGCGCGGGCGATGGCTGCCCGCTGCCGCTGGCCGCCAGACAAGCGAGCGGGGTACTCACGCTCCCTGTCCGCCATCCCGAGCTGAGCCAGGAGGTCTCGTGCCTTCGCGGTCGCTTCACGCGCACCGGTGCCGACAAGCTCAGCCGGCAACAGCACGTTGTCCAGCACGGTCAGGTTGGGGAGCAGGTTGAAGAACTGGAAGATGAAGCCCAGGCGCTCTCGCCGGAAGCGGGCAAGGCGCGCCTCGCTCAGGTTTCCGACGTCGATGCCGTCCACGACCACCTGGCCCCGGGTCGGCCTGTCGAGGCCGGCGATCAGGTTGAGAAGCGTCGACTTGCCGCTGCCGGACGGCCCCATGACCGCGGTCAGCTCGCCGGCCTCGATGGTCAGGCTGACGCCGTCGAGTGCGGCTCGGCCCTCGCTCTGGTCGTAGACCTTGCTCACGCCGGTGAGCTCAATCAGCTTGTTCACGTGCTCCTCCCTGGTCTCGCTGCTCGAGGAACCCGAGTCCCTCGGCGCATTCGCCCATCCATGTAAGGTCCGCCTCCGTGTGGTGAACGGCTCCTCTGATCAGCAGCACAAGGTCCTCGCGCCCATCGCGTCGCGCCCGCTTCTCGAGCTCTCCGAGGTCGTGCAGGCGCTGCAGGTAGACGCGACGTTGGCGTGCCAGCAGCGAAGCCAGGTTGCCGTTCGACTTGCGGCCGGCCAGCAGCAGCTTGAGGTAGATGCCCTCGCGCAGCTGCTGGGGCTCGATCTCCGGCTCGGCCAGCCAGTGATCGAGCTCCCGGCGCCCGGCCGCTGTCAGCTGGTAGGCGAGCTTGCGTCGATCGCCGCGTGCCCCGACCGGTTCTATCAGCCTGTCTCTCTCCAGCTTCTGGAGGGTGAGATAGATCTGTCCTGCGTTCACCTCCCAGGCACCGCCGAGCATGGATTCCAGCCGGTTCTTCATCTCGTACCCGTGGAGTGGCTCGTCGGCGAGGACTCCGAGGATCCCGAACCTGAGCGACATGCGAGAACGATAGCTCCTTGTTATATATAGCGGTTACCGCTAACTACTATATATAGCAGTTAGGGAATCGGTCAAGGTGCTTCGGCAAGAGGGGTGAGGTCCCACCGCCGGAAATGCGACGTATGCCGAGCACGTGAGGGGGCGTTACGCCGGCTGTACTACGTATCGCGGGGCCTCATAAGTTCCGGTTGGCGACCAGTCGTGGCCCAGTTGTGGGACTACCGGGGCGCTCGGCCGCTCTTGTCCGCGTAGGCGCCGCCCGATGCGCGCTTGTACGTCGCCGACTTGAGGTGGTTCTCCGAGTCCTCGATCAGAACCGCCAGCCGCTTCTTCCGTGTTGCCTCTTGCTTGGGGCTGACGACCCACCAGATGCACACGCGCCGGTACGACGGTGGCTCGGACTCGAAGAACCGCCAGGCGACATCGTTGGCCCGGAACAGCTTCTCTTCGTCCTCTGTGAGAGTGGCCGGCTGAGTCTCGTACGAATAGACGCCCGTTTTCGCCGGTTTGCGTGCCTGGAACGCAGCGAGGCCGGCTGAGCGCATACGACCCTCTTCGATCAGCTCCTGTACCCGTTTGACGTTGACGCTGCTCCAGGTACTGCCAGGTCTCCGCGGCGTGAAGCGGATCGTGTAATCGGCGTCGTCGATGCTCTTGCGGATGCCGTCGATCCAGCCGAAGCAGAGCGCCTCGTCGACCGCCTCCGGCCAGGTGATGCTGGGATAACCGGATCTGGTCTTGTGAAACCCCACCCATAGCTGCCGGCGGCTGTCGTGATGCTGCTCTAACCACTCGCGAAACTCTTCCGGGCTGACGAAAAAGTGAACGTCGTCTGAGTCCATGGGCTCCACTCCGTGACGGTCGGCTAGCGCCCTTCGAATACGGGCGAGCGCTTCTCGAGGAGCGCGCCGGCAGCCTCCCGTGCGTTGAACGTGATCGTCGCCAACGCGCGACTTACTGCATTCCGCACAACCTCGTCCATGCCGGCCTCCTTCGCGATGATTCTCTCGCACAACCGGGTAGGCCGGACAGAGGAGGTAATCGGAATGGGTACGAGGGGTGGTCGAGGATTCGATGTCGAAATGCGCGCTTCGGGAATCGCGCTGATCACTTTCAATCAGCCAGACCGGCTCAACAGCATGACGCAGTCGCTGAAGCGGGACCTGGTGGAAACGATGCAGCAGGCGCAGCTTGACGACGCGGTGCGGGTGGTCGTCGTCACGGGCAGCGGGCGTGCGTTCTGCGCCGGCGACGACGTGTCCGGAGGGTACCAGGCGCACGGCGAGCCGGCGCAGGTGCCGGCCCTGGCGGGAGATCACCGGACTCCGATCGGTACCTACGACGCACTGCGCGTGATTTCCCAGTCGGTGAACCTCGCCGTGCGCTCCCTGGACAAGCTCACGGTTGCTGCAATCAACGGGTACGCCATCCAGAGCGGACTCTCGCTGGCTCTCGCCTGCGACTTCCGAATCGCGTCTGAGGAAGCACGCCTGGGAAGCGCCACGCTGCGCTTCGGCCTCATGCCTGACGAGGGGGGGCAGTATCTCGTGGTCCAGCTCCTCGGGGTGGCACGGGCGATGGAGTTCCTGATTCGCAAGCGCATCGTCACCGCGGCGGAGGCGCTCTATCTCGGCCTCGTGCACGAGGTCGTCCCTCCCGCCGAGCTGCTGAACCGAGCCATGGCCCTGGCACAGGAGCTGGCCGAAGGCCCGCAGGTAGCGACGCGTTTGCTGAAGCGCTCTGTCTACGTTGCGGCTGAGACGTCGTTTCTGCACGCGCTCGAGGACGTTGCGCTGCGGACTGCCGTCTCCGACCACCACGCTGATGCGAGGGAGGGGGCACAATCGTTCCGCGACAAACGGGCGCCGGTGTTCAACCGCTGGCTGGAGGATACAAACGAGGCCCCAGAGGCCTGAATGCCGTGGGTCGGTTGCCCTCACGCCGGCCGCTCGGGACCCCGCCGCACCTCCCCAGTGCATGAGGTTGCAAAGTCCAGGACGTGTCCGTTCATGAAAAAGTGTATGCTCCAATTGGTCATGGCGACCAAAACCGTGAGGACTTGATCATGGGGTCACTCGGGCCGAGATCGACCGCGTTCCGCACTGACCAGTACGAGGTCGGCAACCTTCAAGGCGCCCTGCACTCTGGTGTGGCGAGCCGGCGGGCGGTCTTCGAGGTCTTCGCCCGGCGGCTGCCGCCGGGACGCCGCTACGGCGTCTTCTGCGGACTGGGCCGGGTCCTGGACGGTCTGTCGCGCTTTCGCTTCACCGAAGCCCAGGTCCGCTGGCTGGCGGAGACCGGCGTCGCCGACCGCCGCACCCGGCACCAGCTCGAGGGGCAGCGCTTCTGTGGCGAAATATGGGCCTACCGCGAGGGTGAGATCTACTTTCCCCACTCGCCGGTCATCACGGTACGGGCGACGTTCGGCGAAGCCGTGCTGCTCGAGACGATCCTCCTCAGCATCTGTAACTGGGACTCCGGCATTGCCTCGTCAGCCACTCGCATGGTCACCGCGGCCCGCGGCCGCCCCATCATCGAGATGGGCACACGCCGGACCCATGAGGACGCCGCCATCGATGCCGCGCGCGCCGCCTACATCGCAGGCTTCGGTGCCACCTCGAACATGGAGGCAGGCTTCCGCTACGGAATTCCGGTCCGCGGCACCGCCGCCCACTGCTTCACGCTGGCCCATCCAGACGAACTGGCGGCGTTCAAGGCGCAGGTCGCAACGCAGGGTCCAGGCACCACGCTGCTCGTCGACACTTACGACGTCGAGCGGGGCATCCGAAACGCCGTGGCCGCGGCCGGTCCCGGTCTGGGGGGCATCCGGATCGACTCGGGTGAGCTGCTCCGGTTGGTGCCCTTTGCTCGTGAGCTCCTCGATGAGCTCGGCGCAACGAAGACCCGCATCGTCCTGACCGGCGGCCTCGACGAGTATGCGATGGACGAGCTGAGCCTCGGACCTGTTGACGGTTTCGGCGCGGGGGAGAAGTTGATCCACCATCCAAGTCCGGGATTCGTCTACAAGCTGGTGGCCATCGCCGAGAGCGACGAGGCCTCCGCTCCGATGCGCGCCGTAGCCAAGACGGCAATCGGAAAGACCAACATCGGTGGTCAGAAGTGGGCCTACCGCGAATACGACGCCCAGGGTCTCGCGATCGCGGAGCACCTCGTCATCGGCGACGCTCCGCCACACACCGCGCCGCCAGGCGAGCCCCTTCAGACACAGGTCGTCGCAACTGGCGAAACCGTCCAGGCGCAGTCGATCGAAGAAGCCCGCACTTATCATGCCCGGACCAAGGCCAGGCTCCCGCCGCACGAGCTCAGCATCCAGGCGGGGCCGCCGGCCATGGTCGCCCGGCGCTGGTCATCGCGAGTCAGGAATGTGGAGGTCGCGCACCCATGACCGACCCGGCGAGCATGACCGAGAAGGAGTTCCTCGCCAGTTACGACCCGCACGGCTTCCCGCCAATCGGCGTCACCGTGGACGTGGTGGCGCTGACGGTGCGCCGGGGCCGCTTCAGCGTGCTGCTTGTCCGACGTGCGAGGCACCCCGAGCTCGGGAAGTGGGCGCTGCCAGGGGGCTTCGTCAACCCGGAAGAAGATATCGACGACGCAGCCCGCCGCGAGCTGGCCGAGGAAACTGGGCTATCGCAGCTGCCGGCCGCTATGCACCTGGAGCAGCTTCGCACCTACGGTAGGCCTGGTCGCGATCCCAGGATGCGTGTGGTCTCCATCGCCTACGTCGCATTCGCGCCAGACGTGCCTGCTCCGACAGCCGGTTCGGACGCCGACCTGGCCCGCTTCTGGCCGGTGGGCGAGCTGGGCAGCCGCGAGGGCCCCGAGCTCGCCTTTGATCACGCGCTGATCATCGCCGACGGCGTCGAGCGAGCACGGGCCAAGATCGAGTACACGCCACTGGCGGCTGCGTTCCTGGAGGAGCCATTCACGCTCTCCGACCTGAGGTCGATATACGAGGAAGTCTGGGGGATTCCGCAGGATCCCTCGAACTTCCGGCGCAAGGTTCTTCGACTGGAGGGCTTCGTGACTCCGGTAGGCGAGATCGCTCCGCCCCGCGGCGCACAGGGGGGACGGCCTGCGGAGCTGTATCGTCGGGGTCCAGCCAGGCTGCTCTGGCCACCCCTTCGCCGGCATGAGCCCGAGGACGTGCCCGGGGAGGAGGAGTAGGGGCGCTGGTGCCGTGGCACGTGATGGCGAGCCGACTGCACGGCCCCTGCCGGGGCGCCAGCTGCGGGTCGCCATGAGAATGTGACGATGACGGTGGCCGTGCCGTACACACGCGGCCTCCACGACCTCACCGACGGTCACTACGCGTACCTCCAGCCGGACGGGTCGTGGGGACTCAGCAACGCCGGCCTGGTGACCGACGCCGGGCAGTCGCTGCTCGTCGACACGCTCTTTGACCTACGGCTCACGGCACAGATGCTGGACGCCATGCGCCGGGCGACGCGGGCCGCGGCCAGCATCGGAGTGCTCGTCAACAGCCACTCCAACGGCGACCATACATTCGGAAACCGGCTGCTGAGGGGGGCCAGGATTGTCGCCTCGCGCCGGTGTGCCGAGGAGATGGTGGGCGTTGGGCCGGACCGGCTCACAGCGATGATGCGCGGTGCGAGGGACGGCGCGCTCGGCCTGACCGGCAGCTACCTGGAGCGCATCTTCGGCCGCTTCGACTTCGCGGGCATCGACCAGTACGTGCTGCCGGCCGAAACCTTCGACGGCAGCCTCGAGCTGCGGGTGGGTGAGAAGCTTGTCCGTCTCGTCGAGGTTGGGCCTGCGCACACGGCCGGTGACGTGATCGTACACGTGCCCGCCGACCGGGTCGTCTACACCGGGGACATCCTCTTCATCGGCATTCACCCGGTCGTGTGGGCCGGTCCGGTCGCGAACTGGGTTCGCGCCCTCGACCTGGTCCTGGACCTGGACGCTGAGGTCATCGTCCCCGGACACGGGCCCATCCCCACCAGGCAGCATGTGATCGACCTCAGGGCGTACTGGGAGCACCTGCTGCGGGAATGCCGGTCGCGGCTTGCCGCGGGGCAGCCCGTAGCTGAGGCGGCCCTCGACCTGGTGACAGGGCCCTACGCAGACTGGGGCGAGGCGGAGCGGCTGATCATCAACGTGCAGAAGATCTACGGTGAGCTGAGCGGGCAGCCGGTCCAGCCGACGACGCCGACGGACTGGTTCAGGACGATGGCGGAGTTCGACCGGACGCTCCGCGCTCCGCCATCGGAGTAGAGACCCCGCCCTTGGGGGGAGCGCTGCAGACTCCGCCGAGTGGATCCCAGGACGGCCGGACAGCCTGGGTCGTAGTCGCTGCAGCCTTCGTCTCGATGTTCGCCGTATTCGGCGTGGTGTACAGCTTCGGGGTCTTCTTCGACCCGATGGCGCGCGAATTCGGGACCGGCCGTGGCCTGACGTCGGTCGTCTTCGCCGTGACTGCCTTCCTGTTCTTCGTGCTGGGAGCGATGACCGGCCCAGTCGCCGACCGCATTGGACCGCGCCGAGTCGTGCTGGTAGGCGCGGGCGCAACAGGCGGGGGCCTGATCCTCACCGCTGCCGTTCCCAGCATATGGCTCGGCTATCTCACTTTCGGGCTCGGGGTCGGCCTGGGTACTGCCTGCGGCTACGTACCCATGGTGGCGGCCGTCGGCGGCTGGTTCGAGCGCCGTCGCGCTCTTGCCATCGGCATCGCCGTCAGCGGCATCGGGGTTGGCACGTTGGCAGTGCCTCCCGCGGCTGCGCTTCTGGTCGGCGCGCTGGGCTGGCGCAGGACCTACCTCGTGTTCGGAGTGGCCGCTCTACTGCTGCTGTCCGCCTGCGCCCTTGCGGCCACGACGCCACCCCCGAGTCCCAAGAGGACACGCCACTTGGGCCGAGTGGTCCGCACCTGGGAGTTTGCGGAACTCTACTGCTGCGGACTACTCAGCTCATTCGCGCTGTTCCTGGCGTTCGTTCACATCGTCCCTTACGCGATCAGGCTGGGCTCCGCTCCAGTGGCCGCGGCCGGGCTCGTCAGCGTGATCGGTGTCGGCAGCACGGCCGGCCGGTTGGGCCTTGGCGGAGCCGCTGAACGCCTGGGCGCTGTCCGAACGTTCCAGCTCTCCGTCGGGATCCTGATCGCGAGCTACGTTCTCTGGTATCTGGCCCCCGGCTACCTTGCGCTTGCGGGCTTCGCGCTGGTGCTCGGGCTAGGCTACGGGGGCTGGGTTGCCCTCTCACCATCGGTGATGGCAGACCTTTTTGGCTGGGAAGGCCTCGGCGGTTCGCTGGGGCTGCTTTATACGTCGGCGGGCGTCGGAGCGCTCTTCGGCCCGCCTTTCGCGGGGTTCCTGGTGGATGCTACGAACAGCTACCGGCCGGCGATTCTGACCGCGCTCAGCCTCGCCGCCGCGGCCGGGCTTGCGATCGCCCGGCTCCCGGTCTGCCGTGTAACCTCGGACGCAGAAGCTGAAGTTGAGACGAGGAGACGAGTGAGTTGATCCAGGTGCAAGGCGTGGACATCCGGGGTCCGGTCGAGGGCCGGCAGCACGAGATCCTGACGGCTGAGGCGCTCACGTTCCTCGCCGAGCTGCAGCGGCGGTTCAACCCGCGCCGGGAGGAGCTGCTCCGCGCCCGCGAGGAGCGCCAGCAGAGGACCGAGGCAGGGGAAACGCCTGACTTCCTCCCGGATACGCGTGAGACTCGTGAGACCGACTGGACCACAGCTCCACCACCGCCCGACCTGCTCGACCGCCGCGTCGAGATCACCGGGCCCGTCGATCGCAAGATGGTGATCAACGCGCTCAACTCAGGAGCAAGGGTCTTCATGGCGGACTTCGAGGACGCCAACTCGCCCACCTGGGCCAACAACCTTGATGGCCACGTCAACCTGGTTGACGCCATCGAAGGCACGATTCAGTTCACCAACCCGGACGGTCGCGAATACCGCCTTGGCGAAAAGACCGCCTACTTGCTGGTCCGCCCCCGAGGCTGGCACCTACCTGAGAAGCACCTTCACATAGACGGTGCTCCGGTCGCCGGCGCTCTGTTCGACTTCGGCTTGTACATCTTCCACAATGTCCAAAGACGGCTGGCCAGAGGGCTGGGCACCTACTTCTACCTGCCCAAACTCGAGAACCACCTGGAGGCTCGCCTCTGGAATGACGTCTTCGTTTTCGCCGAGCAGGCGCTGGCCATCCCACGGGGGACCATCCGGGCCACCGTCCTGATTGAGACGATCCTGGCCGCTTTCGAGATGGACGAGATCCTCTTCGAGCTGCGTGATCACTCCATCGGTCTCAACGCGGGACGCTGGGACTACATCTTCAGCATCAACAAGAAGTTCAGAAACCGGCCCGAGATGGTACTGCCTGACCGCGCACAGGTCACGATGACGGTCCCCTTCATGCGGGCGTACACCGAGCTCCTGGTTCAGACGTGCCACCGGCGGGGCACGTTCGCGATGGGCGGCATGGCCGCGTTCATTCCCAGCCGGCGCGACCCCGAGGTCAATCGACTGGCCCTCGAGAAGGTGCGTGAGGACAAGGTGCGCGAGGCCGGCGACGGCTTCGATGGGACCTGGGTCGCACATCCCGACCTGGTTCAGCTGGCCACCGAGTGCTTCGACGCCGTCCTGGGCCAAAGGCCAAACCAGATCCAGCGTCCATCCCACGAGGTGCACGTCAATGGGCGGCAGCTCGTGGACGTCGCCATCCCCGGCAGCACCATCACCGAGGCAGGGCTGCGCCTCAACGTCAGCGTCGGAATCCAGTACATCGAGTCCTGGCTGCGTGGCAACGGGGCCGCCGCAATCAACAACCTTATGGAAGACGCCGCGACCGCCGAGATCTCACGCTCCCAGGTCTGGCAGTGGGTGCGGAACCGCGCCCGCCTGGCCGAGGGACCCGTGATTGATCGTGCGCTGGTGAGGCGGATCGAGGACGAGGAGCTGGCAAAGGTCCGTCAAACATACGGAGAGGACGTCTACCGGTCCGGGCGTTTTGACGAGGCCAGGCGCATCTTCGATCAGGTGGCGCTCGCCGATGATTTCGTGGATTTCCTGACGCTGCCCGCCTATGACCTGATCGACTGAGGCTGTCACGCCGGCGCCGGGAAGGCTGGAGGACCCGAGGGCGCTCCTCGTTTTTCTGAACTCTCCCCCGCGTAGTCGGGGGAGTACCCGGCGAAGCCGGGGGAGGGGGGCAACTCTCCCCCGAGTTTCCGCTCGCTCGCAGCTTTACACCGGTTTGGGCGGCTTGCCTGGAAGGCGACGCCACTGCCGGGGACCGACGCCCGCGCTGGGGCTCCCCGGCACGAACGGGACCGCTCCTTCTTCGACCATGCACAGCTCCTTACGGACCACGCTGCGCTCTGCATTCGCATGCTCCACCACAACTGTGCGCTCGAGCACGGCGCGGACGCGTACAGGCTCGCCGGCGACGACGGCATCGAACCCCGCAGCCACTTCGTGGTTGAGCGGCGGAACAATGCTGGCGAGCGGAACCAGTTCTGTGGTTCGACTCATTCGAATCCTCCGAAGGCTGGCGCGGCAACAAAAAAGCGCCGACCGCAACCGGGAAGCCCCATTCTCAAAGTCGGCGGGAAACGATGTTATCAGATGCCGGACAACGAAAAGCGCCGGTGCGGAGACCGGCGCCGTCGTTGTAATGGGGGATGATTACGTCAGGCCGCGCGCGACCGGGCGCCAGCGGCGCGGTTGCGCCGGGCCGCTTCGCGGCCACGCTTCGCGGCGTCACGCGCCGCTACGTAGCCGAACCGAATCTCAGCAGGGTTGACAAGGCACTGCTGCCTGCTGACAAGTACTTTTGGCTCACCAGGGGCGGGCTCGATCACCGCAGTCCGCTCCAGAACAGCCGTCACCCACACCTGCCTGCCGTCCACCACCGCAGGGAAATCCGGGAGGATAACCGCCTCGTTCTCGGTGGTCACCCGGTCAAGTGGGATCAGGCGCTCCGACTGCTTCTCCGACATGACACAAATGGTATCACATCTTAGCCGTTCGGCCTTCGGCTTTTGACGGAAGTCCCCGCGCAGTCTCCGGATGCTGAGACGCCGAAGCTCGAGCGCGCCGGCGTGCTCGCCGGCGACGACGGCCGGCGTGATCGTAGCCCAGCCAGAGAACCCACAGTAATGCGATCAACAGGATTCCAAGGGGTATGAGATGAGCCGGGAACACCCTGAAGAGGTAGCGGCTGTTCCTACCCAGCGCACGCCCGAGCTCGAGGAAGATGGCGGCCCAGATCGATGACGAGACGATGACGCAGACGACGAAGATGCGGCGTGGGAACTCGAAGGCGCCGGCAAAGGCGGACAGCACGATTCGGAACCCCGGGACGTGACGACCAAGGATGATGGCCCACGGACCCCATCGCTTGAAGGCGGCTTCCGCTCTCTCCAGACGGTCGGCATGGAGGCCAATGTAGGGGCCGAAACGGACGAAAAAGGGGTGCCCGAAGCGGCGGCTCAGCGTGTACAGGCAGAAGCTGCCGATGGTGGCGCCGGCGACCACGGCGAGGTAGGCCAGGGGGTAGGGGATGGCGCCGGTGGTGGTCTGGTAGCCACCGTACGTGATGGTCGCGTCCCCGGGGGCAGGGAGGGGAATGCCCAGCTCCTCGGCAAAGATGACGAGGAACAGGCCGACCACCAGGTGAGTCCTGACGAAGTGGCCCATCACGCGCGATGCCGGCAGCAGCCAGTCGGGGGCCTGGAGCCACCCCGGGAGGAAGTTGGTGGAGTGTAAAGCTACGTACAGCATGATCCTGTAGGACCCGGCGGCTTCGACCCTGTCGCGGCCTCGGGCGGGTTCTCCTCAACTGCCGACTCTACACCCGGGCGCCCTGGTCAGTTGTGCTGAAGTTTAAGCACCACCGGTGGCATTTTGTGCTCGAGCCTCGCCGCCGGCAGCGCTCGCAACTCCCGGGCATCGCCCCCAGCCACCGTGACGCCGAACGTTTGTCCGAAGTGCTCAATGTACGCCCGCGCAGCTTCAGCCACCTCGACTCTGGGTCGTCCAAGCTCCAGCACCGACGTCGCGCGCTTGCCGACCAGACCGCAAGGCACGATCCCCTGATTGAAGATGTCAAGGTCGGTGGTCAGGTTGAGCGCAAACCCGTGGCTCGTTACGTTCTGGCTCAGCTTGACCCCGATCGCCGCCACCTTCGCCCCCCGGCTCCAGACCCCGGTCATGCCGGGGGAGCCTGGCTCTGACTCGACCCCCAGGGTGCCCAGATAGGCGATAAGTGACCGCTCCAGGTCGCGGATGTATCGCAGGACGTCGCTGCCCAGTCGCTGAATGTTCAGGATCGGGTACCCAACCAGCTGGCCCGGGCCGTGATAGGTGGCGTCGCCTCCACGGTCGCTCCAGACCACGTCAACGCCCCGCCTGGAGCACTCTTCTTCGCTCCACAACAGCGTCGAGCCATCGCCGCGCCGGCCTATGGTGAAGACGTGTGGGTGCTCCAGCAGCAGCAGGCTGTCTGGCTGCACTCCGATCCTGACGGCCTCGACACACGCCCTCTGAAGATCCCATGCGTCGCGATAGGGAACGCTGCCGAGCCAGTACGCTCTCGCCGCGCGCAGGTTCATGCCGACAGCGCTTTCCTGTGGCGCTCCGGGATCTGCTCGTCGGCGTGGTACGAGGAACGGACAAGCGGCCCCGACTCCACGTGCTCGAAGCCCATAGCCAGCGCCTCCCGCTTCAACTCGAGAAACTCCTCCGGCGGGTAGTAGCGCACGACCTCGGCGTGCTTCTTGCTCGGGCGCAGGTACTGACCCACGGTCAGCACATCGATGCGGTGCGCCCGCATGTTCCTGAAGACGTCCAGCAGCTCGTCGTGCGTCTCGCCCAGCCCGACCATGACGCCGGACTTGGTGACCATGCCCGGCGCCAGCTCCTTCACGTAGGCCAGCAGGCCCAGGCTGTTCGCATAGACCGCCTTCGGCCTGATTCGCGCGTAGAGACGAGGCACCGTCTCGGTGTTGTGGTTGAAGATGTCCGGCCGCGCTTCGGCCACCGTGCGGATCGCGTCGCGGTCCCCCTGGAAGTCGGGAGTCAGGACCTCGATGGAAGTCCCAGGGCTGCGGCGGCGGATGGCCCGGATGGTGCGGGCGAAGATCTCGGCGCCGCCGTCCCGCAGGTCGTCGCGATCGACCGACGTGATCACGGCATGGCGGAGGCCGAGATCGGCGATCGACTCCGCCACCCGCAGCGGCTCCCCGACGTCGAGCTCGGTCGGCCGGCCCGAGGTGACCGCACAGAAGCGGCAGGCGCGGGTGCAAACGTCCCCCAGGATCATGAACGTCGCCGTGCGGCGGTTCCAGCAGTCGAAGATGTTCGGGCAGTGCGCCTCCTGGCAGACGGTGTGGAGACGGCGCTCCTGGACCAGCTGCCTGAGCTGCTTGTAGTTCTCGCCCTCGTGGGCGCGGATACGAATCCATTCGGGAATCCGCCTGCCGCTCCCCGCTTCCCCGTCAGGTGTCATGGCACGCTACAAGCGTATCGACGCCGGATCCCAGCTCTCCAGCCGCTGCTTGATGAAGCCGAGGAACTGACCGGCGGTCATGCCGTCGATGATCCGGTGATCGAAGGAAAGACACATGTTCAT
>DATFWQ010000174.1:0-16014 GCA_035259145.1 Candidatus Dormiibacterota bacterium | reverse complement strand
ATGGCGACGATGGAGCTGCCGGTCCGGGAACGGGGCAGGTGCTGCGAGATAGCCGTGCCGGTCGAGTGGGCGAGGGCCCGGGAAGCTGCGGGCTTGCTCAAGGCGCTTGGCGATCCCACCAGGCTGTCAATGGTTCTCTGTCTCTGGAAGGCCCAGGCGCCGGTCTGCATCTGCGACTTCACCGCCACGTTCGACCTCGGCCAACCGACTATTTCTCATCACATGGCCAGGCTCAGGGCAGCCGGCCTCGTCGAGTCGACGAAGCGGGGAATCTGGATCTACTACCGGCTACGCGACGACCTGGCGCCGGCCACAGTCGCGCTGTTGGGGACCCTGCTCGACTCCGCAGAGGGGACCGAGCGCCGGTCGGAGGTGCACGGCGCCGAGGACGGGGTCGGATACGGAGCGGGCCGGTAGCGCTTTCCCCGCTTTCGTGTTAAGCATCTCAGCACGGGAGGAAAGAGGGGGCAGGGGCGCCTAACAGCGCCCCTGTTGCTGTAGGTCGGCGTCAGCGACTCAGCGGTACGGTGTCCCGGGACGATCGGGTCCATCTGTGCCAGGTCCGGACTGTGCCGGTGAGACCAGTCCTCCGACTGAGGAGCGGTGGGACCTGACGCTCACTCGATCTCCTTCCTCACCTCCAACTTCGGGCCCTCGTTGTCTCCGGCAACCCGACGCCCCGGGGAGCACCGCAGAACGTGTCTGGTCTTCGATCTCGCGATGGGCTCTGCTCTTGCCTGGGTACCGTCCGTCGCGAGGTCGTTCAATGGTAGGACCATTTTCTATCGCACGCGGAGTACTGTCAAGTACCCGCCCGGGGTGCCGTCGGTGCTAGTGGACCGTAACGGCCGGATGCGGAGCATCCGACGTCCCAGGCGGCCGGGCGCCTTGCAGGCGCTGATGGCTGCGTCTGGGGGCCCGGCGCGCCTCGTCACCCATCGACAAATGGGCTCCTCGATGCGCCACCCCATCCTTGCCACCGACCACCTGGAACGCCGGCCTTCGGGCCTGCGGCCTGCTCCACCTCCGACCGTTACGGTCCACTAGGGAGGCTCAGGCCCGTGTCGTAGCGTCGGCGTGGAGGCGTGGAATGACGTCGGCGGCAACCCGCTCGAGGACGTCGAGCTGGTCATCACGTGGGTGATCGATGATGAACTCCTCGATCCCGACCTCCCTGTACCGTCCAACCACGTCAAGGAATGCGTCAGTCGACGACCAGGGGTCGTCCGCCGACCGCGGCACCCAGTAATAGAGAGAGCGCCTGACCTCGGCAGGGTCGCGCCCAATATCGGCGCAGGCCTCGTCGAGGGTTGCATTCCGAGACCGGATCTCTTCGGTGGTGCCGTGCGAGTTCCAGGTGTCGGCGTACCTGGCGACGATCCGCAGCATGCGCGGGCGGTGTGCGCCCAGCGTCAGCGGTGGCCGCGGCCGCTGCAGGGGGGCGGGCCGAAAGGCCGCGTCATGGAGACGGTAATGGCGGCCTTCGAAACTGGTGAACTCGTTGCGGAGCAGGCTGTCCACGACCTGCACCGATTCCTCGAATCGATCGACCAGCTCGCGTCGTGGCGGGAAGTCCAGTCCGTACATGCGATGTTCGGGCTCGTACCAGCCGGCGCCCAGGCCGAGCTCGAGGCGCCCGCCTGAGACGTGGTCCACGGTCACGGCCTGCTTCGCAAGGAGGGCCGGGTGGCGAAAGGTATTGCTGCTCACCAGCGCGCCGACACGAATGCGCTCGGTGCACGCGGCAAGCGCCGAAAGCAGGGTCCACCCTTCCAGGTACGGGCCGTCCGGCCGGCTGGGCTGCACGAAGTGGTCGCAATCCCAGGCGCTGTCGAAGCCGAGCCGCTCGAAGAGCTGCCAGCGCTCTCGCGTCCTGGCCCACGTCATGTTCTGGTCTGTGCAGAGTCCGAAGCGAAGGCGCCGAGCCATCAACCCTCCTCCATGTCGCGGCAGCGGCTCTCCGGCCGCTCTTGTCTTCAGTCTGAGGCAGCGCCGCGAACGGTCGCATGGGCGAGCTACCGGCTGCCTCGGTGGCCCGCGGCCCTACGTCACCGGCGTCGGCTCTTTCCTGACCCTGGACTGGAGCTCGGTGACCTTCTCCCCGACCTTCTCGCCAATCTGAGACGTCGTCTCGCTGACCTTGTTCTGCGCCGCTGTCGCCTTGTCCATCACCGGCTCGCGGTTCTGCTCCCACCACTCGCGTACCTGCTGGCGGCGGCGAGCACCATTTTGCGGATCGAGGAAGTAGACGAGCGCTCCACCGATCACTGCGCCCATCAGCATCCTGGGACCAAACATGAGGTCATCCTCCTGTTGAAGCCTGCTTCAAAGACCGCTCTAAACTCAGCTTACTTGATAGCGCTGCGTGTGGTTCTCGAGGGTTCGTCCTCGAGCACGCTGATCAGGCGGCCGTGGAGAACGGAATCCAGTCCTCGCCGGCCAGCGTAGTCACGTGGTTGGCCCCGAGCCCCCTTTCGGTGAGGGTCCACAGCGTGTCGCCGATGACCAGAGAGCGGCGGATCTGCAGGCCTGGGCGCACCCGACCCAGTTGGTGGATGCCGGCACCATCGATGGTCAGAGCCAGCGCCCCGTTCACGCTCGGCGTGACCGGGATCAACACGAGACCCGTCTTCGGCCAGAACAGGAACGCGTGCGCGTCAACCTCGCTCTCGGAGCGGCCTCCGTTGAGTTGATATCGTGCGAGCAAGTCAGGTTTCGAAGGGTCGCGGACGTCGAACAGGGAGACCTGGATACCCAACACGCGCCCTCGAGCGCTCGCCTCCTGGCCCACCCCGATCAGGCGGCCATCTCCAGCTGGATGCAGATAAGCGGAGTAGCCGGTCAGCTTCAGCTCGCCGACCGCTGCCGGGTTTGCCGGATCGCGGAGGTCCACGACGTAGAGCGGATCGGTCTGCCGGAACGTGACCACGTAGCCGGTCGGTCCCACAAATCGAACGCTGTAGACTCGCTCACCCTTACCCAGCCCTTCCAGGCGGCCCACCTCGGCCAGGACTTCGCCCCGCTGGTGCAGCACGTATAGCGCGCTCTCTGAGGCGGCGGGCGACGGACCAAGCGAAACGGTCCTTGCCGAGGTGGTGACGACTCGCAGCTTGCCGTCAAATTCCGACATCGCGTACTGATTGATGAGCCAGCCCGGCACCTCCCCAGAGGCCTCGAACACCGGCCGGCCTGGTTTGGACACGTCGAACTTGTAGATCTGAGTGTGTGTGCCGGGAGCGGTCTGTGCCGGCTGCCTACCCCAGCCCA
Organism: Candidatus Dormiibacterota bacterium; assembly: GCA_035259145.1. Classification (GTDB taxonomy): domain Bacteria; phylum Chloroflexota; class Dormibacteria; order Dormibacterales; family Dormibacteraceae; genus CF-161. Next base: position 12,747 of record DATFWQ010000174.1, on the reverse strand, counting down.
CTGCCATCCAGCGATCGTCAGCGGCGACGTACAGACTGTTACCTGAGCCATACACGACATCGCCGTCCGCCACCACGGTGACCGGCTCACCGGCGGTGAGCGTAGACGCGTCGAGGTCCAGGCTGTACACCGTGAGCATGGTGAGACCCGAGTACTTGAGGGGCCGGCTGATCTGCCGGCAGTCAACCGTCCCCGATCTGGTCCGTCCATCGACACTGAGAGTGAAGTGGGGCAGCCAGGCCGAGATCGTTGCCCTGTCGATCGCTGTCGGATCCTCGGCATCCACTGTTGGAGTGGATCGAACGACCACCCTGGCCTCAGCGCCGACCTGGCGAGCGTCGATTACGGAGCCGTCGACGGTCAGCGTGCCCGCCAGGCGCGGCGATCTGCCCGAGAGGTCGACCAGGACCAGTTCGGACGAGTACGGCTGCTGATCAGCCAACCCCATCCGGCCTGGAACCGGCGCCGAGGGAAACATGACCAGGGCCCGGTCCCGTCGCAGAAGCAGTTCAGACGGCCCGCCCAGGTTGCCAGGCATCGAGAGTTCCCCGGTAAGGCGGCGGCTGGTCACATCCACCACGCGCAGGACGTTGTCCGTCACCGTGATGATGCGGCGACCGTCGGTCTTGACGATGTCGGGCTCGTCTACCCCAGGTTCATGGACGTTCGTGCCGGAGTACTCGGCGGCGGAAGTCACATCCCTGGGTGCGGCCGCCGGCGCCGCCTCCCTGGGTGCGGCCGCCGGCGCCAACCTTGCGGGGCCCGATGCGCCCCGCACCGCGCCCGGACGGGCTTCTGGGACAACGGTGCTGCGATACTGGCTCATGGCGATCCTGGCCGCAGCCTTGAGGCTGCTCACAGCCGCGTCGCAGGAGTCATAGGCGAGGAGCGTGGGGGGGCCGGTGCCCTGGCCCGGATCAACGTGTCGCGCTCCGGCCCCAGGGACGCAGGCTGTCAGGGCCAGCCCGACGGCGCCCAGCGTCAGCCCGATGATGCAGTGCTGGTTGAGTCTCATGCTGTGACCAAACGTCTCTATGTGCCGGTCGTAACAAAGGCCGGCCTCGAAGTCCCGTGGATTCGAGCGCGACTCGACATCCAGCTCGACCTCGAGTACAGTTGAGCAACCCTCAGCCGGCGCTTACAAACCCTTGACATCGCCGTGATCCCATCGGCCGGGGGTGGGGGTTGAATGCGGCCATGAGCATCGCCGGATCTGTCGACGAGCCCTCCGGGCCGGCTGAAAAGAAGGCGAGATCCCCGGTCAGTCGCCGGACTGTTCTCGGCGCCGCCGCGGCGGGTGGCGCAGGCATCGCCGCCCTCCGGGTCTTCGTATACCCGCGCGTCGAGCAGCTGCTCCAGAGCACCCGCGCCGCGGCCAGTGGTCGCGGTGACTGGATTTCGCCGCTTGGCTCCGAGAAGGCAAGGGTGGCCCACCTGCTGCGCCGGACCACTTTCGGGGCCACGCTCGACGAGCTCGAGAAGGCCGTCTCAGACGGCTACTCGAAGACGGTGGACCGGCTGCTCGAGACCAGGCCGGCCCCGCCCCCCTCCCTTGACGCGTCAAACGACTTTCTTCACGACCGCCGGTTGAACGTGGGCGTGCTCCAGCAGTGGTGGCTCGACCATATGCTGTCGACGTCGACACCGTTTGCCGAGAGAATGACGCTCTTCTGGCACGGACACTTCACGAGCGATTACCGCAAGGTCGGTCTGCAGACGCCGTACATCTACTGGCAGAACCTGACCTGGCGAGACATGGCGCTGACTGACATGCGCTCGATGCTCATGCGTGTCACGACCGACCCGGCCATGCTGCGCTACCTCGACCTGGGCACCAGCACCGGCCAGAACCCAAACGAGAACTATTCCCGCGAGCTGCTCGAGCTCTTTGCCCTCGGGGTTGGGCACTACGGCGAGGACGACGTGCGTGCCGGGGCAAGAGCGCTGGCGGGGTGGACCGAGCCAAGGCCGACCAGGACGGTGGACGTCACGGTCGACGCGAAGAACAACGTCGTACGCAAGTACGCCGTGTACGATGAGCCTGCAACTGGCACGTTCGTCGCCAACCGCGCCTACAAGGGCGGGCAGCAGACGTTCCTGGGCAGGAAGGACACGTACGACACTGAGAAAGTCGTCGACCGCATTCTGGCCCAGCCGGCTGCCGCCGAGTTCATCGCTCGCAAAGTCGTCCAGCACTTCGTAGCCGCCAGGGTCGACGACTCATATGTGAAACGCCTGGGCAGCAAGTTCCGCTCCAGCAAGTACGACGTCAAGACGCTGATGCGTGAGGTGCTCGTCAGCCCCGAATTCGTCGCCGATCACAGCTACAGAGCCCTCGTCAAATCGCCGACCGAGTTCATGGTGCAGACGCTGAAGGCGCTCCAGGCGCCTCAGCTCTCACGGCTGGCGCAGCTATCCGCCCCCGGCATGGGCCAGGTCCTGTTCGATCCGCCCGATGTCGGCGGCTGGCCCAACAACGAAGCGTGGATCTCATCCAACAGCGTCGTTGCGCGCGTTAACTTCGTCACCGCGGTCCTGAGCCAGCTCAAGACGGTTCCGCCGGGCACTGACGCGCCGCACCACCTCGACGGTGTGGTCGGGCAGCAGACGGCCGGCCTGCTGAATACGGCTGCCGACGACCACGCGCGCTGGTTCCTGGCCCTTGCCTCGCCCGAATTCCAGCTCAAGTAGGTGCCGAGGCAACCGCCTCGCTCAGGAGAGAGACAACAGAGGGACAACCGATGACTGAAGAGATCGGCATCAACCAGCTCAGGCGTCGCGACTTCCTGCGGGCCGGACTCGTCTTCGGCGCGGGAGCTGCCGGCCTGGCCGCCGGCTACGCGGCTGTGCCAGACGCGTTCGCTCGCGCCGTGTACGCCGCAAAGACCAACGGACTCGCGAATGAACGCGTGCTGGTGATGATCCAGCTCGCAGGGGGCAACGACGGCCTCCGCACCGTCATCCCATTGCAAGACCCCAGGCTCCACGACCTTCGGCCGAAGCTGGCCGCCCTCTCGGTCGGTCAGGCTCTGCCCCTCAGCGACGAGTTCGGACTGCACCAGAACCTCAAGTCCATCAAGGCACTGTGGGACCAGGGCAAGGTCGCGATCGTCGAAGGAATCGGCTACCCCAACCCGAGCTTCTCCCACTTCGAGTCCATCCGCATATGGGAGACGGGTGATCCGACCCGGCGCCAGGTGGACGGCTGGCTGGGTCGCACGCTGGCCCAGAATTACGACTCCTTCGGCCACCCGCTGACGGGCTGCGCCTGCGGGACCACCGACGCGCCCGGCGCTCTGCGCGATCTGCAAGCCACGCTGACCGTGATCAACAACCAGAAGGCGTTCGGCTTCACCGGCGGCGGCCAGATAGAGGCGGCAGTGGGCGCACTGTACAAGGCCACCCCCGGCATCTACGGAGCGCTGTTCGACACCGCGATGGCGACAGCGCGAGAGAGCGTCACCACGCTGCGGACCTCGCAGGCCACCTACCAACCGATGGCCGACTACACAGACAGCCAGCGCCTGGTGTACTCGTCCAAGAACCAGCTGGCGGCGGCACTGCAGCTCGCCTCGGAGCTGATCGTTACCGGCACGGGCGTCAAGCTGCTGCACGTCACTCTGGGCGGATTCGATACCCACTACACCGAGCTGACCCGCCACGATGACCTGATGGCGTACCTGGACTCGGCCGTCGGCGCCTTCTACAACGACCTCAGTGCTCACGGCATGGCCGACAAGGTGCTGATTGCCACCTGGTCAGAGTTCGGACGGCGGCCCAAAGAGAACGCCAGCGGCGGCACCGACCACGGGGCTGCCGCGCCGCTCATCCTGATCGGCAACCCCATCAAGGGCGGCCTGTACGGGCAGTCTCCCGGCTTGACGGACCTCGACTCGACCGGCAACCTGAAGTACCAGGTCGACTTCCGCTCGGTCTACCAGGAGATCCTTGGCGGCCACCTCGGAGCCGACCCAAAGGAGATCCTGGGTGCCGCCTTCGACAAACTCGCCTTCATCAAGGACCCGGCCGGGTCGTTCTGACGAGGCGCCGTGCGCTCGCTGCTGCTGAAGGCCGGCGCCACCGTCCTGACTTTAGCGGCAGCCGCCGCCGCTGCGGTTCACGTGAGCACCCATGTGAAGAACCCGGTGGCGCCCCTGCACCCCGGAGTGCTGGGGGCGCCGCCGGCCGTCTCGACACCTGCAAGCGGAAAGCTGAGCCTGTCTCCCGCCGTACACACCTCGAAGGTGGAGACGGTCACCTCGACGTACGCCTCGTGAGTCATGGCGCTCGAAGAGGTCAGGTTCGAAGCGCTCGGCAGCTCCTGCCATCTGCTCGGCGTCGGGCTGGAGCGAGGGCGGCTGAGCTGGGCGGCCGCCTGGGTATTGGAAATGCACGGTCGTTTCAGCCGCTTCGAGCCGGACAGCGAGCTATCGCGCTTCAACTCGCGGGCCGGCGACTGGGTGGAAGTGTCGTCAGAGCTCGGCGGAATGCTGCACGCGGCGCTCGAGGGTTACCGTCTGAGCGGCGGACTCGTGCATGTGGGAGTGCTCGATTCCATGCTGGCTATCGGGTACTCGCACCCGCTGCGCCATGGTCTTCCTCAGAGAGCGCGGGCTGGAGCGGCGCCACCGCCGCCGCTGCCCGAGATGCTCCAGGTGGGGGATCGGCGAGCCCGCTTGAGGGCCGGCGCCGGTATCGACCTCGGCGGGATTGCCAAGGGCTGGCTGGCTGACCGCCTGGCTGACGACCTTGGCGAGAACTGCCTTGTCAATCTTGGCGGCGACCTGTTCGCGAGAGGAGCCGGACCTGCCGGTGACGGCTGGCCGGTTGGCATGGGAGGCGTCACGGTGCTTCTGAGCTGCCAAGGCGCAGCGACCAGCGGGACCTGGCGCAGGGCATGGGGTCGAGGAGACGAGCATGTCCACCACATCATCGACCCGCGCACAGGGCGGCCGGCAGTCAGCGATCTTGCTGAGGCGTCAGTCGTGGCGGCGCGGGCGGTCGATGCCGAGGTGCACGCCAAGGCGGCATTGATCCTGGGCTCCGACCGAGCGCCTGCCTACCTCGCCACTTATGCGCACGGATGGTGGCTAGCGCCTCAGGCGCCATGAACCTGGATCTGTTCTTCTGGGAGCTGGCGCGCGTTTCCGGCCTCTCTGCGTTTGCCGCTGTCTCTGTCTCGTTGTTGACCGGTCTGTCGCTCCGCACCGGCGTGCTGGACTGGGTGGGAAGCAATCGAGTACTGCGTTCCGTGCATGAGTACACGACAGTTCTGTGGGTGCCGCTCGGCGGCGTGCACATCGTGGCGCTCCTGTTCGATCAGACGGCTCGGGTGCGGCCAGAGGACGTGGTCGTGCCCTTCCTGATGCCGTACGGGACCGTGGCCGTCGGGTTGGGGACGATCACTTTCGACGTCTTCGTACTCGTTGCGGTGACCGGGCTGTTGAAGCGCCGGATGAACAGCCGGGCGTGGCTCTGGATACATCGCCTCTCCTACTTCGCCTTCGGCCTGGTCTTTGTCCATGGCGTTCTGGGAGGGAGCGACTTCGGCGACCCGTTCATCTCGGCGCTGACCTGGTCCACTGCGGGTCTGCTGGCGCTGCTGTCCGCAGCCCGACTGCTCTGGGGCCGCTTGCCTGCCTGAGGCTGGCGGCTAGCCGCGCAGCTCGAGCACGTGCTGGCGGAGAGCCTCTTCGGCGGCGAGCGGCTGGTCGATTTCACGGCGCTCTCGGTGCCAGCGCTCCATTGCCAGGTGCAGCTGGGCCCTCTGCAGCCGGGCCAGCCCGAGGTAGGCTCCTGGCCCGCCACGGCCCAGCGCAGCCAGCCGCGCCTGAAAGCGCTGCCAGGGGCTCATCAGTAGGGCCACCTCGTACGGCAGGACTGCACCCAGTCCGCCCGCCGCCTCGACCTCGAGGTGACGCCTGAGCGCTCTCCCCTCGACGTGCTGGCCCATCACGAGCAGCAGCAGTACCACCGCGGCGAAAGGTCCGATCACCAGGACATACCGCGCATTCGCAACCAGGAGCTGCGTCGAGGAGGAGCCGACGAGGACGAACGCCTGCCAGGCGTCCCAGGCAAAGTGGGCGGCGATCGCAGCCAGGAAACCGCTGGCGGTGACGAGAAGGCGCTGGCTGATCAGAGGCATCTGCCTCGCGATCCCGATCCCCGCGCCGATCAGCGCCGTGAAGGTGGCATGGCCGAAGAACAGCCCCACCACCTGGCGGAAGTACCACTGGCCGGCCGCGCCGGCGGCTCCCAGCCCCACGGGCGCCAGGATCGCGTACTGGTGAGTCATGTAGGAGACAGACTCCATGAAGTTGAAGCCAAGCCCGACCGCGGCACCGTAGACGATGCCGTCGACTACGTCATCGACCTCATCCCGCATGACGAGATACAGAAGGACGACGGCCGTGCCTTTGGCCAGCTCTTCGAAGATGCCGGCCGAATAGGCCGCGGACGTGTCGGCGGCTGGTCCTGGCACCAGCGTGGCGGTGAACACAAGGTCCCAGAGGCCTTCCGCCCAGACGACCAGGCTGGTGGAGATGACGGCGCCCCAGAGCGCGGCAACCAGCACGAGCCGCCACGGCTCCTTCTCGTTGCGGTCGAAGCGGCGGATGACAAGGAGTCCAATCGCGGTCGTCGGGACGCACGCGATGGCGCAAGCGGTTGCGACCCCTGGGCCGGCTTCCTGCGTGAAGGTGTAGACGTCGACCACGGCCAGCCAGAGGAAGATGCCGACGACGAAAAGCGCCGCCGCGCGTGTCGCGTCACGCAGACGGATCCCCGGTTCGTGATCGTGCAGCGCCCGCAGGGCGAAGAAGGTGGCGGCGATCACAAAGCCGACGCCAGGCAGGCCGAACAGCGTGGCGCGAAGCGGGACCGGGCCGATCGCGAGCGAGGCCACTGAGCTGAGCACGAGGACCACGAAGAGGGCGGCGGCGATCATCGCGGCGAGCCAGTATCTCGTCGGCCGCCAGCGACGTCGGTAGGCGGCCTGCTGGATCATGGATCGCGCAGAACCGTGACGCGGGCGGTGGCCAGCAGCTCTACGGGCTGGCCTCGAGCGTAGCGCACGACGGTCAACGTGTACGGTCCCGGCAAGTTGGTGCCGAACTCTCGGGAGGCGCGGACCGGGACCAGGGCGTTCTCGCCGGCGAGCCTTCCCGCCGCGACCGGAGTTGGTTGGGTCGACCCCACGTCATCGTCAAGGCTGTCCGTCCAGCGAGCGCTCACGAGCATGCCGGCAGGCAGATTCCCCCAGTCCACGGTCGCAGCGAAGGGCTGGTCCCGGTGGAATCTGGTCATCGCCGAGCCGGTGATCGACGCGGTGGCCGGGTCATAGGCATAAACACCTGTGATGTGGGCGCGGTACCCGGAGTGCTGACCCGGCGGCGCGAACCTGAGCAGGAGCGCAAAGCCGGAAGCCAGGATCACCACCGACACAAGGCCCAACACAAGCATGATGCGGTAGAGGGGGCGGAGGTCGTCGTGCGTTTCGACCATACGCGCCGATAATTCTCGGATTTCTGGACATCGAAATCTCGACCGTGTCCCGCTCGGCGGTGCACTTACGATTGCTGGTCATGAAGTTCGGGATCGCCATATTTCCGACCGACTACGCCATCTCGATGACAGAGCTCGCTCTGGCCCTCGAGGAGCGCGGTTTCGAGTCGTTCTGGGTTGCCGAGCACACGCACATCCCGGTTGAGAAGCCCTGGCCGAAAGACCGGGTGGGCGGCAAGCTCACAGAGCGGTACTGGCGTGTCCTCGACCCGTTCGTAGCTCTTACCGCCGCCGCAACTGCAACGAGCTCGCTCAAGGTCGGCACCGGCATATGCCTGTTGATCGAGCGCGACCCGATCGTGACCGCGAAGTCGGCGGCCAGCCTCGATCACATCTCCGACGGCCGCTTCTTGTTTGGCATCGGTGGCGGCTGGAACCGCGGCGAGATGGCCAACCACGGCACACGGTTCGAGACGCGGTGGGCCCTCCTCCGTGAGCGCGTCGAGGCTATCAAGGAGATCTGGACCAGGGACGAGCCCGAGTACCACGGCCGGATGGTCGACTTCGACCCGATCATGTCGTGGCCGAAGCCGGTCCAGAAGCCGCACCCGCCAATCCTCCTCGCCGGCAACGGCCCCAACACGCTGAAGCGTGTCGTGCGCTACGCAGACGGCTGGATGCCCAACAGCGGCGACTACCTGAGCCGCATACCCGAGCTCAACCGGCTGGCCGAGGAGGCCGCAAGGGGGCCGATTCCCGTCACCGCCTACGGTAGTGAGGGCGGCGGCGCGGCTGAGATCGAGCAGTTTCAGGAGGCAGGCATCGAGCGGGTGATCTATTACGTACCGCCTGATGGCCGGGACGCCGCGCTGCAAAAGCTCGAGCAGTACACGGAGCTCGTGCGTCCGTACGCAGAGACGGTCTCAGCGCGGGCTGCGACATGACGGCGGGCCGCCGGCTGGGCCAACCGCCCGCGGAATGCTCGTTCCAGTGCGGCGGACCGGGCCATCTCCCTACAGCTGGTTTCACGTGACCAACAGCCTGATTCGCGACCGATGGGGCCTACGCCCTTCACGAACGAGGATCGAGAATCACGATCGGGATCTTTCGGCCCTTCGCGTGGCGCTGGTAGAAGTCGTATCCGGGGAAGATAGCAGCGAACTCCGGCCAGAGGCGATCGCGCTCCTCGTCGGTCGCGACGCGGGCGCGGACCTCGCGAACCACGGAGCCGATCTGCATCCTGGTGTCCGGGTTCACCTTGAGGTTGTGGAACCACGCGGGATGCGTGGGCTGGCCCCCCTTCGAGGCCACCACGGCGATGGCGTCGCCGTCCTCGTGGTACATCAGCGGAGACGTCCGCCTTGCTCCGCTACTGGCGCCCGTGTGGTCGACCAGGGCGATCCGCGCGTCGGGCCAGCCGGGTAGATGCCCGCCGATCTTGCCGCCTGTCCACCGGTATAGGGCCACATGGATCCTGGTCGAGCGTGCCCCGAGGTAGATGCCGCGCTCGTTGAGGAACTGCGAGCTTGCGGCGGTGAACCGGCCAAGCATGGGCATCGGGCGCCTCGGAAGATAGCACTGCAGTGAGCACCTGAGCATGAGGGTTCTCCCCGGTTTGGGCATCGGTCCTGCTCGCTTCTAAGCTTCCGCTCAGGGGCGCGCTGCATGATCGCACGGACGATGCGCGTGTTGGTGGTGGAAGACGAACGCGACCTTGCCAACGCCGTCGTTCGCGGCCTGTCGCTGCAGGGATTCGCGGTAGACCTGGCCGAGGATGGTGCCGAGGCGCTGGACAAGACCTGGATCACCAGCTACGACGTGATCGTGCTCGACCGCGACCTGCCGGCGGTGCACGGCGACGAGGTCTGTCGCCGGCTCGTAGGCGAGGGCGCCGTAAGCCGCATCCTGATGCTGACCGCCGCGGGGACGGTCGACGACCGCGTGCAGGGCCTGGGCCTGGGCGCTGACGATTACCTGTCCAAGCCCTTCGCGTTCAGCGAGCTTGTGGCCAGAGTCAATGCACTGGGCCGGCGCGCCCAGAGGCCGTTGCCGCCTGTACTGCGCCGCCACGACGTCGAGCTGGACCCTGCGCGCGGTCTCGCCTGCCGCGGCGGGCGCCGTCTCGACCTGACCCCGAAGGAGCTGGCCGTCCTGCGCATCCTGCTAGCAGCGGATGGTGCCATCGTCAGCGCCGAGGCGCTGCTCGAGCGGGCCTGGGACGAGAACGCCGATCCCTTCACCAACACCGTGCGGGTGACGCTCAGCACGCTGCGTCGCAAGCTGGGGGAGCCGCTGCTGATCGAGACCGTGATCGGCGTGGGCTACGTCATCCGGTGAACGAGCGACCCCGCGCCAAGTCCCGGCTGTCCATCCGAACGCGGCTGGCCCTTGTCTACGGGGCCGTCTTCTTCTGTATGGGTGTGGGCTTGATCGCCGTCTCCTATGCGATCGTCGATCGCAGCCTGAGCCCGGAAGGGACCGGTGGCACCGTCGCGAAGTTCGTGGCGCCGCCAGGCACGGCATCAATCGGGTTTGCGGCTGGACAACCGACTGGGACGACTCCGGTTTACCTGCCGCCGCTTGAGGGGGTGGGTGTATTGCCGCAGGCTGCAGGTGGGCCTGTGCCCAACCCCGCGGCGGTCAGGGTCGGGCTGCAGCAGCTGATCACCGACGTTCGCATTCAGACCCTGCGTTCCCTCGTACTGACATGGGCGGCGGTCATCGGGCTCATGGCCGTCGCCGCGGGCCTCTTCGGTTGGCTTCTGGCTGCGCGAATGCTCAAACCGCTGCGGGACATCACGGGCACAGCCCGCAGGCTGTCGGTGGCCAACCTTCACGAACGGATCGAGTTCGAGGGGCCGCGGGACGAACTGAAGGAGCTGGCCGACACCTTCGACGGCATGCTCGGCCGGCTGGACGTGGCGTTCGCCAGCCAGCGCCGGTTCGTGGCCAACGCGTCGCACGAGCTCCGCACGCCCCTCGCGGTCATGCGCGCCCAGGTTGACGTGGCGCTGAGCGACCCGGACGTGAGCCGAAACGAGCTTCTCGGCACCTCGCGAGTCGTGCGCGACGCCGTCGATCGCTGCGACCGGCTGCTGGACGGGCTTCTCGTGCTGGCCAGGAGCGAGCGGGGTCTGGATACCGCCCAGCTGGTCGACCTGGCCGATGCGGCGGCCCGAGCCCTGGATCAGGTGTCGATCACAGCCGCCCAGAGGGGGATCGAGCTGCGCTCGAGGCTCGAGCCGGCCGCGGTTCGAGGCGATCAATCACTGCTCGATCGCATGGTGGCGAACCTGGTCGAGAACGCCGTCGCGTACAACTTGTCGTCCGGCTGGATCGATGTGACAACAGGTAACGGCAGCGACCGAGTGCGGCTGCGAGTTGCAAACAGCGGCGCCCGAATTCCCGCAGACCAGGTCCCATCCCTCTTCGAACCGTTTCGGCGGCTCTCACGCGACCGCACCAGCTCCGGCCGGGGCTCGGGCCTCGGCCTCTCAATCGTGCAGTCGGTGGCCCGGGCGCACGGAGGCGACGCGAAGGCGCGCCCAGGAACCTCCGGAGGGCTGACCGTCGAGGTCGACCTTCCGGCGCCGGCTCTGCAAGCGACCTAACCGCAGGCGCCCTCGCGGCCCTTTACGGCCGCTTTATATCCCTTGTGCCAGCCTCGAGCCATGCAGACGGAAACGAGCCTCTTTTCAGGTGGCCTGACGCGCGCGCTGGTGATTCTGGCCGCAGCGCCGCTTCTGGTCACCGCGTGTGTGGGCAATCCCTTCGCACCGAAGGACACCGCGGCCCAGCAGAAGCAGGACGTCGAGCAGATGCGGCTCAAGTGGGCGCAGTGCATGCGCGATCACGGCGTCAATGTGCAGGACAGCGGGGGGGTGGAGCTCCAGAGCCAGGATGAGCAGAAGTTCCAGGACGCAATGAACGCCTGCAAGCAATACGCACCGAACGGCGAAAACGGTCCCGGGAAGATCGACCAGAAGACCCTTGACCAACTCACCAGGTTCGCCCAGTGCATGCGTGACCACGGGATCCCGATGCAGGACCCACAGGCGTCGGGCGGCGGTGTCAAGATCACGGCGGGGGGCGCGGACGCGGTCGATCCCAGCTCGGACCAGTTCAAACAGGCCGAGCAGGCCTGTAAGCAGTACATGCCGTCCGGGATGAAGACGAAGACGTCAGTCGGCGGCCCATGAAGCGCGCACGCACGAGACTGCTTGGGGGACTGGCCGTCGCCATCGCCGGCGCCGTACTTGTGGGGGTGGTCACGCACGCGCCCAAAGGCGCGTCCGCGGCGCCCTCCCTCGACGCAGCCGTTGCCGAGGCCGCCGTGACCCGGCAGACCCTTTCCGAGCAGGACCAGGTGAACGGAACGATCGGCTATGCCGGCGCGTACGCCGTGCTCAACCAGTACTCGCCACCTCCATCTCAGGCCACCCTGGCGCAGGCGCAGCACGCGGTCGACGCGGCCCGGCAGTCGCTGAGCGACACGCAAGCCTCGATCGACTTCACCAACCAGCAGGACTCCGCCGCCGTCGCCGCCGACCAATCGCAGCTCCAGGCGGACCAGGCGCGGCTGGCACAGGCCCAGGAAAAATCCAGCGCCGACGGCTGCGGGCCTCAGTCGATCAGCGCAACCTGCCAGGCCGACGCCACGGCGATCCAGAACGCGAACCAGGCGGTCGCCGGCGACCAGGCCAACCTGGCTCGGGACCAGGCGAAGCAGCAGAGCGACCAGATCAGCAACCAGACCAAGCTCCATCAGGCGCAGCAGAATCTCACCAGCGCCCAGGACTCGTACAACGCCAAGGTGCAGCCGGGCGGTGGCGCCAGCGGCGGGGGAGGGAGCACCGGCGCCTACACCGCGCTGCCCAGCGTCGGCCAGACCGTGGGTCGTGGCGAGACGCTGTATGCGGTGAACGGCAGGCCGATCCCGCTCTTCTTCGGCCGAACACCGCTCGCTCGGCAGCTCACCGTCGGCGTCAGCGGCGACGACGTCAAGGAGCTCGAGGAAAACCTGATCGCGCTGGGCTACGGGGACGGCCTGACCGCGGACGGAAACTTCATCCAGGCCGACGCAAGCGCGGTCAAACGCTGGCAGGCCGCGCTTGGGGTAGCTCAGACCGGCGTCGTGAACCCCGGCGAGGCCGCCTTTCTTCCCGGCCAGCTGCGCGTCTCCCAGGTGAGAGTCCTGACCGGCGCGTCCGCCCAGGCAGGGCAGGAGATCATCGACGGCACCTC
>DATFWQ010000173.1:0-2459 GCA_035259145.1 Candidatus Dormiibacterota bacterium | reverse complement strand
CGGCTCAAGGTAGCCAGCAGCGCGGCTGCTGTCCAGCCCGTCGCCGTCCCGAGCGGCTCGCCTGCGGCACCTACCTAGTGTCCTGGTACTGAGGTGCGCCGGCATATTCGTGGGATCGACGGCCGGAGTCAAGGAGAGGGTAGTGGAAGGAGGAGGGCATCAGTAGATGCCTGACGACGCCCCGCCGGGCCCCTCGACGCAGGCTTCAGCGCCGCAGGCGCCCGGCCGTCTAGCCCGCGAAGATGCGACGAACTTCGGTACCAGGACACTAGCTTGTAATAGTGATTAACCGGAGTTCAGCAAGCCGTTGATCAGTCCTGGGCCGTGCGCTGAGAGCCAGTTGAGAATCGGCAGCGCCGCCCAGGACAGGATGAACACGACGAATCCGCCCAGAGCCAGGTCGACACCGAATGTGCGCCCGTGCTTCGGGATTGCGATCAGCGCGCCAAGAAGGACGGCAAGGAGACCGCCGATCCGCATCAAGCCTGGCAGCTTGCCCACGAGGACCTGCAGCTGGCCGGTGACGTAGTCCAACCCCCGTGGCGCGATGCCGCTGGAGCCGAATACCACCCAGAGCACGATCACGACCACGCCGGCGATGAGGACCACCTCGAACAGTCCCTTCAACCTATCCATCGCAGCACCTCCCCCCGGATTGCTGGTGACCGCCTGCCCTGCCGCCTCGCCTGCTCAGCATGACTCGTTCCCTTGAAGCTCAGGACACCGCCAGAAGAGGCGCAGGGTCGACTGCGCGCTGAACGCTGGCTGCTCCGCGGTCTACCTCGAAGTGGAGATGGGGTCCGGTCGAGTACCCGGTCGAGCCTTCCAGGCCAATGATGTCGCCGGCGTGCACCACGGCGCCGTCCGTCACCGTGACTATCAGCAGGTGCCCGTACCTGACGTAGTAGCGCTGCGGGGTTGAGTCGCCGGGAAGCTGGAGCTGGACCTCGGTGACGACATTGTTTCCGAAGCCGCTGCCCCATCCGATCGTGACATGCGCGACGCCGTCCGTCAGGGCGTGAATCGGTGTGCCGGCCACGCAAGCCAGGTCGATGCCAGTATGGAAGTGGGCGAAGCCGAACACGGCCGGCTCGCCTTCCTGACTGGTCGGCCCGTATCCCTGAGTCACGACGGGCCTGCAGGCGCCCGCGAACGGGTCCCCGGGCCGGAGCGCCGCGATGATGACCGTCCTGGTGGCGTCGGCGGCGTACCGGGTCGCCTGCGCCAGAACCTCGTCGACATACCACCAGGCGTGGTTGTATTGCCAGATCGCCTGGCGTAACTTCTCGGCCAACCCGGCTCCGTTCGAGCACAGATAGTGGGCGGCCGCGACCGCGGCGTCGTGCAGGTCGTAGACGTTGTCCAAGCCGGGCAGGTGGAAGGCGTTCCAGGTGTTCTGGAGGAACTGCATTGGGCCCATTGCCCCCGCCGAGTTCTGACCAGAGTGCACGCCCGGGAGCGTCGAACGGCCATGGTCTGACTCGATCTTGCCAATCCCTGCCAGCACGGTCCACGACAGGCCGGGGCAGGTCTGGGCTGCTTCCTGGTAGTCCCGCAGCGCCGCGGCAGGGATGTCCGCCACCGCGAAGGCGCTCGCCGGTGCCGGCTCAGAGTTTCCGGTACCCATGATCGAAGGCAGAATGAGGCTGGTCCCGATCACTCCCACAGCCACCACCGCCAGGGAGGCACCAGCGCCGGCTCCCACAAGCCACCTCACAACGCGGCCTCGTCCACGCGCCAGCCGGCGACCGTCCGCGCCAGGTAGAGCTCGACGTATCGGGTGCTGGCGCTGCTGCCGCGATCAGACGTGACCTGCTGACTGACCTGCAGGACAAGGACCAGCCGCCCGTCGGGCGCGAGCCCTGTGGTGCTGAGCTGCAGTACCGCCGCGGTCGCCACTTCGTGTCGAGCCGAGCGCTGTTCGTCCTGGGTGCCGGTTCCTCCGCCGCCGCCCAGGGCGACGTCGAAGGCATCGGTGTCATAGGGCCGCAATCGCGCCCTCAGCGCGCCGGGCCCGTCGTCGTAGCGATACGAAGCGTAGGCCACCAGGAATGCTCGAGCCACGGATTCCGCCTGGCTCTCGTCAGCCGGCACCTGGAGCGTGGGCGCCTGGCTGGAGGCCGACCCGCCGCCGGATCCCGACTGTGCAGGAGAGGATGACGCCGGCCCGCCGGCCTGCTCGGGAACTGCCGTGGCGGGGCCGGTTGCCCTGGCGAGTGCGCCTCGGGTTGCCGCGGGGCCTCCGCTGTCCGCCGACAGGTGCGACGCCACGGAGCAAACCGCGGCCAGCAGCCCCAGCACGGCTGCGGCTGCCAGCGCACTCCGGAGCCAGACATACGTGCGCCACGAGGTCGCAAAGGCGTTCACCGCTCCTGCTCTTGGGCTGTGCGTGGCGTGGTGTCGCCCCTAGGAGATACCGGGCGATGACCATTCGGGGCGCTTTGCGAGGCCGGCGAGCC
>DATFWQ010000172.1:0-3333 GCA_035259145.1 Candidatus Dormiibacterota bacterium | reverse complement strand
CCAGCCTCGGTGAGTTCGACTAGCGTCGCCTCCAGGACGGCCCGACGCACTCGAGCACTTCTTCCCCCGACTCGTCGCGTCTGGCTCAATGGGGTGCGCACCATGCATGGGGATCCTAAGACAACCAATCGTTGCGTTAGTACTGGCCAAGAACGAACCGGGCCATCGGCGCCGCCTCGGGGAGGTCAGCGGCAGGTCCCAGCCGATCCCGACGCCCAGGGATGGGGGTCTCGTCGTCGACGCGCCGTCCCGCTGGCTGGTCATCGTCGCCGGCCTCGGCGGCGATGTCATCGACCCTCGTTGGAGTTAGTAGGCCGTCGGTTCCGCTCTCCCGTGGCCGCTGGTCAGCACAGATCGACCACCTGGCCGGGCCTGGCGACCTCGATCGGCCCCCGGTAGGCCTCGCGGGCCGCGCGCACGGCAGCATCGGGGTCTGACCCGGGCCAGAGATGGGTGAGCAGGAGGCGCCGCGCGCCCGCCTGCGCCGCGTCGGCGCCTGCCTGGCGCGCGCTCGACAGGAACGGTGCCGCGTCTGCGGGCACCTGCTCCGGGTACGTCGCCTCCGCGATGAAGAGGTCGGCGTCGCGCGCCAGGTCGGGGATGTGGACGCTCGGCCCAGTGTCTCCCGTGTACGCGACCACCCTGGCGCCGACCGTCAGCCGGAGCCCGGCGCTGGGTACGAAGTGCGGCAGCGCCCAGGTCTCCACCTGGAAGGGGCCGATGCCGAAGCCTGTCCCCGGAACGAAGTCGTGCAGCCGACAGGCGCCATCCAGCATTCCCGGACGGTCGAGAGCAAGGACACGGTCGAGCGCGTCGGGCGGCGCGAATACCGGCAGCGCGGCCGGCGGCTCCTCGCGAAGCACCCGCGCCCGAAGCAGCGGGTGCAGATCGGCACAGTGGTCTGGATGCCCGTGGCTGAACAGCGCGGCATCGACCCGCTCCGCCGCCGTCCACTCCAGCAGCCGCGGCAGCGTGGCGTAACCGAGGTCGACGACGAGCTGGAAGTCGTCGTACTCGACCAGGTGTCCGGCGCACGCCTGGCCGGCGGCGGGCCAGGCGCCGCTGCCGCCGAGCACGATGACTCGCACGGCGCCCGCTAGACGAGGCCCTGGGCCGGCGTGCCGCGCAGCGTCTGCTCCAGCGCTGCAGCGGTTTGCACGGCGTCCGCCCCAGTGTGAGCGCTGGAGACGGAGGTGTGGCCCGGGAAGTGGTGGACCCCGTCCGGCAGCATGCCACCATGGTAGCCAGGTTGACCCACAGCCCCAGACGTTGCCACCAGCCTGAGCTGCTCACCTTGGTAGGTGTCAAGTTCGAGGCCTGAGTTACCACCAACGGTTCAAACGGGAGGCAAGCATGCCAGTGATCAACGTCAACACACTCGCGACCGGACACCTGGAAGGCGCCGTGCACGGGGCGACGATCTCGTTGATCTTTGACCACAGCGAGCCCGGAATGGGGCCGCGGCTGCACCGCCACCCCTATGACGAGACCTGGGTGGTCCGGGAAGGAAACCTGACCTTTCAACTGGGCGACACCCGCCACAGTGCGGGTCCAGGCGACATCGTCATCGCCCCGGCCGGGGTCCCACACAAATTCGCCAACGACGGACCCGGACGCTCAAATCTGGTCTGCATCCACGCCAGCCCCAACTTCAGGACGGAGTGGCTGGAATAGAACGGCTCTGGTCTCCCTGGAGTTCCCGCTGGGGTACTCGGCGGCTGGCTGTTGCCGGATGTCATCCGTGATGCGGTTCTTGTTTCGGCTGCTCAGGCAGGATCTTGAACACGGGGTATCGGACGGGCGATTCGCTCCAGCTCCTCCTGGGGTGGGTGGGGCTGGACCTCGAAGTAGTCACCAATGCGGTCGGCGATAGACGGCGTCGTCTGCGTAACCCATGGCCTCATGTTCCAGCAGGGCTTGCGAGGACGAGAGTCTGACGACCGGCATTACCTGGGTCCAATGGGCGTCGGTCTGACTGAGGGTGAACCGTCCGACTTCGCTCCCCGGCGAGGGCGCCTGGCAGGGAGAAGGTGCGGTACTGTCGACTCGACGAGGCGTTGGTGACCGGTACCCTGCAGCGGATCCTTGCCCGAGTAAAGCCCGTAAAGGACACCTCTACGTTGTCCACTCGGTGCGACGGCTGTACAACTGGGCCCGCCGCCAGCGCTTAAGTAGGGAGAGGTCCAGCCAGCCCTCACGCAGCTCGCCGCGCCGGGCGTCTTTTGAGCAGGTAGCTAGGTCGCCCCGTTCCCATCCCAGGTGTCGCGATCATGCCGGTCGACCGGGTCCGGGTCTTAGACCCGCTCGCGTGGGTCGAGCGCCGCGGGTTGATCCCCGGCGCTATAAGACGGCTCAGCCCTGCATTTGGATTGTTCGTTCTGGCACCGTTCGTCGGCGAATTCTTGCTGGGCAATATCACGCTTGCCGAGCCTCTGCTCGGGCTGGTTCTGGCGCCGCTGTACGGCTGCGGCGCTCTGCTGGTCCGGGAGCTTGGCCGCCGCAGCGGCGGCGGCTGGCCGATGATGGCACTTCTTGCGGCCGCGTATGCGCTGATCGAAGAGGGGCCGGTCGACCAGCTGCTGTGGAACGACTCTTACGCCGGTCATGACCTCTTGCATGGTGACTCGTACCTGCCCGCGCTGGGGATGAGCGTCGAGCTGACCCAGACGATCCTGGCGCTTCATACGGTGTGGAGCATCTGCGTGCCGATCGCGATCGTGGAGTCGTTCGTGCCCGACCGGCAGGCGAAGCCGTGGCTGGGCCGGGTCGGGCTGGCCGTCACCGCCGTGATCTACGTATCTGGTGCAGGTCTGGTGTTCCTCGGCAATTACGCTGAGGAACACTTCATCGCCTCACCTGCTCAGCTGGCCGGAGCCGGTGCAGCCATATCGGCGCTGGTGGTGATCGCGTTCGGCATCCGGTCCCGGCGCCTCCCGTGTGCCCAGGGAAACGCACCGTCGCCATGGTTGGTCGGCACAGCAGCGCTGACGCTGACCAGTGCCTACTGGGGCCCGGCTGTTCTGGTAACGGCCGGCTGGTACGAGTGGATCGGGGTCGGGGTGTGGTTCACCGTAGTGGCGCTCGGGGTGATGCTGGTGTCGCGATGGTCTCGCCAGCAGGGCTGGAATCAGCGACACCGCCTCGCGCTGGCCGCGGGCGCCACGGTGACGTACGCCTGGGCGGCGTTCCCCGTACCGCCGGAAGGCGGCGGGTCACTGGCGATCGACCTCGTGAGCAACGCCGTGTTTGGCGTCGTGGCGATCACCGTTTTGGCACTGGCTGCACGCGTGACCGCCGCCCATTGCGTTCAGACACCCACCGCGGCCAGGTCGC
>DATFWQ010000171.1:0-13621 GCA_035259145.1 Candidatus Dormiibacterota bacterium | reverse complement strand
CAACGAGGTCGTGCTGGTGGGTGGCGCCACCCGGATGCCGGCCATCCAGCAGCTGGTCAAGGAGCTGACCGGGGGCAAGGAGCCGCACAAAGGCGTCAACCCGGACGAGGTGGTCGCCGTCGGCGCCGCCATACAGGCCGGCGTGCTCAAGGGCGAGGTCAAGGACGTCGTCCTGCTCGACGTCACGCCACTTTCCCTGGGCATCGAGACGATGGGCGGGGTCATGACCAAGCTCATCGAGCGCAACACGACCATCCCCACCTCCCGCTCCAACGTCTTCACGACCGCCGCCGACAACCAGACGACGGTTGAGGTTCACGTCGTCCAGGGCGAGCGCGAGTTCGCTCGAGACAACCGCACGCTGGCCCGCTTCCACCTGGACGGCATCGCGCCGGCCCCGCGCGGCGTGCCCCAGATCGAGGTGACCTTCGACATCGACGCCAACGGCATCCTCAACGTCAGGGCACGAGACCAGGGCACCGCCCGCGAACAGTCGGTGACGGTGACCTCCTCATCGACGCTGAGCAAGGACGAGGTGGAGCGGCTGGTCAAGGAGGCAGGGGTGCACGCCGCCGAGGACCGCGCCAGGCGAGAGGAGGTCGAGCTGCGCAACCAGGCCGACCAGATGATGGCCCAGGCCGAGAAGGTGCTCGAGGAAAACGCCGACCGCATCCCGGCCGAGGTCAAGACCGAGGTCGAGGCCAAAAAGGAAGCGCTGACGAACGCCACCAGGGGCGGTGACGTCGGCACGCTGCGCAGTGCGATGGACGAGTTCAACGAGGCGCTTCAGAAGGTCGGTCACGCGGTCTATGAGGAGGCCGCGGCGGCCGGAGGCGGCTCGCGCCAGCAGCCCGGCACAGGTGGTCAGCCGGACGAGGAGGAGGTGGTCGACGCGGAATATCGCGAAATCAAGTGATGCCGGTCAGGTCGGCTGACGGGTGGCCAGGTGTCTCTCCACCCAGCTCCGCAAGGTGGGTGGGGCGGGGGCGCCGGTCACCCGATCGACGGCCTGGCCCATCTCGAAGAGGATCAGCGTCGGTATGCCACGGACGTTGAACCTTTGAGTCAGCTGAGGCGCCAGGTCCGAGTTGACCTTGACCACCTTCAGGTGTCCCGCACGCTCCCGGGACAGCTGCTCCACCACGGGCTCGACGATCCGGCAAGGGCCGCACCAGGGTGCCCAGAAGTCCACCAGAACGGGTAGGGAGCTCTGCTCGACCGCCGCGTGAAAGCTCGACTCGTCCGCCTCCACCAGCCAGGGCAGCGGTTTACCGCAGGCTCCGCAGTGCGGTGCGCCCGACGCCACGGCGCGCACGCGGTTGGCTTTGCCACAGCTGGGGCACTCGACGGTTGAGACCTGATTGCTCGTGTCCAATTTCGCAAAATCCTCTCGATCCAGGAAGCTCAGCTCGGCACGCTACCACGGAAGGCTGTTGCAACATGATCAGATGCGTCGACGTCGCAGCCTGTAAGAATGTAATTCGAATTGACAAACGACCAGATCCGGGGCTGGGTGTTGGGCCGGCTGCCTGAGGGATGGTTCGCTGGACCGCCTGAAGTCGAAGCAGACGACGACGAGATCCTGATCATCGGCAGCCTCGACGACTCGGACGTCGTCACCCAGGTCCCCGACGGCCAGCCGGCATCGCCCGGGAGCAGGGTGCAGCGCTTCCGCCAAGAGACGCGAGATCAGCGCATGCGAATCGCGCAGGAGGCCGAGCGGCGCTTCGGCCGGAAGGTGGCCTGGGGCGTGGAGATCGGCGGGGAACGGACCCTTTTCACGACCCTGTCCGTCCCTGTTATGACCCGGCTGCGCCTGCCTGAACGCCAGGTGCTGGATACGCTGGTCCGGGCCGGAGTGGCACGAAGCCGGAGCGAGGCGCTGGCATGGTGCGTTCGGCTGGTAGGCCGTCATGAGGCGGAATGGATCCGCGAACTGCGGGAAGCGCTGGTCCGGGTGAACGAGCTTCGGCGGCGCGGCCCGAGCTGAGCAACCAGGACGCCGGGGGCCGGCCACCTCGACGGCTTGGCGTCAGCTTCTCACCGGGGCGGGCCAGGCACGCCGGGCTGGATTGGCGACCGGCATTCAAGCGCGTCCTCGGACTAGGTCTCGATCCGATCCGCCTGTCCGCATTCTGGGACGACGTCGACAGCAACGGCTACGACGACCTGGACTGGCTGGTGAGCGAGGCCGCTCGAGCAGGCCCCGAGCTGATTCTCACGGTGGGAATGAAAGCGCAGGGCTGGCCCGAGTTCTACATACCTGGGCGGCTGCAGCCTGCTGCTGCGACTCGTAGCGATGTGGCCGCGGCCAGCGCGGACCTGAGGCGGCAGACTGTGGAGTTTGTGGCGGCCACCGTAGAGCGTTATCGCCGTCAGGCTGAGATCGCTGTCTGGCAGGTCGAGAACGAGCCGCTCAATCCATCCGGCCCACGGCGCTGGTGGATCGGCCCTGAGTTCGTCGCCGAGGAGATCGCCACCGTCCGCGCACTGGATCCACGGCGCCCGATAGCGCTCAACGTCTTCTCACGCTTCAACACCTGGCTGGACGCCGCCTCCATCCGGCACGGAATGGACCCCGGACGGCTTCTCGGCTCCGATGCGCGGCGTCCGGAGGCGGAGGCGTTGACCCTTCTCCGCCGTGATGACGTCCTCGGCCTCGACGTCTACCGGCGCATCGGGTACCGGCGCTTCGGCCGGCGGGGCCTGACGAGGTCCCGACACTGGAAGAGCAACGCCGCGCGCTGGGCCGCTCGTGCCGCGGCCGAAGGCAAGCGGGCCTGGGTCCTGGAGGCTCAGGCCGAACCCTGGGAGCCGCAGCCGCCTCACGGCCACCGGCAGGGGAGCTGCCGGCCGGATGACGTGGCGGACACGGTCGAGGGCCTTTGGGAGGCCGGCTGTTCCACGGTCCTGTTGTGGGGTGTCGAGCACTGGCTGGCCCGCGATGCGGCCGGGGACGGATCCTGGCTGGCTGCGGTCGGCCAGGCGGCAGGTGCGCTAGCATGGCGCGGTTGAGCGACCTGGTTCTCAGTGCGCAGCTCGAGATGGCCGCGACCCCGGAGCAGGTCTGGGAGGGCCTGACCAATCCACAGCTGACGCGGCGCTACTACTTCGGTCTGGCGATCGATACCGACCTCAGGCCTGGAACGGAGTACGCCTACCGCGGCACGGACGGCGAGGCGGCTCAGTCCGGCACGGTTCTCGAAGCCGAGCCTCCGCGACGTCTCCGTCTCAGCTCCAGGCTGCTCTTCAGTCCGGAGTTTCGTGACGATCCGCCCCACCGGATCACGTGGGAAGTCGAGCCGGTAACAGGGGATCGGTCTCTGGTGGGCGTGACGGTGGACGGCTTCGAGTCCGAAACCACGACCTATCGGCTGTACGCGCAGAACGAAGGAGTCCTCACCAACCTGCGCGCGCTCAGCAACGTCGTCGATCGCAACGTGATTGCGCGGCTGGCACGCCTCGACCATGTGGGAGCGGTCGTGATCAAGGATCTGACGCCCGAAACGGTGGACGACTTCCTGAGCTTCTTCGACAAGGACGCCTTCGCCGACAATCCCGGCTGGTCGGACTGCTACTGCATGGAAAAGCACGTAGCAGCCGAAGAGTGGACCCGGCGGACGGGTGCCGACAACCGGCGTGATCAGGAGGCACGCATCCGCGGCGGCACCGCCCGGGGCCTGCTCGCCTACGTCGACGGCAGGCCGGTGGGCTGGTGCAACGCCGGATCGCGGACGTCGATGATCGGCCTGGACCACAACCGTCACTTTCGCAGCGAAGACCCCGAGCGCATAGGGGCGATCGTGTGCTTCGTGATTGCGTCGCAGTACCGCCGCCACGGGGTCGCCCGGCGCCTGCTCGACGCAGCCTGTGACTCCCTTGCCCGCGAGGGCTTTGCCTTCGCCGAGGCCTATCCCCTCAAGCAGGGTGGCGGCGATGCCCAGGAGTATCGTGGGCCGCTCCAGATGTACCTCGACGCTGGCTTCGAGACCTACCGCGACACGCCCCGCTGGGCCGTTGTCCGGAAGGCACTCGCTCAGGCCTGATCGAGTCGGCTGCGCGCCTGGCTGATGAGCTCGCGAGCGGGGCCGAACTCGCGGCGGACAGCCCTGTCCTCAGCCTGCTCCAGCAGCTCCGTCACCTCCCGCCAGCGCACGCCATCTGCCTCCGCGAGCGCCGAGCGGACCTGTCCGATCGACTGGGTGGCGAACAGCAGTCCGCCGCCGGGGTTGTCCACGATCTGATCCGCGATCTCCAGCTGATTGCGCGCCCAGGTCAGCATGTCAATGCCGCCGTAGGGAGCCGGGCCCTTGGGGCCGAGAACTTCCACGGCAGACATGGTAGTGAGGGGCCCGCTATCGACGCAGCCGGGGGTCGAGGGCGTCGCGCAGTGCGTCGCCCAACCAGTTGAAGCCGAACACAGCGATGCAGATCGCCGCCCCGGGACCGAGCGTCAGCCACCAGTCACCGTTGATGAGGTAGCGCTGCCCCGTGTTGATCATGAACCCCCAGTCGGGCGTCGGCGGCGGCGCCGACAGACCGAGGAACGAGAGCGTGGCTTCCGCGAGCATCGCCGCCGCCGCCGACAGAGTGACCTGAACGATCAGAGGGTTCAACAGGTTCGGCAACATGTGGCGGCCGATGATCCGGGTTGCCGAGGCCCCGAGCGCCCGCGACGCGGTTATGAAGTCGAGGCCCTTCAGCTGCAGCACCTGCGCTCGGGTCAGACGCGCGTAAACCGGCACCTGCACGATCCCGATCGCGATCATCGCGTTCTTGAGGCTGGGTCCCAGCGCAGCCACCAGTGCGATCGCCAGGATGAGGGCGGGGAAGGCGAGGATGCCGTCGATCAGCCGCATGAGGAGCAGGTCGGCGGCACCGCCGCGGTAGCCGGCTGCGAGGCCGATCGCACCCCCGACGGTGAGACCCACCGCAACGGCAACGAACGCCACCGGCAGCGAAATGCGCCCGCCCCAGATGACTCGCGACAACACGTCCCGTCCGAGCTCGTCGGTGCCGAACAGATGCGCAAGGCCGGGAGCGAGGCGCGCGTTGTCCGGATCTACCGCGAGTGGGTTCCGGGGTGCGACCCAGGGTGCGACAAGCGCCGTCACCGCCAGGAGGAGCAGGAGGAGCAGTCCCACGATGATCCTGGGGTGATCGAGCAGCAGCCGTCTGAGCCTGGGCGGGCCCTGCTCTTCGAGCGCGACGGGCAGCTCATCGACGCCGGTGTAAGCAGGGGCAGCAGTGCTCACGCGTACGAGATCCTCGGGTCGAGCCAGGCATACAGGACGTCGACGAGCAGGTTGGCGAGCATGAACGAGAGAGCCGACATGAGAACGATGCCCTGGACGACCGGGAAGTCCTTCCCGAAGATGCTGTCCACGGCGAGCTTGCCGACGCCTGGCCAGCTGAAGACGGTCTCGGTGACGAGCGCGCCTTCGAGAATGGCTCCAATCTGGAGGCCGACCACGGTCACGACGGGTATCAAAGCGTTCTTGAGCGCGTGGTGGTTGACGACCCGCAACCTGCTTGCGCCCTTCGCGCGTGCCGTACGAATGTAGTCCTGGTTCAGCACCTCGATCATCGACGAGCGCGTGAAGCGCATGTTGGCCGCCGCGCCGAAGGTGCCGAGCGCGATCGCCGGCAGTATCAGCCGGCTCAAGTTGTCAGGGATTGAGTCACTCAGCGCCGCGAAACCGCCCACCGGCAAGGCGCGGAGGACCAGACCGAAGATGAGGATCAGCAGGATCCCCAGGACGAAGTTGGGCATGGAGATACCGGCCACTGTCACCCCGGAGGCGATCACATCCACCGTGCGGCCGCGCCTCAGTGCAGCGATCGTGCCAAGCGGAATGGCGACAAGGAGCGACCAGCACAACGCTGCCAGGCCGAGCTCGAGGGTGGCTGGCAGCCGTTCGCCGATCGCCTGGGTAACCGGCAGCTTGTTGCGCAGGGAGCGGCCCAGATCGCCGTGGGCGAGCCGGCCCATGTATCGCGCGTACTGCTCCGGCAGAGGCTTGTCCAGACCCAGGTCCTTGTGCAGCTGGGCCGCCGCTTCCGGCGTATAGGACTCTGCCAGGATGATCACAGCCGGGTCCCCAGGCGTCAGGTGGATCAGCAAGAACACGCCCACGGTTACGAGAAAGGCCGTAGGGACCATGAGCGCGAGGCGCCGGACCAGGTACTCGAACACGCTTTCGAAGGGTCTGTGCTAGCTCTTCCAGACCTCCGCGAAACGATTCATGCCGTCGGGGATCAGCGTGAAGTTACGGATCTTGTTGGTGCTGATCTGCGCAACGGTCCCGTGTGTGAGGTACACCTCGGCGACGTCTCCCACCAGGAGCCTTTGCAGGTCTGCGTACAGCTGCTTGCGCTTCGCCCGGTCGGTCGATGCACGCGCCTGCTCCAGAAGCTGGTCCACCTGCGGATTTGAGTAGAGGCCGTCGTTGAAGCTCCCACCCGTGTGATAGAAGGAAAAGGTATTGCCGTCAGGGTCGATTCGGCCCGACCAACCCTGCAGCGCCGCCTCGAACTGGTGCGCTCGGGTCTCAGTCGTCTGCCTGCCGAATTCCTCGGGCAGAACGTTCACGGTGATGCCAGCCTTGGCCAGCTGCGCCTGAATGAGGGTCGCGGTCTGGATGGAGTCCTGGTTGTTCGCCGTCTTCAGTGTGAATGAGAAGCCGGTGGCCGTTGTCTTGGCCTTGTCCGGGTCGGGCTTGTCATAGATCTTCTGAGACGGATCGAAGCCCCAGCTCGCGGGCGAAACCGGTCCATACGAGACCACTCCGACGTTGAAGAGGACGGTCTTCAGGATCTGAGCACGGTCGATCGCCAGCGCCACGGCCTTCGCCTTGGCTGGGTCGTTGAACGGCGGAACGGAGTGGTTGAGCCATATTGCGTTGAAACCCAGGGTCGGCACGTCGCGGTAGACCAGGGTGGAATCCGCCTTGACTCCATCCACGTCCTTGCCGGCGACGGTGCGGACGAAGTCGACGTCTCCCGTCTTGAGTGCGGCGAGGAGGGAGTTGAGGTCGATGATCGGCCGGTAGGCGATCTGGTCCAGGTAGGGCAGCTGGTGGCCGTCTTTGTCCTTGCGCCAGTAGTTCGGGTTGCGCTTCAGCGTCAGATGGTCGTCACGCTTCCACTCGACGAACTCGAACGGCCCTGAACCGGCTCCGATCGGGCTCACCGACAGGTTGGCGCCGGCCTGCTTGATCGCGGTCGGGCTAAGCATCATGCCCGCGCGGTCGACCAGCTGCGCCAGCAGAGTGCCATCGGGCCGCTTCAGGTGAAACACCGCCGTGGTCGGGTCCTTCGCCTCGACGGAGTCGACCGAAGCCAGATCGCTCTTGCGCACCGATTTGGGGTCGTTCATGTACCGATCGATGTTGAACTTGACGGCTTCGGAGTTGAAGGGGGTTCCGTCGTGGAACTTGACGTCGCTGCGGAGGTTGAAGACCAGGGTCTTGTCGTCGGGGAACTGCCAGGACTTCGCCAGCTGGGGGACGAAGTTGAGCTTGGCGTCGATCCCCAGCAGTGAGTCGTACATGTTGTAGTAGATCTCGCGCTCGACCAGGAGTCCTGAGGCATTTGGGTCGAGGGTGACGATCTCGGTCTCCTGGCCGACCTTCAGTGTGCCGCCGGTCTTGGGCGTACCCGTAGGCGTGGTGCTGGTCCCGCCTCCACCGCCTCCGCAGGCGCTGAGAACCAACGCGAAAAGCAGCGGTATTACTGCCCTCCTCATCCCGACCTCCCTCACTTAGTCCGGCGGTTCAATGGCACTACCAATCGCATGGCAGCGACAGTATCCGAAAAACTCGCGATCTTGTTGTCTATGAGATCGAATGCCCTCCCTGCGTCGATGACGTCCACATCGCGAACCGTGCGATCGGGGCCCTTGTTCCTCAGGACCCAGATTGCGCCTCGGTCATGGATCAGGTGTCTGAGCTCCCGAATTCCGCCAAGCTCGGCCGGCTCGGTGACTCGGTAGAAGACCATGTCGACGCCAGATGGCGGCTCTGACTCCACCACGGCTCCGCGCTCAGCCAGCTCTGCCCGGAACGCTAAGTCTTCGAACCCGACCAGCACCACTCGCATCCCGGGCTTGACGCCCAGTTTGTCGAGCAGTGGGCGCGTCGAGCCAGGGTCGCGCGGCGGCCTCATACAGGTTCGCCGCTGCCGTCATCGGCCCCTCTTATCGCCGAGAAGACCAGCATGCCAAGGATCCAGCCCGCGTACAGGCCGGCCATGGCCGAGAGGGCGATTATCAGACCCAGGGCGAGAAGCGAGTCACCCCACAGCCGGAGATACAGGACGTAGCCGACGAGTACGAGGATGGCGCAGCCAGTGGTGCCCGTCAGGAGCCCGAGCGCCGTGGCACCCAGGTGACGGCCCTTCACACTGGCGCGCTGATGGGCATCAGCCGAACCAGCCCTGTACCAGCTCGTGCTCCTCGGTTTGCTGCCACGTCACCGGGCCGACTTCCTGCTCGACCGCCTCGGGGTCGTGTTGATCCCAGCGGACAAGATACCCGGTGCCGACTGAGCGTTTGACTCGCTCCCAATCTTCTCGCCGCCTGTCGTCCAAACCCAGCATACCTCTGCGTTACGTACGTCACGGAATACGAAGTCTCACGCCCGAGGTGGTCGAGAAGATGGCAACAGGGCGTTGAGCTATTGTCGTTTGCGCTGCGCGGGACAGTCAACGCCTCAGTTCAGATTTCAGACATCGACGGTGGCGAGGTCCTCGGCTGCACCGGGCGTCGTCCCGGCGAAGAGATGGTTGAACAGGAAGCGGGTCCCAGGATGGCGCGCCGCGAGCGCCTGCGCCTCCTCCCAGCTGGTGTGGACATCTATGCGCCCGGGACCGGTGGCCTCGGTGATCGCTACGTCCGCGTCCCTCACGAGGTCATCGAGCGGCGGGGTGGCGGTGGTGTCCCCGGCGTAGGCGAGGACCCTGCCCTCGAGGTGGAGTCGGTAGCCGCGGCAGTCGAGGTCGCCATGGTCGAGCTTGACGGTCTCGTAATGGATCCCACCGGCCTCGCCGGTTCTACCGGCCTCCTGGTAGGACAGGTCCATGCTCCGGGCGTGCTCGGGCCACTCATCCCCCCAGGCGAACTTCAGCAGGCACGCGACTTTTTCCTCCACACCGGGAGGGCCCACCACGGTCAAGGGCACGGTGGGCTGAAGGCCTCTGTAGAACATGAAGGGCGGGAGTCCCAGGATGTGGTCGCCATGAAAGTGGGTCAGGAAGATCGCCTCGATGGCGCCTGGGTCGATGCCGAGGCGGTGCATATGGGGCAGTAGGGGAGCGCCCGCGTCGAGCAGGAGGCGGCCGTCGACGACCACCGCGCCGTTGTAGCGCTCGAGCGAGAAGGCGGAGCCGGTGCCGAGGAAGGCGAGTCTCATGAGATCGAAGCGTAGAGCTTGCGCTACAAACGCATGTTCGTATATAGTGGACAGGGGTGCCCGGGCGGCCGGCGAAGAGCTCCCTTAAGGAGATCGAGCGGGGGTTCGAGACTCGACGATCGGTGGCCCGGGCTGCGCTTGCAATCTACCCCCCGATGGCCGGAGACCTGGCGGTTGCCAGGTCTCCGGCCCCCTCTGAGGCCTATGCGACGGTCACGCCCGGGTTCAGGTAGACGTCCTGGATCGCATTCAGCAGCGCGATGCCCTCAGCCGTCGGCCGCTGAAAGGCCTTTCGCCCCGAGATCAGGCCCGTGCCTCCGGCCCGTTTGTTGATGACCGCCGTCCTGACCGCCTCTTTGAGGTCCGTGTCTCCGGCTGAAGCACCTCCCGAGTTGATCAGGCCGGCGCGCCCCATGTAGCAGTTCACGACCTGGTAGCGCGTGAGGTCGATCGGATTGTCGGTCGTCAGCTGCTCGTAGACCAGCCTCGACGTCCTCCCGAACTTGAGCGCTGTGAAGCCGCCGTTGGTCTCCGGCAGCTTTTGCTTGATGATGTCCGCCTCGATAGTCACCCCGAGGTGGTTTGCCTGCGCCGTCAGGTCGGCGGCCAGCTCGTAGTTGACGCCGTTCTGAGTGAACGCCGGATTCCGGAGGTAGCACCAGAGCACGGTTGCCATGCCCAGCGAGTGCGCTTCGTGGAACACCTGTGCGATCTCGACCAGCTGCCGGCTCGACTGCTCCGAGCCGAAATAGACGGTGGCTCCCAGCGCCACGGCGCCCAGCTCCCACGCCTCGCGCACAGTGCCGAACAGGATCTGGTCGTACTTGTTGGGGTACGTCAGGAACTCGTTGTGGTTGATCTTGCAGATGAATGGGATCCGGTGGGCGTACCTCCGCGCGACCGAGCCCAGAACGCCGAATGTCGAGGCGACGGCGTTGCAGCCGCCCTCGATCGCCAGCCGGACGATATTCTCGCCATCGAAGTACGCGGGATTGGGCGCAAACGATGCTCCGGCGGAGTGTTCGATGCCCTGGTCGACGGGCAGGATCGACAGGTAGCCGGTGCCGGCGAGGCGTCCTCCGTCGAACAGCGTCTGGAGGCTGCGAAGCACGCGCGGGCTGCGGTCGCTGGGCGTCCATACCCGGTCTACGAAGTCCGGTCCGGGGAGGTGCAGGTGCTCCCTGGCGATGGTCTGACAACGGTGCTCGAGCAGGGTGCCGGCTTCGTCGCCCAGGATTTCCTCGATCTTGTCGAGCGAGGTCATGGTGGCGGTGGCCATGGTCGTTGAGCTCCTCATAGATGATTTCGGTGGTCCGCACGACGAGCGCGCACCACCTCATATAGTCACACGTGTTGGCCGACAGATCACGGCCGGCCGGGCGCGTGCTCGGGCCTGGCTTCTTCGCCCGCGACACGCTGGAGGTCGCGCAGGACCTCATCGGTAAGCTGCTGGTCCGCGAAAACGACGGCATCCTGCGCTGGGGCCGGCTGATCGAGGTCGAAGCCTATTGTGGGCCTGAGGACCGCGCCGCCCACTCCTGGCGCGGCCACACACCCCGGACCACGGTCATGTACGGGCCGCCAGGACGCGCTTATGTCTACCTGATCTACGGCATGCACAACTGTCTCAACTTCGTGACCCGGCCCGAAGGCTGTCCCCAGGCAGTGCTCGTGCGCGCACTGGAGCCGGGTCCGGGGGTCGGCCGGTGCTCAGGCCCGGGCCTGGTCTGCAAAGCGCTCGACATCGACCGGTCCCTGAACGGTGCGCCGCTGCAGCCACCTGCCCTCTACGTGATCGACGACGGCTTCCGGCCTACTCCCGGCGCCGTTGCCCGCACTCCGCGGGTGGGTGTCGGATACGCGAACGTGTGGGCGGACGTGCCCTGGCGGTTCTGCCTCGACAGTCCCCACCTCTCGCGCCCCCTGCGCTCATAGAGGTCGGCGTCGGCTCGGGCTACGACGGCCTCGGCATCGCTGTCCGCGCCCAGCTCCGTGAAGCCTGCGGTGAACGTAGAACCAGTTCGTGCCGCCAGGTCGCTGCGGACGTCGTCCAGAGCCCGCTGGGCGGCGTCCAGGCCGGCGCCCGGCAGGCTGCAGACGAACTCGTCTCCGCCCCAGCGGATGACGAGGTCGTATGCGCGGAGCCTCTTGCGCAGGGCAGCCACCACCTGGCGAAGGACTGAGTCCCCGGCCGCGTGCCCGCGACTGTCGTTGACCGCCTTGAGGTTGTCGACGTCCAGGAAGACGACCACGAGCTTGCGGTCGTCGAAGCGCCGGGCGCGGCGGACCTCGCGTATCAGAGCGGCAAGACCGGCGGCCCTGCGAAGCGCACCCGTCATCTCGTCCACGGCCGCGGCCTCGTGAAGCTCCTGCAGGCGGCTTCCGATCGCCTCGACCAGGTCCTGGTCCAGGCCGTCGAGCCGGTCAGGCGCGACCCCGAGCTCGCTCGCGACGTGCACCACCAGTTGATCGTCGGCCGTGGCGGAGGGGCTCAGCTCGGCCACGCTCCGGCGCTCGGTTGGAGTCGCTCGACGCGCTCCCAGTCGTCCCGGGTGGGCGTGAAGACGTCGATGACGGTTGCTCCGTCCGGACCGGCCTCGGCGGCATGGGGGACGTCACCCGGGATGACGTACGTCTCTCCCACAGCCAGCGTCTTGCGCTCGCCGGCGATGACCATCGTGATCGCGCCCTTCAGCACGATGCCGAGCTGCTCGTTCGAGTGGTGGTGCTCGGGAACCGCCACGTCGGCATCCAGATCGACGACCGCCAGGGTGATGTGGTCGCCATTTACTGCGCGGGCCACCGCGCCGTCCCAGATCCTGTACGGCCGCACCTGGTCGACTCCTGCGAAGGTGGACACTCCTACACCTCCCGGTCGATGATGGTTGCCGTGCCGAGGCCACCGCCGCAGCACATCGCCTCAAGGCCGTAGCGAAGGTCGCGGCGCTCGAGCTCATACAGCAGGTGGTTCATCAGCCGCGCGCCTGAGGCGCCGAGCGGATGTCCGATGGCGATCGCGCCACCGTTCACGTTGGTCCTCTCCAGGTCCGCGCCGGTTGCCTTGGCCCAGGCCAGCACGACCGAGGCGAACGCCTCGTTGATCTCGAACAGGTCGATGTCGGTCAGCTCCAGTCCAGCTTGCTTCAGCACCGCGGCTGTGCCGGGGATGGGCCCCTCGAGCATCAGGACAGGGTCGCAGCCGACCACTTTCTGGGCGATGATCCTGGCCCGCGGCTTGATGCCAAGCTCCTTCGCCTTCTCGGCGCTCATCAGCAGAACGCCGGCAGCGCCGTCTGTGATCTGGCTCGAGTTGGCGGCTGTTATCGAGTGGTCGGGGTTGAAGGCCGGCTGGAGAGCTGCGGCCGCCTCGTAAGTCGCGTTCGGCCGGATTCCTTCGTCGGCGGTAAGTGTTTCAGTGGGCCCGTTGCCCCCCGCCCCTTCGATGGGCATGAGCTGAGAGGCCAGGTAGCCCTGCTGCGTCGCCTCGGCCGCCCGCAGGTGGCTCCGCACGCCGTACTCGTCCATCTCCCGGCGGCTGATGCCGTACTTGCGCGCGACGAGCTCGGCAGAGATGCCCTGTGGAACCAGGTCGTACAGCTCGAGCAGCTCGGGCGGGAAGGGGTGGCCGGGGCCCTGTGCGACGCTGGAGCCCATGGGCACGCGAGACATGCTCTCCACGCCGCCGGCGATCGTGATGTCGGCGACTCCGCTCTGGATCAGATTGGCGGCGAAGTGAATCGCCTGCTGGCTGGAGCCGCACTGGCGGTCGACGGTCGTGGCCGGGGTCTCGACGGGAAAGCCGGCCGCGAGCCAGGCGTTGCGGCCGATGTTCAGGCTCTGTTCGCCGACCTGGCCGACACAGCCGAAGACCACGTCATCGACCTGGCCCGGCTCAATGCCGGCCCGGTTGACAAGCTCCTTGAGAACCATGGAGCCCAGTACGACTGGGTGGAAGTCCTTGAGCTTGCCATTCCGCTTGCCGAACGGCGTTCGGACCCCCTCGACGATGACCGCTTCACGCATGAGCCTGCCTCCAAAACCCGGAAAACGTTGCCTGGCGGCGAACACCATTTCGCTGGTTGACCGCCCGTCGCACGCGCCTTACCTTGGTCGTCGCCCCACCCGGTTGAGTACGGTGAACCTGAGGATACCGAACGTCGAGTAGGTAGAAGCCCTGGCGATGGCGGGGGGTGGAAGCCGAAAAACGCATA
>DATFWQ010000170.1:0-8733 GCA_035259145.1 Candidatus Dormiibacterota bacterium | reverse complement strand
TTTACTGGCTTCAGCTAATAGACGCGTTGGGGCATCACCGCCGCCTCAGCCTGCAGATGGCCTACCAGAACAACGTGGACCGGGATGAACTTCAAACACCCGCTGAAGCCAGCAAGGATGTCCGTGGCGCGGTCTGCCAGGCCGGGCCTTGTCACCGGATAACGCGTCCGGCAAGGAGTCCGGGTTGGTCAACCGTTGCCGGCCATTCGGCTGGTCCTTGGTGGCGGTGTTCGGGATCGCCGGGATTTCCTGCCAGCCAGATCAGATCGGCGGCCACCTGAGCCGTGCGTAAAGCTCCAGCGCCGGGGCCAGCACCTGCGTCAGCTGGCCGAGGAAGACCAGCGCCCCCATCGCCACCAGGAGGACTCCGCCGGTCGAATTGATCGCGACGGCGTGGTGACGCAGCCAGCCGCTGACCGAGCGGAAGCGGTCGAGAAACAGGGCCGCGGCCAGGAACGGCACGCCCAGGCCCAACGAATACAGCAGCAGAAGAAGCGCACCCGACGTCAGCGTGCCCTGAGTGCCAGCCAGGATCAGGATCGAGCCCAACACCGGCCCCACGCAGGGCGTCCAGCCGAACGCGAACGCGACGCCGAGGAGGAGCGCACCCGAGGGCCCGGGCCGCACCCGCTCCATCAGCGGGCGCCCCTCGCGCATAAGAAGTGGTAGCCGCAGCAAGCCCAGGACGAGCAGGCCCATCAGCACGATCAGGACACCTGCAGCCTTCTCAAGCAACAGCCGGTGCTCCAGGAGCAGTGAGCCCAGAGTGGAGGCGCCCGCACCAAGGGCGGTGAAGACCAGCGAGAAGCCCGTCACGAAAAGGCCCGCCGCGGCCAGCGTGCGCCCCCGGCTGGAGCTGATGCCGGACATGAAGCCGAGATAGCCGGGAACCAGGGGAAGAGTGCACGGCGAGCTGAACGAGAGCACTCCGGCGAGTACAGCCAGCAGGGGCAGGGCGGGGTTGTCCACTGTTCCGAGCGGAGCCTACCAAGACCTGTCACAGAGGATGGCCGTCTTCAAGTTAGTGCTTGATTTCCGAATACTCAATATGCGAATATCCCAGCGGATGGTAAGAGTCGGACCGCTGGTGATGGCCGTGCTGGGGCTGCTGGGAGAGTGCCCGCGGCACCCCTACGACATCGCCTGCACGATGCACCACCGCCACATGGACGAGCACATCAAGCTGAGCCTCGGCTCGATGTATCACGTGGTCGAGCAGCTTCAGCGGCAGGGTTGGGTCCGCCCGATTGAGACCGCTCGAGAGGGCCGGCGGCCGGAGCGGACGGTCTACACCGTCACACCCGAAGGCCGCGAGCGGTTCCTGGACCGGCTTCGGGAGCTG
The DNA here is from genome assembly GCA_035259145.1 of Candidatus Dormiibacterota bacterium. Classification (GTDB taxonomy): domain Bacteria; phylum Chloroflexota; class Dormibacteria; order Dormibacterales; family Dormibacteraceae; genus CF-161. Next base: position 7,391 of record DATFWQ010000170.1, on the reverse strand, counting down.
ATCGCCGAGCCCACCCGGGAGTACAGCTCCTTCGAGGCGGGTCTCAGCTTTCTGCACCAGCTGCCCCCAGAGGAGGCCGCGGCCCTTCTCAGGCAGCGGGCCGCAGCCCTCAGCCGGCAGATGGACTGCTGGGATGACACCGAGCAGCAGCTGCGCGAGAAGGGCCTGATGCGCCTGGCGCTGATCGAGGCTGAGATGGTGCAGGAGACCCGCCGCTTCCAGGCCGACTGGGCGACACGCATCGCCGACGAGATCGAGTCCGGCGCCCTCGAATGGGCCACGCATGTCGACGGCAGAGTTGAAGAAGAGGAGATGCACTCGTGATCGAATCGCGCGCAAACCCGTGGGCTGTGCTGACCGTGCTCTGCATGGGTTTCTTCATGGTCCTGCTCGATCTGACGATCGTGAACATCGCGATCCCGAGCATGATCGACGGGCTCAAGGCCAGCCTCGATCAGGTGCTATGGGTCCTCAACGCCTACACCCTGACCTACGCCGTCCTGCTGATCACCGCCGGCCGGCTGGGCGACAGGTTCGGACAGCGCACGCTGTTCGCTGTCGGGCTGGCCATCTTCACCGCCGCGTCGGCACTGTGCGGCCTCGCCCAGGACCCAACCCAGCTCATCGGTGCGCGCGTGCTCCAGGGCCTTGGTGGGGCGCTGCTGACCCCGCAAACCCTCGCCATACTGACCTCGATCTTCCCGCCCGAGCGGCGCGGGGCGGCCTTCGGCGTGTGGGGCGGGATTGCCGGCCTGGCCACGATCGCCGGTCCCGTTCTGGGTGGCCTGATCGTGACCTATCTGAGCTGGCGCTGGGTCTTCTATGTCAACGTGCCGGTCGGAATAGTCGCGTTCGTCTTGACCTTCCTGATCGTGCCTGACCTGCGGCCAGGCCGGGTCACCGGCATCGAGCCCGTGGGCGTGCTCCTGACGTCCGCGGGCCTGTTTGCAATTACCTTTGGGCTCATCGAGGGCGAGCGGTTCGACTGGGCCACCGTGACGACCGTCGCCGGGGTCCCGATCACAATCGCCTCGCTCCTGGTCGCAGGGGCCGTCCTCATGATCGCGTTCTTCGTCTGGGACAGCTTTCGCACCTCGCCGCTGGTGCCGCTCAGCCTCTTCAGAGATCGCAACTTCTCGCTGATGAACTGGGTGGCCGCCACCGTGGCCTTCGGCATGATCGGGCTGTTCTTGCCACTGACGATCTATCTGCAGTCGGCGCTCGGCTTCACCGCTTTGAAGGCCGGCCTGACATTGCTGCCCATGTCGCTCGTCTCGATGCCGGTCGCACCCGTGGCCGGCCGGCTGGCCGACCGTATCGGCGGCAAGTACGTCCTGATGGTGGGGGTTGCGCTGTTCGCCATCGGGATGGGCTGGCTCGACTGGCGCGCGGGTATCGACTCCACATGGGAGACCTTCCTGCCCGGCTTGCTGGTTGCCGGCGTTGGGGTCGGCTGCACCTTCGCGCCGATGACCACGGTCGCCATGCGCAACATCCGGCCCCAGATGGCCGGGGCCGCCTCGGGCGTCTTGAACACGACGCGTCAGGTGGGTGCCGCCATCGGCAGCGCCGTGGTCGGCGCGGTCCTTCAGAACCGGCTGGCGGCCAGTCTCCACGACCAGGCGGTCAGCTATTCGGCCCAGCTGCCCCCCCAGGTGCCGCAGGTGGTCCGGCAGAGATTCGTCGACGGCTTCAGCAACGCGGTCAAGGGCGGCCTGGAGGTCGGCCACTCGAGCAGCTCGTCGGCCGGGCAGGTGCAGGGCGTCCCGCCCCAGGTGGCGGCGCAGATCGCACAGATCTCGCACGACGTGTTCGCCTATGGCTTCATCGGCGCGATGCGCCCGACGCTGCTGGTGCCGATCGGGGTGCTCGCCCTGGGCTCGATCAGCTGCCTTGCGATCAAGCGCCGCAAACGCGCTCAGCTTGCGGCCGAAGCAGGGAAGACGCTGCCGGCGGCTTAGTAGCAGCGAGGCAGCGAGCCGAGCGAGCCACCTACCACGACCGTGTGGCCGGAGGGAAGCGAGGCGTCGAGCGCTGCGGTGGCGATCGCTTCGCCCATGTCCGCGGCGTTGGGTAGCGCCCCGACTTCCCGCCGGCGCCGGCCTGCGACGCCTCTCGACGCCCGCTCCAGCAGCTTGGGAGTGACGGTGCCCTCCACCAGGTCGCCGCTGACGACCAGAAGGCGGAATCCATGGCCGCCATCCGCAGCCAGCTCCCTCAACGCCAGCTCGCCGGCGTGCTTCGACCGCGCGATCGGCTCATAGGCGGGAAACTGCGCGACGGCACCGTACAGATGCGCCCAGTGGCTCGTCACGAGCACGACCGTGGCGCCGTCGGCCAGCAGTGGACGCGCCGCCTGGAGGAACGCGACCTGGGCGTCCCGATTGATCCTCATGGGATAGTCGGGATCCGGAGCCATATCCGACTCCAGACCGCCGGAAGCATTGAGCACGAGAACGTCCACCCGTTCGGTCCAGCCGCGCAGCTCATTGATGAGCCGCGCCGTGGCTTCCGGGTCGGTCATGTCACTGGCGATTGCGATGACCCGACGTCCGGTTTCGGAGGCTTCGGCCACCACCTCGTCGCCCCGGCGCTTGCGTGAGCGGTACGTGAAGGCAACGTCGAGCCCGCGGCGCGCAAGGGCTACGACGGTCGCAGCGCCGATCCCACGCGAGCCGCCGGTCACCAGTGCAGCCGGCGCCGGCGTGGTCACGGCGGCGTGGGCTGCGGCCGGAAATCCGGCCGAGAGATTTGGCGCAAAGATCCGGACGGGCTTTTCGGCCGCACCCCTTGTTTAGACCACGGCCCGCTGGTAGAACGCCGGGCCTGCCACGCCAGGCCGGAACTGCCCCCACGCGTTGGCGATACGCAGGGCGCCCTCATGAAGCTGGTCGGGCTCGGCCGTGAACGGTAAGCGAACGTAGTCGACCCACGCTTCGCCTGGCGCGAACTGCGGCCCGGCCACCAGCGCCACCCCGTGCCGGAGCGCCACCGTCACAAAGTCTCGCGCGTCGCCCTGAGGCAGCCTGGCCCAGAGGCAGACGCCTCCTTCGGGGAGCCGCCACGTCCAGTCGGGCAGCAGCTCGCTCAGCAGCTTCGCGAGCAAGTCACGGCGCGCACCAAGCTCCTGGCGCCGGCGCCTGGCGACCTCGCCGGCGCGCGTGAGCAGGCGCGTTGCCACGAGCTGGTCCAGCACGGGGCTGGCGATGTCGGCGACGACCTTTCGCTCCGCCAGGCGAGCGATGACGTGCCTGGGCGCCCGCACCCAGCCCACCCGGAGCCCGCCCCAGAACAGCTTGCTCAGCGAACCGACGGTGATGACCAGTCCGCCCGCCGTATGGGCGGCCACCGGTGGCGGTGGAGGACTGCCGAACCAGAGGTCGGCAAGGGCATGGTCCTCGACCAGCGGGACCTGGAATTCGCCGGCCAGACGGGCCAGCCGCGGTCGCTCTTCGGCGGGTACGAGTGCACCCGTGGGGTTGTTGAACGTGGCGGTGAAGTAGGCGAGACGGGCCTGCGTCCGAGCGAGCAGGTGGCGGACCTGCGGGGCCGTAACACCCTCGGGGCCCAGAGGTGCTGATACGAGGCGGGCTCCTGCCGCACGAAGCGCGTCCAGAGCACCGGGGAATGTGGGGCTCTCGATGAGTGCAGCCTCGCCGGGCTGCAAGAACGCGCCGGCCACCAGAGTGATGGCCTGCTGGCACCCGGTGGTCACCAGGACCTCATCGGCTATAGTCGGCAGCCCCCACGCTTCCAGCTGCCGCGCGATCGCCTGCCGCAGGTCGGGCAGGCCCATTGGAAAGTAGCCCGGGCTGCTCATGAATCGCTCGAGGTCCTGAGCCCCAGCGCGTGCGGCTTGCGGCACCTCCCTGTCGCCGGAGGGCGAGGCTACGCTCAGATCGACGATTGGGCCGGCAGGTTCGATCATCCGGTTGAAGATCGCGTTCGTGCTTGAGCTCTGCTGGGCGGCGCCGCCGGCCGTCGCGGCCGCCGAGACAAAAGTGCCGCTGCCCCGGCGGCTCTCGAGCCACCCCTCACCGCGCAGCCGGTCGTACGCTTCGACGACCGTGCTGCGGCTGACGCCCAGAGTCACCGCCAGGGATCGCTCCGCGGGCAGCCGCCGACCCCACCACAGATCCCCGGTCACTATCGCCTCGCGGATCGCCCCGGTCAGGCGGACAGCCAGGGAGCCCTGCCGGGCGCGCCACCGACCGAGCACCCGCTCGACGCCTTCGGCGGTGTCCTGAGCCATCTCAGTCCAATTATGCCAATTGGATCTTGAATTGGACTGAGAAATGCTGACATCCTTCCTCGCGTGCAGAGCTCGCCGTCCGTCGGCTCGGCGTCGCCGCCGCAACTCGAGGCGGTCCTCCTCGGAGCGGTTGGCGTCGCCGCATTCAGCCTGACTCTGCCGGCCACCAAGCTCGCGCTTCACGGCCTGGCGCCGATCTTCGTCTCCCTCGGCAGGGCCCTGGTCGCGGCTGGCCTCTCGGCACTGTGCCTCGCAGCCACGCGACAACCTCGACCCAGGGGCAGCCAGTGGCTCCGTCTGGCGTCCGTGGGCGCAGGAGCCGTGGTGGGGTTTCCGGTCCTGTCGGCTTTTGCACTGCAGCACCTCACCTCCGCCCACAGCGCCGTGATCACCGGTCTGCTGCCCGCTGCAACCGCGGTGATGGCAGTACTGAGAGCCGGCGAGCGACCAGCCTGGACCTTCTGGCTCGCGTGCTCGGGTGGGGCGGTGTGCGTGCTGCTCTTCGCCTGGACGCAGGGTGCGGGTGGCGTGTCGCCGTGGGACCTGGTAGTGCTGGCGGCGGTCGCCCTGGCGGGTCTGGCGTACGCCGAGGGCGCGGCGCTGACTCACGAGCTCGGCGCGTGGCAGACGATGTCCTGGGCGCTGGTCCTGACGGCCCCCCTCCTGGTGGCGCCTGTGGTCCTGGCCGCACCGCGAGCCGGCGAGGCTGGGCCAGAGGCGTGGCTCGGCTTCGCGTACGTGTCGCTCGTGAGCATGTTCCTCGGCATGTTCGCCTGGTATCGGGCGCTGGCCGCCGGCGGGACGGCCCGCATCGGGCAGCTGCAGCTGGCGCAGCCCGTCCTCACGCTCGGGTGGTCCGCGATCCTGCTTGGAGAGACCGTCGGCGTGCCGACCGTCATGGCCGCCCTCGCGGTCATCGCGAGCGTCGCCGTCACACAGCGTGTGCGCTGAGGCCAGGGCTCGCGTTGTCGGGTTCGCGCCGCGCACGGGCCCGAATACAATGGCCTCGTGTACGAGGGCTGGGTCGAACGCGCGGGCGTTCGCCTGCACTACCTGGAGTGGCGTCCCAGCGACCTGATCAGCCCTCCGCCCGAGCCGGCCCTTTTCCTGTTGCACGGGCTCAGCTCCAATGCGCGTGTCTGGGAGCGGACGGCACGGCTGCTGCCGGCTCGGCGCATCGTCGCGCTCGACCAGCGCAGCCACGGCCTGTCCGACCGACCCGCCACGGGATACGCGCTTGACGATGTGGTCGCCGACGCCGCCCACGTGATCCGGGAGCTTGGCCTCGGCCGGCCGCTCGTAGCCGGACACTCCTGGGGCGCCGCTGTCGCGCTTTCCCTTACCGCCGCCCACCCCGAGCTGGCTTCTGGCCTGGTCAACGTCGACGGTCCGACGGCGTCCTTCAGCCGCTTCATGACCTGGGAGGAAGCCGCGCAGCGAATGCAGCCGCCGTTGCCGACCTACCGGGATTCGGACGAGGCCGCCGCCGCCCAGGCCGACGATCTCGGAGATGCGTGGGGGGACGACCTGCGCGAATTCGTCTCGGCCGGGCTGTCTGAGGCGCCGGCTGGCAGCCTGGCGCCGACGCTGACGGCCGAGGTTCGCGTGCAGATCCTTCGGAACCTGTACGGCTTCGAGCCGGAGCTGCTGTTCGCCGGCGTGGAGGGCCCGATCCTGCTGGCGATGGCCGGACAGGTGTGGCCCGGGGCTCCCCAGGAGTTCGTCGAGCGGCGACGGCGATCCGTAGAAGAGGTCCGGGAGCTCCGGCCGGACGCACAGGTCCGTTGGTACGAGTCACGCCACGACGTCCCGCTGATCAGGCCGGCCGAGCTGGCCGGCGACGTGGAGCGCACAGCGATCGCGGCGGCTTTCTGGTCGCTGGCGCGCGAGGCGGCCGGGCTTGCCGGGTTGCCGCGAGGCGATTGGGCGCGGCCGGCCCAGGGCGACGACGGTGGCTGGGACGCCAAGGACGTGCTGGCCCACCTGTCCAGCACCCAGGCCGCGATGGCAAATGTGATCGGCGCCCCGTCGCCTGGCCCTGGTGACGGCGCCCGCGAGTTCGACTCGGCCCGCTGGAACGCGTCGCAGCTGAGGCGGCGCAAAGAGCAGACGCCCACCGAGCTGGCCGCGGAGATGCGGCGCGGCACGGAGCAGGCACAGGCCGCGTTGATGGGCACGGACCTCGCGGCGCTGACCGCCATCGGACCATATGCCGGCACGCGGCTGAATCGGGCGATGGAGCTCATGCTCGATCACCAGCGCAGACACATGGCGGAGCTGCGCGCCGCCCTGGCCTGAGAACCGTGGGCGGGTTGGATCCGACTCCGCTGCTGCCCGACCTGCAGCGCCTTGCCGGCCGGCTCCTCGAGGGTATTCGGCCGCCCCAGGTGGGGCTGGTGCAGCAGCGGTTGGACCCACCCGTGTTGGCCGACGTCGAGGCGGCCGTGCGCGAGGAAGTCCGCAGCGCCCTGATCGGGGTGACGCCACGCCACGTTGCGGTAGGCGTCGGAAGTCGCGGGATCGCAGACATCGGCCGCATCGTGCGCGAGGTGCTTGGAACCCTTCGCGACCTGGGCTTCGATCCCTTCGTGGTGCCCGCGATGGGCAGCCACGGCGCCGCCACAGCCGAGGGCCAGGCCGAGCTGCTTGCCGGCTACGGGATCGACCGCTCGCTGATTCGGGCGACGATGGACACGGTGGTGCTGGGCGAGGTCGACGGCATCCCGCTCCACGTCGACCGCCACGTGATCGATGCCGGAGCCGCCTTCGTGGTCAATCGCGTGAAGCCACACACCAGCTTTCGCGGCGAGGTCGAGTCGGGGCTGGCCAAGATGTGCGCCATCGGCCTGGGCAAGCAGGCGGGGGCGCGCTGCATGCATTCGCGCGGGCCCGCCGGGCTGAAGGAGCTGATTCCTCTCGGCGCGAGGCTCCTGGCCGAGCGTGGACTGCTCGTAGGTGGGCTGGCGATTGTAGAGAACCAGCGCGAGCAGACGGCGATGGTGCAGGGTCTGCGCGCGTCAGACATCGGCAACGAGAGGGAGGCTGAGCTGCTCGACGAGGCACGGCGGCTGATGCCGGGCATGCCCTTCGACGACCTCGACGTGCTGGTGATCGACCGGATCGGAAAAGACGTGAGCGG
>DATFWQ010000169.1:0-10991 GCA_035259145.1 Candidatus Dormiibacterota bacterium | reverse complement strand
GTGCAGGGAGCCTTGTGCCTCCCCGTGCTGGCGTGGTTCGTGCTCTTCAACCGTCGGTACGCCCTGTTCGCGGCGATCTTCGTGGCCACGCTCGACCTGGAGCTGTCGGGAACCCTGGCGGGCGACTGGACGTGGCAGCCGCTCGCGCCATGGGACCACGTGCCTTCAGGCAATCCGCCTTCCGCCATCGCAGGCGGTTACGGAGCGATCGACGGCACCGTCTTGATGGTGGTGGCTGCGCTGGACCGACTTGGGTGGTTCAGGCGCCGCCGGGCGGCAGGCATGGAACCGGCCTGTGGCGAGGAGATTGCAGCCTGAGCCTTCGAACCGTCGAGTGCCCCGGCCGCTTGACCGGCGGTCTTCAGTGACCGTGCCCTCATGTCACCTTGAGTGAGGAACGGTGAACGGCGGACGGCTCAGACCGACTCCATCTGGCTGTGAACGCTGACGAGGGACGCGGCTGAGCCGAGCACCACGCCTGCCAGGAGCACGATACCTGCGGCGATGAAGCAAACGCCGACCGTGAGCCCGGGCGCCAGCTGCGCGAATGCACTGGTCCCGAATGCAAGGCCGGCCAGGCCCGCAGCCAGCGTCACCAACGCCGCAACCAGGCCCGCGACGCTCCCGGTCATCGCCCCTTCGACCAGGAACGGTCCGCGGACCATCCACCTCGGAGCGCCGACAAGCTGCATGATCGACACCTCGTTCCGCCGAGCCTGGATCGCCGCCTTGATGCTGTTGATCGTCACCGCGATCGCCACAAAGCCGAACAGAAGCAGGAACGCCCCGCCCGCAACCGCGACCACTGTCAAGGCAGTCTGGATTCTCTGGTAGGCGCTCGGGTTGTAAGACGTGGGAAGCACAGGATCGACGGCCGGGCTGCCGGTGGCGGCCGCTGCCAGACCGCCAACGTCCTGCACGCTTCGAACCCTGACGTCCAGGCTGGCTGGAAAGGGGTTCTCGTCGGCCGCTCCGGCCAGATCCGGCAGCCCAGGCCGGTGCTGGGCGTGCTTGAGCGCGTCGGATTTGCTCGTGTAGCGGACCGCCAGGACTCGCCGGTCCGCCTCCAGACTGGCGCGGAGCGCGTCCGTATCTTGCTGCCTGGCGTCGTCGCGAAGGTAGACATGCAGCACGGCGGCTTCCGCGGCCTGGCTTGCCGCCAGGCCACGCAGGGCGAAGGCGCTTAGCCCCACCACGCCGCTCAGAAGCAGGAGGAGCGTCATCGAACCGAGAGCCGGGGCCGTCGTCCCCAGGTTCCGCCTCCAGCTGCGTGCGGCGCCTCTGAACAGGTGGCGGAACGTGTTGCGAAAGACGTTCCGCAGCCGGCGTCTTCGCGGAAACGGCGCGTTCAGGATGCCGCCCACGCCAGCCTTCCCGTCCGTCCGGCCGGCTGGTCGCGCACTAGCCGGCCATCGACGAGGGTGACGACGCGACGCTGCATTCGCCGGACGATGTCCAGGTTGTGTGTCGCGATCAGGACAGCGGTCCCGAAGCGTGAAACCTGCTCCAGCAGCTTCATCACCTGCCACGCGGTCTCGAGGTCGAGGTTGCCGGTCGGCTCGTCGGCGATCAACACCGGTGGCTGCACGACCACCGCTCGGGCGATGGCCACCCGCTGCTGCTGCCCACCAGACAGCTCGTCAGGAAATGCGCCATCGCGCCCTCCGAGACCGACCGCTTCCAGTGCGTCGAGCGCCCGGTCGTGCGCCTCTTCGTCGGACACGCCGAGGTAGCACACTTGAATCGCAAAAGCCACGTTTTCGAGTGCTGTCAACCGTGGGAGCAGCTTGTAGTCCTGGTAGACGACGCCGACCCGGCGCCGAAGGGTCGGGATCCTCCTCGGCCGCAGCGCATGAGCGGCATGGCCGTCGATCCACACCTCGCCACTGGTCGGCCGCATCTCGCGGTTGATCAGCTTCAACAGCGTGGTCTTCCCAGCGCCGCTCGGGCCGACCACGAAGGCCAGCTCGCCGGGCTGCAAGGCCAGGCTGACGTCATCGAGAGCCACGATGTCGCCGAACCGGCACGTGGCTCCGACGACCTCAACGAGCGCAGGCAACCCAAGCAGGATACTCAGTCGCGGGCACAATGTGCTCTGCATTGTCCAGAGCCGGCCTCAGCACGATCGCGCTCATCGCCGTGATCGGTTTCAACCTCCGCTCCGTCATCCTCGGCGTGCCCCCGGTCCTCCCGGCTCTCCGAGACGACCTCCATCTCTCGTTCACCACGGCCGGCGCGCTGACTGCGCTGCCGGTTCTGTGTCTGGGTGCGGCGTCGATCCCAGGCGCCGCGCTCGTCAGCCGTTTCGGTGCCAGCTTCGTGGTGGCCGCAGGAACGCTTGGCCTCGGCCTTGCTGCGCTCCTCCGCCTGGCTCCGCCGGTCCCCGCTGCCCTGTACGTCTTCAGTGGGCTCATGGCGCTCTTCGTGGCGATCGCCCAGCCGGCGATGGCGTCTGCGGTGAGGAGCTGGTTTCCGGGCACCATCCAGCGGGTGTCGACCGTCTTCGCGCTCGCCCTGGGGCTCGGTGGCCTCGGCGGCTCGGCGCTCAGTGTGCACCTCCAGGCTCTGGACGGCTGGCGTGGGACATTCGTGTTCTGGGGTCTGCTGGCACTGGCTGCGGGGCTGCTGTGGTCGGCTCTCGCTCCAAGACGGGCGGGGTACGAGCGACCTGAACGAGGGAGCCTCCTTCAGCCCCTGGGTGACCCGGCTGTGTGGCACGTGGCGGTCATGTTCGGCATACAGAGCTTCGTCTACTACGGCTCGTCCTCCTGGATACCGTTCGAGCTCCGGCCCAATGGCCCGGGCTACCTCTCCGCCGTTCTGCTGCTGTTCAACCTGGTCGGCATCCCGGTCGCCCTGGTCCTGGTCGCACTGCGCTGGCCGTGGGCCACCGCTCGGCCCTTCTACGTCATCGCCGGCGTCCTGATGACCGTGGGATCTTGCGCGTTCGCGCTCGGGCTCGGCGGGGCCTGGTTCTGGGTTCTACTCCTCGGGACCGGAGGCGCCATGACGTTCACCGGAGTCAATGCGCTGCCAGCACTGCTCGCCGCCAGCCGAGCGCAGGTGGCTGGTTACGCGGCACTCGTGCTCACTCTCGGGTACGCGATCTCATTCGCAGGTCCTCTCGTGGGCGGGGTGCTGCTCGATTACACGCATCGAACAACAAGCCCGTTCTGGCCGATGGTGGGCGTTTCGGTCTGCCTGGTCGCGCTCGGGCTCACACTCCCGCGCCCCCGAGGGGTAGTCCCTTCGACGGTGAGCATCTCCCGGGACGAGGCTACTCCCGGCAGCTGAGGTCCTCGCCGAGCGATGGTGGAACTCAGAGACGCCTACCTCACCGCCGCACTCTAGGGGGCCCGCTGCCAGGTGCTCACTCGACTCCGGCCGCCAGAGCCAGCGGAGCGCGTCGGGAAGGATCACACCGCTGTGGTTTCCGTCGTGGGCCCCGTCACCCAGCACGAAACGGAAGTCGTACCCACGTTCCGCCAGCGCGGCGGCGACACGTAGGTTCTCGCTGACCCAGTTGTTTCGAGGAGCGTTCCAGTTCAAATCGCGAGTGACTGTATGGAGGAAGATGCGCACCGGCTTCTTCGGTGCCTCCAGAATCAGTTCCGGATAGCGGATGCCGCCGTGAAGCTGCGCAAAGCTGCCCACGAAGCTCAAGACTCGTTGGAAGCGGTCGGGCCGCATCCAGGCGGCCGTGAATGCGCAGCTTCCACCGCTGCTCCCACCGCCAATCGCCCAGCGATAGGGATCGTCCGTGATCGCATAACGACTCTGAACCGCCGGAAGGATCTCGGTCAGGAGGAACGCTGCGTACGCGTCGCTGAATGCGTCGTACTCTATGTTCCGGCGGCCTGGCTCGCCCGGAGCGACGAAGACACCAATGGTCACGGGCATCTCGCCGTGGTGGATCAGGTTGTCAAAAACGATCGACGCGCGGTCCTCGCGGTCGAGGTCGAGATACCACTCGGCGTCTTGGAAGACCATCAGCGACGCTGGCTTCGAATCGGAGTATTGGGCAGGCACGTACACCCAGTAGCGGCGGTGCGTCCCCGGGAAGACACGGCTCGCGTTCCATTCGTACTCGTGAAGCTCGCCGCGTGGGACGCCGGGCTGGGGAAACGAGTCGGGGCCGTGTGCGTAACGAGCAGGAAACTTGAGCGGATGGCGGACGTACGGAATCTCAAGCACTTCTTGCCTCCGAGAGCTACTCATTCGTACAAATGCGGATCTCCCAAGGCTCCGCAGGTACGCAATTGTCCGAATGCGTTGTTCCCGGGATTCATCCCAATCCGCAGCTACGTCTTCAGCGTGATGGGTAAGCCCACAAACCGGCCGTAGCTGGCGGCGGCGGCCTCCAACGCCTCCTTTTCCGCACCTTTGAGCGGCCGATAGAAATAACCGTCAATAGCGAAGCCGTCCTTACCTGCTACAGGTCGCCAGTGGCCCAGGAGGCGCCCGTCCAGCAGAATTGCGTGAGTGAACACGGCCGCCCCCATCGGAGGAGGGCCGGACGTCCCCTCGAGGCGGAGCACGTCCTTGCTCTCGCCGTACGACATGATGCACTCGTCGTAACCCTGCACGAGATCGACCGTGGGTGATGGCGGCATTCCGCCTGGTTCCGAATGTGCGAACCAGTAGGTACGGCCATCGACAACTTCCCGCTCCAGAAGTGAGCCGACCATCTCCAACCCCTGCTGCCCATCGGCGACCGTAAGGCTTGACCAGCGCACATAGTCCTTCAGAGTGGCCGGTCCGCGACTCGTGAAGTAGCGCCTTGTGAGCTCGGCAAGCGCCTGTTTCCGATTCAGGCTCGGGGCCGGCGGCACCCTGTCCTCCAGCCGAGCGTACGTCTGCTGCCTGCCCTTTGGCGCGCCGCTGCAGACGACGGCGTCCAGCTCCGCTCGCATGAGGATGTACCCGAGGTGCAGTCCACTCGCCCTGATGCCCGCACCGTCGAGGGCGGACGCGAGCTCTCTACGCGCGAGGTGACGCCCGCCATCGAGCGCGGCGGCGATCACGGCGTTGGTCCTGGCGAACACTGCGTCGTCGAGTCCCAAGCGGCGGTACATGAAGGCGTTCAGGGCGTTGATCCGCGGGCGGGTCAGCTCCAGCAGCCAGCGGATGTCCGCAGGCAGGACGAAATGCCACGTCGGCCTCATGAGGTGAGTTCGGAGGATCGTTCCACTTGCCACCGCCTGATCTATTGCGGCCTTTTTGACCGACTGCGCACGCTGCGCCACTGCCCACTCCGCCAGCGCGAAGTCCTGCGATTGCATGGCCGCCAGCCAGCCGACGACGTCCTCTGGGCTGTCCATCGCAGGTCCCCACAGGCGCTGTTGGTGCATTCGGCGCCTGACGATTTCCTTGCTCCTCATCCGCCGTTCGGCATTGTGTCATCAGCCCGCGACGCCTCGCCGGCCCGATGCGCCGCTCAGACAGCCAGCGGCAGCCGGGTCAGCCCCCGGAGCGTTATCGTCTCGCCCCGCACCGGCGGGCCGGCCAATCGCAGCCTCGGGAAGCGGCTGACCAGCGAGCCGATTGCGATCCGCCCCTCCAGCCGCGCCAGAGGCGCGCCCAGGCAGAAGTGAATGCCGCGCCCGAACGAGAAGTGCTGGTTGGGGCTGCGTGTCAGATCCAACCTGTCGGGTTCGGGGAACTGCCGGGGGTCTCGGTTTGCCGCGCCGAGCAGCGTGAGAACCAGCTGCCCACGGTTGACCTGCTGGCCGCCGAGCTCGCACGTCTCCGCAACGATGCGCCCGGTCAGCTGCACCGGTGAGTCGAATCTCAGGAGCTCCTCCACCGCGCTCTCGATCAGCTCTGGCTGCTGGCGCAGCAGGGCCAGCTGGTCCGGATTGCGCAGCAGAGCCAGCATTCCGTTGCCGATCAGGTTGACGGTGGTCTCGTGGCCGGCGACAAGCAACAGGTTTAGCATCACGAGCAGCTCGCGCTCGTTGAGGACGTCGCCGCGCTCCTCGACCGCGATCAGCCCGCTGATCAGGTCGTCGCGAGGCTCGCGCCGCCGTGCGCCCACCACGCCCGAGAAGTAATCGAACAGGGCGTTCTGGGCCGCCTGAACCGCCGCCATCTGCTCTGGATCCGGCAGCGCCACCGGATCCAGGCTGCTGACCAGGACTCGAGACCACTCCCGAAACCGCGGCCAGTCCTCGGGCGGCACCCCGAGCATCTTCGCGATCACAGCAACCGGCAGTGGATAGGCCAGCTCTTCGATCAGCTCCATCCCACCCTGCCCGGCGGCCCGGTCCAGTGCCCCGTCGACGATGGCCTGAGCTTGAGGCCGCAGCTGCTCGACCACCCGTGGCGTAAATGCCTTCGTGACCAGCGTACGCAGGCGGGTGTGGTCGGGGGGGTCCAGACCGAGCAAGGATCGGGTTGGCTCGAAGTCCTCGAGGGCCTTCAGGCCCTCCCACTGGGTGCGGTCCGCAGAGAACCGGTGATCGCGCAGGACCAGCGCCACATCCTCGTAACGGGTGAGCACCCACATTTCGAGGAAGGGGCTGCGGTGGACCGGGTCGGACTCGCGCAGCTTACGGTATTGCGGATAGGGGTCCTCCCGAACCTCGGGCAGGAACGGGTTGTAGGTGAGGACCTCGGCCACGGCGTCAGGCCGGCGAACGCAGCTCGACGCGGCGGATCTTGCCGCTGATCGTCTTGGGCAGCTCCGTGACGTACTCGATCTCGCGAGGGTACTTATAGGGCGCCGTGACCTTCTTGACGTGTTCCTGCAGCTCTTGCGTCAGCTGATCTGAGCCCGAGTGGCCAGGAGCCAGGATGACAAACGCCTTTACGATCGTGCCGCGCATCGTGTCCCTTTTCGCCACCACAGCCGTTTCGGCGACCGCTGGATGCTCGATCAATGCGCTCTCGACTTCAAATGGCCCGATCCGGTAGCCGGCCGAGATGATGACGTCGTCGGCACGCCCGACAAACCAGAAGTAGCCATCTCCGTCCACATAAGCGCGGTCACCGGTCACATACCAGTCGCCGCGCTTGCAGGCCTCGGTCGCCTCGGGGTTTCGCCAGTACTCTCTGAACATGCCAACCGGTCGCTCCGGGCGGAAACGGACGGCGATGTCGCCCTCCGAGTCGGCAGGCAACGCCCGCCCGTCCTCATCGATTACCGCCACCGTCATGCCCGGCGAGGGCTTGCCCATGGAACCCGGCCGGACCTCCAGCGGAGGGAAGTTGGCGCAGAGGATCACCGTCTCCGTCTGGCCGTAGCCGTCCCGGATCAGGTGTCCGGTGCCACGCTGCCAGGTCTCGATCACCTCGGGATTGAGCGGCTCGCCGGCACCCACGCACCAGCGCAACGCGCGCGGGTTGCGCCTCGACAGATCCTCCAGCACCAGCATTCGGTAAGCGGTCGGCGGCGCGCAGAAGGTGGTTATCGGGTAGCGCTCCAGCAGGTCCAGCGTCTCTGTGGCGCTGAACCGGCCGCGGGCGTCCTGGATGAACAGGGCAGCGCCCATACACCAGGGCCCGAAGAGCGACGAGTACGCCGCCTTTGCCCAGCCGGTCTCAGAGAGGTTCAGGTGAAGGTCATCTGGCCGCAGATCGAGCCAGAGGCCCCCTGTGATCTGGTGGCCGATCGGGTACGAGGCGTGCGTGTGGAGCACCATCTTGGGGTTGCCGACCGTCCCGGACGTGAAGTAGATCAGCGATGGGTCGGAGCTGGCGGTGTCCACTGCCGGCGCAGCTCCGGCGCTGGACATCTCCCGGTCAAAGTCCAGCCATCCCCGGCCTGCTTCACCGCCGACCTGCAGCAGGGTGGCCAGAGACGGACACTCGGCCCTCACCTGGTCGACCTTGGCGGCGCCGTCGGCGTCCGTCACGTAGGCGACACCCTCGGCGAGGTTGGTCCGATACTGGATGTCCTTGGGGGTCAGCAGAACTGTGCCCGGCACTGCCACCGCGCCCGCCTTGAGGCAGCCCAGGAGGACTTCCCACCACTCGGGCACGCGGTGGAGCTGAACCATGACCCGGTCACCGGACCTGATCCCATGTCGCCTGAGCACGTCTGCGAAGCGGTCTGATCGCTCTGCGAACTGACGGAACGTGATCCGCCGCTCATCGCCGTTCTGGCCCAGCCACAACATGGCCAGCTTGGCCGGGTCCTCTGCCCACCGCCCGATCATGTCGCGGGCGAAGTTGAAGCGCGCGGGGACTTCCAGTCGGAAGTCCCTGACGGCGGCTTCGTAGTCCGTCAGATTGTGCTGCTGAGTCTCCACCACTCCCCCCGTCAGCTCAGCTCTACGGTCGCATTTCCAACGGTCGTCCGGCGACCCTCAGGGTCTTCCGTCCAGATCTCGAGCTCCGCCGTGATGCCCTCGATCGATCTCACAACGCCCTGGCATCGGCAAGGCACGCCGGGCTGGTCCAGGCCCCGGTAGCTCACGTCGAAGGCCTTGAGCCGGGCCTGGGCGCCGGCCCAGGACGTGACCAGCTGCGCCAGAAACCCCGCCTTGAGCAGGCCGTGGAGGATGACGCCGGGCAGACCCGTCGAGCGGGCGAAGTCCTGGTCGTAGTGGATTTCGTAGAAGTCGCCGGACGCGCCCGCGTACTGAACAAGCTGACGGGTCGTCGGGTGCTTGACCAGCTCGGGCAGTTCCTGGCCGATCTCAGGTGGCGTCGTCATCATCGCCGGATCCTCGTGCCACGGAGACGAACCGCGGTGCGTCCGTGCTGGTTGACGTACTCGGTCTCCACGATCAGGAAAAGCAGCCCTCCCGAGGTGCCCTGCTTCTCATACACGTCCACCAGTGTCGAGCGCGCGGTTATGGTGTCGCCGACACGGATCGGCTCCAGGTACTCGAAGCGGTCGCCGCCGTTCAGCCACCCCTTCCCATAGTCGAGCGCTTCTCGGAAGTCGGGCGTCTCGGAGGCGAGCGCCACCACGAACGTGGGCGGCACTTCCTCGCGCCACCGTGGGTTGTCGTCGCCGATGGCGTCGCAGAAGCGGCGCACCTGGCCGGCTTCGACCAGGGTGACGCGTTCACCGCCCTTCCAGCCGGTCTTGGCCTTCAGGCGGTCGACTACGGTTGAGCCGCCGACTGCGCCGCTCACCGTCCGCGAGGCAGCCCGAGCACGCGCTCGGCGATGATGTTTCGCTGGATCTCCGACGAGCCGGCGTAGATCGTCTCAGCCTGCGCCCACATCCAGCCGTACTGCCAGCGGCCTTCCGCGATGACCCACGGCGACTCGGGAGCCAGCGCACCGTACATGCCCTCGACGCTCAGAGCCGTCTCCTGGAGCCGCTTGTCCATCTCGCTCCAGTAGAGCTTGTTGAGACTGGCCTCGGGCCCCGGGACCTGACCCTGCTCATCGCGGGTGAGACTGCGGAGCCCGCTCATCCGAAACACGTGCGCCTCGATCTTGGCCTGGGCCACCCGCTGTCGCACCAGGTCGTCACCACCGGCTCCTTGCCGGCGGGCAAGCTCGGCCAGACCGTCGACCGCGCGCTCGAAGCGGGATGCGTTGGCGAGCCCGTTCCGCTCGAAGCCGAACGTCGCCATCGCCATCCGCCAGCCGTCCGTCGGGCCGCCAACCACGTCCCGGTCATCGACGATCGCGTCCGTCAGAAAGATCTCGCAGAACTCGCCGCTGCCGGTCATCTGGACGATCGGCCGCACCTCGACTCCTGTCTGGTTCATGTTCACGAGGAACATGCCGATGCCCTTGTGAGGAGGAGCCGACGGGTCGGTGCGGGCGAGCAGGAAGCTGCCGTCAGCGTAGTGAGCGCCGCTCGACCAGATCTTCTGGCCGTTGAGCACCCACCTGCCGTCGCGAAGCTCGGCCCGGCTCTGAAGGCCGGCCAGGTCGCTGCCGGCGTTGGGCTCACTGAAGCCCTGACAGAAGACCAGCTCACCCGAGAGGATCTTGCCGAGGTAGGTTTCCTTCTGCCACTCGCTGCCATACACGCTCAGGAGCGGCGCCAGCAGAGAGACGCCGAGGCGGCCGAGGATCGGAGGCGCTCCCGCCAGTGCAACCTCCTCGGCGTAGATCGCCTGCATCACAGGCGAGGCGCCGCGACCCCCGCGCTCTCTGGGCCAGGCGAGGGTCAGCCAGCCTCCTTCATAGAGGCACCGCTGCCACTCCCGCTGGATGTCCTCGTCCTCTTCCTCCCGGTACCCCCCCACCCCCCGGTGGCGCCACTCCGCGGGCAGGTTGGCATCGAGCCAGGCGCGGACCTCGGCCCGGAATGCCTCCTCTTCGGCCGTGAAGCTCAAGTCCATTCCCGGAAGGTAGCACTCTTTTGGTAGTAAAGAAGCTGATGGTCTCGCAAGCGACCTGCGGCAGGTGTGGATCCATCCTCGAAAGCCCTTCTGCGGCGTGCCGTGGATGTGGTTGGTGGCCTGAACCGGCCAGGGTGTCGGCTGTGCCGAAAAGCCCTCTAGTGGCAGCGGTTCTGGCTCTCGTTCCCGGTCTCGGACACATGTATCTGGGCCATTACCGCAAGGGAGCGGGCTTCATGGCCGGGTTCGCACTGCTGCAGTTTTTTGATTTCGACCTGGATCTGACGGTGGTCGGTGCCCTTATCGGCGCACCACTGGAACTCGGCGGCTTCGGCCTCTGGCTGTTCAGCATCTTCGACGCCTACCGGATCGCGAAGCTGATGAATCAGCGGGGATAAATGGGCGGCGTGTTAACACGCCGCCCAGCATCAGGTCGACTGCGCCTTGTCAGCCGCCGAGCGCTGTCGCGGCGCGCGGCGCCTCGCGGTCGCTTGCAACGCGCTGCTGCGCCGGCGGCGAGTGCTCGGGGCGCTGGAAACAGCACGCTGGACTTTGCGGTGCAGGCTGCGCAGCGTCTTCTCGGCGGTGCCATCTGCGGTTGGCGCGCCGCCTGTGAGCTTCGCAAGCTGACGCTTCAAACTCCGGTTCTCTTTGATGAGTTGACCGACCATCTCATTGAGCGTGTCGACTAGCTCGGCGCCTCCAATTCGACGGCGGCGAGTCGTCGACGCAGTC
>DATFWQ010000168.1:0-2493 GCA_035259145.1 Candidatus Dormiibacterota bacterium | reverse complement strand
TATCAGACTCAAAGATCGAGCAGTCGTCTTTGCGCCGCCCTCCAAGCGTCCGTCAACCATGCTCGATGTTCGGGCCGATCTCGATGAGATACCTGAGGACTTCGACTGGCAGGCCACCAGGAGGGATCTTGGCCGCCGTCTGGGCTGGCACTGTTAGCGTCCGCAGTCGATCGTCGCTGACCTCGACGCCTTGCAGGTTGGGATTGCGGCGAAACTTGCCAGGCGCGGGCTCGACGAAGTAAGACACACGGGCACCACCCTCCAGTTCGACACCAACCGATCGCACGAGATGGCGTACTCGCTCAGTCCTGCGGGCGCTGGCTGTGTTCATCTCGCCGCGTAGGTCGTAGCTCACGAGGTTGGCCTCGCCGACGACGAGCTGGTGTTTACGGTGATGCGTGTCACTCAGTGAGTATGCTTCAGGGCGCGCTAGCTTCGCCTTGCTCCCTTCCGAGCTGTGGGCGGCCGGTCACGGCGATGAAGACCGCCTGAACTGTTGCACCACTCCAGTCCAGATTGCCAAAATCCAGTTGAGTGGGTCGTCCAACGACACCCGGAGTGCTCGAGCCTGACAGGGCATTTGACAGCAACGGACGGCGAACGGCGGCCACCTATGTGAGCAGCGGGAGACGCGGCCGCACGGATGTGAAGTAGGTCAGCCATGCCCTTCGAGAGTGAGCCGGATTACCAGTCCACCCGGGAGTCAACAGGCCTGATCCTCATCTCGGGCCCGTTGAGGAGGAGGATGCTCGGCGGGAGTTCGGGTTGTGTGACATTAGGCCCTCTGTCACAACAACCCGAGCGGCGAGTGGGTGGTCCAGCAGACCCGGAACCTGGCCTGGAAGCGCCAGGAGGTGTCCTGAGGGCCAGGTTCCTGCTCCGGGATCGAGACTCTAAGTTCGCCGCCGCCTTCGACGAGGTCTTCAAGAGCGAGGGCGCCGAGGTCATCCGGTTACCGTTCCGGTCACCCCCGAGCGAAACTCCATCGCCGACAGGGTTCGTCGGCCCAGCGCGCCGCCGGTGCCTTGACCCCAGGCTGATCTTCGGTCGCCGGCACTTGGAGCAGGTGCGGCCGAGTTCATCGACCACTACAACCACGCCCGGCCCCAGCAGGGGATCGAGCAGCGGCGACCCTGTGAGCCGACCGACCTGATCCCACTGCCGACCGGGCCTGTCGTGCGCCGCCATCGCCTCGGCGGGGTCCCTCGACGACCCAGCCGCCTGACGAGGTGACTAAGAAGGGGTTAACAGTTAACCACGCACGCCTGGCCGCGATCATCGTCCCACGCCGAGACTTGGCACCGTTCGGGCATCGACCGCCTGCTCGTGCGTCCGTCGCCGTCCCAGACGGTTGTCGCTCATGCGAAGCTGGCATTCCAGGAGCCCGTCTTGCTGCCCGACAATCGGTCCACCTATCTGTCGGACCATTACGACATCGAATCCAGCATCGAGCTCGCGTTGTTGACTGCGCTGGAGCGGGACACGAGCTAGAACCGTCAACTGGGCCGAGGAGCACCAGGCTAAGATCTCCGGCGCGGGGCGCCGGTAATCGTGGGGCGGAGTTTCCGCGCTGGCCTCATTGGAATCTGCCGCCGCTCACTCCGGATGCGCTGTGGCGCCATCGACGAGGGCAACGACACAGCACTCGCACACTGTCCGGTCAAGAAACTCGGGTTCACGTTGCGCGGCCGCTCGTCGTGTTCGTGGAAAGTCCGCCCAGGCGATACCGCGCACTATTGTGCCCGCCGCGAGCGGCGTCAACCTGGGCTGGCCGATTGAACTCAGGCTCCAAGACGCCCGGTTTATGCCGGACTACCAGCAGTCCTAGCCGGAGGCCGCCGTCCGCTCGCTAGCGGGCGACGGTGTATCGGTCAGGACGGGCGCCCTTCCTTCACGACCGGCTTCAGATCGCCCTTCAGCGCATCCTCGTACGCGGCCCACAACACCCCGTACGCCGCCACCAGGCCTTCGGGGCGGGGCTGGCTCAGTGCGACTTCGAAGCGCTTCGTATACGGATGGTCGTCCAGCTCATCTCGCAGCAAGGCCTGGGTCTGCGCCCCCCCATTTCGACGCCGACGCGAGGTCCTTGCTCTTCTCGATCATCAGCCGGCCCCGGCTCATCATCGCCTCCAGCCGCGCGACAAAACCGTGTCGGTCGAATCCCTTGGGCGTCCGAGACCCGGCCCTCGTGGCTCGCCGTCCTTCCATCGAACAGGGTGGCCGTATGAGGGGCCCGACGAGGACGGGCGCCAGCCCACGGCTGCCCGCTGTCGGTCGTAGGCGGCGCGCTTGGTGCTGTTGGTCAGAACGTCGTGTGCCAGGTTGGGTGGGACGCCGAGAACGAAGTAACAATCGGCTAAGGGACGGCGGTCTTCAGGCGAGGTCGCACCTCCTTCGTCTCGCACGCAGAACTGGGCCGTGGAAACGCAGTCTCGCACGGCGGCCAGGGCTTGTGGCGAGGCCCCTGGCGTCGGGGAGAATTGGATATTAAAG
>DATFWQ010000167.1:0-6280 GCA_035259145.1 Candidatus Dormiibacterota bacterium | reverse complement strand
GCGACCGTTGCTCCAGCTGAACTTCCCGGCGCTGTCCGGCCGGGGGCCGACGGTCACGATCGGGTCGCCGTTGTTCACCAGGCCGGCCTCGAAGTAGTTGGGCAGCGTGCCGATCGGGCCCACCTTGGCCTTGCCGGTGCGGGCGCTCCAGCCCTGGTAGGTGGGCTGCACCCAGCTGGCGCCGTCGTTGAAGGAGAAGTAGACGCCACTTATGCCGACGCCTGCTGTGAACGGACAGCTGCCGGGGCCGCTCGGCGTGCTGCTGAAGCACGGCTGCAGGTCGAGCTCGTCGTTCACGCCCGCTATAAGCACCGAACCGTCAAACGGCGCCCGAGCGATCGCGGGCTCGTTCTGCTTGTTCTGCGGGAACGGCGTCGTAGCGCTTCCTGAAGTCACCAGCGCGTCCGCGAAGGCGAGCGCTGGGCCGGCTCCGAGCGCGACGGCTGCGGCGGCCAGGAGCGGGCCAATGGCTCTCAAGCCATGTCTTCGCATGATCTTCCCTCCGCAATGCCCCGACCCGCCCACTACCGGATCGGGAGTGTGGACCCCGATTCTCTCAGGTGCTTCACGCCGCCTGTCAAAACATCAATTCAGCCTGGCTGCACGGTGAGGTCCAGTCCAAGGTAGGTCCTGGTGACGAACTCGATCATCTGGACCACCGAGGGCCGGGATGGAGATCCTGCCCTCAGGCACGGTCAGCTCCTGGGCATGGTCGACCTGCCGCACGCCGGTCTCACCCGAAACGATGGCGGGAAATCCGTGACGCAAGCTCGCATCCCAGCCGCTAGCTCATCATCCCGCCGCTCGGTAATCAAGCTGGTCGTCCGCCTCGAGCCGGTTGATGAGCGCCACGATGAACCGGACGTCGCCTACCCCGGACCCGAAAGTAAGGTCAGGTCACCGTGATCTGGGTGGTACCGGTGCCGGTGCGGCAGGAGACGGTGATCGGCCAGCTGCCCGGCTCGACGCGCTTCCCCACCCTCCATGACCAGCTGACGATGCCGTTGCCGTCTGATGTGGCCTCGTCCAGTTCTGGCGGCGATGGGTAGCCGACTTCGATCGAGCAGTCGGTGTCGGGAGCAGTCTGGGCGTGCAGGGTGGCGGTGTGGCCTCGCTCAACAAAGAGTGGAGCGTCCAGGAAGGTAACCGATTCCGGCGTTGGTGTCGCGGTCACACCGGGCACGGTCACCGGGATTGTCGCGGGTGTCGGGGCGAGTGAAACGGGCGACGGCCGGGGGGCCATGAGCGGGGCACTGCGGGGACTTGACGAGGACAGGCCCGGGCCCACCAGGGCGAGGATCGCGACGAGCAGGAGTACGCCGCCGATCACGCCCCAGGCTCCACCCGCCAGCAGCGGGTGCCCAGACCGCATCAACGGGACGTGGCTCCTAAGGCCCCAGGCGTCGGCTGCGAGGAGGACGGTCGCGAGCGTGAGCAGGCCCAACACGCCCAGTGCCGGCCTCCAGGGTGTCTGCGTAACGAAGGCGACCCCGACGAGGCTCACCATGATGGCCAGGACTTGCTTCCAGGGAGGCCAGCTCCGGAAGTTGGTGGCCGATCCGCGCCCCCTTGACCCGCGACGCCGGCCCGTCAGGCCCGCCGGCGGTGCCACGCTAGACCTCTCGTAGAGCGAACTGCGAATGGGGTCTGGCACGCGATGCCGAGCCGGATTCAATGGAGACAGGATGCGTACCTCCGTACTGCGACTAACTCCTACACCTGATCATGCCGCAACTTTCCAGTCCGGCGCCCGGCAATGCAGCCATGGCTGTCGCTGACCCACGAGCTGGACGAACCCCTCGACGTGAGCGTGCTCGGCCTCGCCACCGCACAGCCCAGCGGGTCGAACAGGCACGATCACCTCGCCGGGTCGGGTAGCGGCGCTGACCGCCCGACAACTTGGCCAGTCGACAGCCCAGGGGATGCCAAGCTCTGACAGCCCAGTCCCATCGGCGGTTGAGGGCGCGGCCCAGGCGCAGCATCTTCCCTTTCCGAGATGCCGTCCATTTCGGGGGCACTCCGTTCGTCGTACAGAGGAGGAATCTTCTCGACAGGAGACAGAAAATGGAACTCGACGACCCTGCTCCGCACCGTCCCCCTGAGGGGCCTGATCGAGCACCGTCGATCGGCGACCATGAGGACTTCACCTTGATGGCCCTCTACCCCACCGAGCTCGAGACTCTCGTCGGTGACAGGGGAGAGTGCGTCTTCAACTGGTCGACAAGCCAGGGCTATCCGGTGGGCGTCGTCATGGCCTACGTGTACTGCCACGGCAGCTTCTGGACGAACTGCACGGCCACGCGCAAGCGGGTCGCTGCACTTCGATCCAGACCCCGGGCGTCCGTCGTGGTGAGCAAGGACGGCAAGATGGCGACCTACAAAGGCGACGTGGTCATCCATTCCTCCGCCGACGCGGACTGGGATCAGGTCAAGCAATGGTTCTACGCCGCGCTTTCAGGCGCTGACCGCGAGCCCGACAACCCCTTTCTGCGCAAGCTGGAGGCCTTTCTGGACGGGCCCCACCAGGTCATCATCGAGACCCCAGCCACGCTTGTCGTGACCTTCGACTTCACGAGGTTCAGCTCCATCACCCAGGCAGCCGTCGGCGTCCCAGGGAGGCCCACAAAGGCCGCGATTGTGCCGACCTGATTAATTACTGCCTCTGAACGTGTCGATCGGTGTCGTCTCTTCAGCAGACTGGTAGTGCGCCCTCATGTTGGGCGCATTCGGAGTTGAAGTTGTTGTCCGGCGTCGGGCTCAAGCCGCCGCGGTCTAGCGTAAAGTCAGCCAGCACGGTATTGGTCGTGAATGAACGGTTACGGCGGCTGCTGCCGATCCCGAGCCCTGACCACGCTGGCGGCGATCGCTGACAGACGCCGCGGCAGGTTCAGGGCCT
This sequence comes from Candidatus Dormiibacterota bacterium, assembly GCA_035259145.1. Lineage (GTDB taxonomy): Bacteria > Chloroflexota > Dormibacteria > Dormibacterales > Dormibacteraceae > CF-161. Next base: position 3,384 of record DATFWQ010000167.1, on the reverse strand, counting down.
ATGGGTGGCGCTGGCCATGGCGACGCTCCGGGGCATCCGGTCCATGGGCGGCTCGGGAACCATCCAGAAACGCTGTCAGGTCCCCCGAGGAATGGGAGGGATCGACCCTGAGGCCGCCCCACGGCGGAATCGGGGCCTGGTCCGCCCCGCGCCTCCGGCGCATCTTGCGCTGAATCTGCGCGAAACGGTCCTCCAGGTCGCGAAGATGCTCGGCCATGAGGCTCTCCGCGCGCCCTCCGTCATGGTCCCGAATGGCTGCGATGAGCTCAGAGTGGTCGGAGACGGCCTTCCTGGACACGCTGCGATTGGTCGGATACTCGCGATCCAGGATCTCGAGCAGTTCGACCAGCGCCTGCATGAAGATCGCCAGAACCCGGTTGCCGGCGGCCCTGGCCAGGATGGCATGGAACTGGAGATTGATCGCGAAGGCATCACTGCCGGCCTGCACCGCCGCTCTCGCACGCTGGTAGTTCTCCTCGAGCTGCGCCACCAGCAGGTCGGTACCGCGCTCCGCCGCCATGCGCGCCACGGTGGGCTCGAAGAAGAGCCTGGCCTGATATAGCTCGTCGACCTCGACCTGTCCGAGCTGTAGAGACGTTTGCAGCGCACCCAGCGCCGGACCGAGGGCGTTGCCAGCTACGAAGCCGCCCCCGGCGTATCCGTGCCGAACCTCCACCAATCCCTGGTTCTCCAGGACACGCATGGCCTCTCGAACCCCGGTCCTGCTCACGTTGAACTGCTCCGAGATGGCCTGTTCGGGCGGGAGGCGGTCGCCCGGCTTGCGGCGCCCACGAAGGATGTCAGAGCGAAACTGCTCGACGATCGCATGGAATGCGCGTGGTTTTTCTCGGTTCACTGCGCTGCTTTGGTCTACCTAAACTTACATCCGCGACGCCCCGGAACCATCATCCGCATCGATCGGCTGATTCTGCATGGCGTCGCCTCGGCCCAGGGCCAGGTCCGAGGCTTCGTGGTACGTAAGCGGACGCTCACCGCTTTCGTAGGCCGCGAGCTCGGGTGCAGCGCCGGGAAGGCCGAAGTCGGTCGACCAGCGCAACGCAATCCGCTGCCACGTGTTCTTTGTCAGAGTCGTTCGCTTCGCGAAACTCTCGAGATAGCGGTACTCCTTGCAAGCGTTGATCAGCGCCTTCGAGCCCCAGGGCCGCTTCTCGGGCGGATTCTGGGTGGGGTCGAGCCACGTGCTCCACGTGTTGCGGAGGGTGTCGATGTCTTCGATGGGGTGGCAGCGGGTGGACATGGCCCAGATGACCTGGTTGGTGTCAGTCGGGTCAACGTCCTCATCTACGGCCACGATCCATTTTGTGTAGTACGCGGCGCTCGGAGCCTGGGCGGCGAGCGCGAGGACCTGGGCCGCGTGGCCGGCGTAGCGCTGCTCGAGCGAGACCACGACCATCCCGAAACCTGACGCCGCGGCGGGGACGGTCCAGACTCCCTTGATGCCGGGGATCCCGTACTTGTCCAGGTCGTCCCACAGGCGGGCGCTCTTGGTGATGGAGTAGAAGAGCGCCATGTCGCAGCTCGGGTAGTCAGCCATCAGCGCGTTGGTGAGGATCGGTGAATCACGGTGGTGAATCGCCGTGACCTCGACCAACGGGGCTCCGGCCTCGGGCCTACCGTAGTAGCCGGTGAACTCGCCGAAGGGCCCTTCCAGCCGCGTGCTGTTTGCGCCGATGACGCCCTCGATGACGATTTCGGCATAGGCGGGCAGGAGCAGATCGGTCGTGTCGCCCTCGACCACCTGCAGGGGCACCCCCATGATGCCGCCGATGGCCTCGTACTCGGACAGGTTCTTGGGAAAGGTCTGCGAGGCGACGATCATCCAGAGTGGGTGTACACCGAGCGCCGCCGCCACCTGAACGTCCTCGCCGCGCTGCCAGGCGCGGGTGATGTGCAGGCGCGCGTCCTTTCCGGGACTGAGGTAGAGGCCGACGTGGTTGCGGTCGTGCACCATCATCCGGTAGGTACCGAGGTTGATGTGGCCGAGATCAGGATCGCGCGTCATCACCACGTCGGCCGTCCCGATGTAGCGCCCACCGTCGAGCGGCCAGTGCCGAGGCGCAGCGAAGGCCCCGAGGTCGATGTCGGCGCCCTGCAGGCGGTTGTCGTTGACGGGCGCCGACTCCCGGAGAACTGTGATCGGTGGTATCCGGTTCTTGAGCTTGGCGCGGAGCTGCTGGATCACCTCCCCTGCGCCAAGGTGGGGATCGAGGCCAAGCGCGAGTGCGATTCGCGGCAGGCTTGTGCCGAGGAGGTTGAACACTGAGCGCACGCCCGGAGCCGCCCCGCGGACGTTGCTGAACAGAAGCGCCGGCGAGCCCTCAGTCTTGCCGACCAGGTAGGTGAGGCCTCCCATCTCGTCGATCGGCTCGACCTCGGCGTCGATCTTGCGGAGCTCCCCCAGCCGGTCGATGGCCTCCAGCCACAAACGCAGGTCTACGAGATGCGCGGCGACGCCGGAGGGCGCAGGAGCTGTGATCATTTTCTACACCTCGAGTCTTGGTGGCCGGCCGCCTTGACACCGGGGACCGATGGATGATATCACACGTCATAACTCGCAGAGGAGGCAACCACCTTGGCGACGAGCACGGCTCCGACTGCACGAGCCGGCGGGGACGTCTACTCGCCGGGCGTACGTGCCTATCTGGACCGGCTCGAGACCGCGTACCCATCCTGGATAGTCCACGTCCGCGAACCGGTCGACCCTGCCTCGTTCGGGGTCACCGCCGTCCTGCAGAAGCTCGAGGATCGCAACCGCTACCCGCTGGTCGTCTTTGATCGGCCGCTCGATCTGAACGGTGAGGTGTCGTCGTTCCCGCTGGCGACCAACGTGTTCGCTACCCGAGAGCGCTGTGCGCTGGCGCTCGGACTGGGGCCCGAGCAGGCTTACAAGGCTCTCGGATTGGAGTACGCCCGCCGCGAAGAGCGCCGGCTGCCGGCGCGCCTAGTTCCGGCCTCTAGGGCGCCGGTGAAAGAGGTGGTCAAGGTCGGTGACGAGGTCGACCTCCGAGAGTTTCCGATCGTCCGCCATCACCGGATGGACGGCGGTCCCTACATCGACATGACCTCCGTAATGCGCGATCCGGACAGCGGCGCCTACAACATCGCCTTTCTCCGCAACCAGTACAAAGGCCCGCGCAAGCTCGGCATCCACATGTCTCCGCGCCACAACTGGCAGATTGCGCGCAAACACGAGGAAGCCGGACTGCCGACGCCGGTAGCCGTCGTCGCCAGCCACCACCCGGCCTTCTACATCGGAGCGCTCAACGTATCCCCCTTCGGGGAGGATGACTATGAGGTGGTGGGCTCGGTAGCCGGCGCGCCATTGCGCCTTACCCCGAGCGAGACCTGGGGCGAGGACTTCCT
>DATFWQ010000166.1:0-16171 GCA_035259145.1 Candidatus Dormiibacterota bacterium | reverse complement strand
CCACCTCCCTCGGCTGCCGCGACCTCGATCTGATCGAGCCACTTTGGCCCCTTCATCCCGTAGCGGCCGGGAATCAGCATCCGCGCCGGAAAGCCGTGAGCATCGGGCAGCGGCTTGTCGTCAAGCTGGTGGACGACCATGATCTCCGTGGAGCTCATCACGGCGGACAGGGGCAGGCTCTCCGTGTAGCCGTCCCGCGCACGGAAGTTGACCGCCCCCGCGCCGGACCGCGGCTCCGCCATGGTGAGCAGATCCCGCAGCGGCACCCCGGTGAACTTACCGGTGCTCATCAGGTTGCCGCCCACGTCGTTGCTGATGCACTCCATCGTGACGTACTCGGACATCGACGGCAGCGCTTGCAGGTCCCGATAGTTGAGCCGAAGCGATCGCCCGACCGCGCCGGTAACCGCCAGTGCCCAGCCCTGCGCCGCGACCACAGGGTCCGTGAAGTTCTTTGACACCCGGTAGAAGTTTTCGACCGGGGTGATCTCAGGGACGGGGCCGGTCAGACCCGACTCTGGCGGCGCCACCACCGCCCGAACCCATTCCGGCACCTTGAGCACACCAATCAGCGCCAGGCTGCCGACGCCGATGATGACCGGCGTCATCATGACCACCCGGCGCCGGCCCGCGTCGACCGGGGTCTCTGGGGCCGCCAGGCCCCAGGCGTTTTGCCAGACCAGCCAGTAGGCCACGAACACAAGCGCCCACAGGACCGGTGTTGCCGGCCCACCGTTCAGGCCGAGCAGCCCCTGTCCGCCCAGCGGCAGTGCGACCAGTCCCACGACCAGCCATGCCACGGCGCCGGCCAGCAGTCCGGCCTGGGGCAGCCGGTAGCGCTCGGTGACCATCCCGGCAGCCGCGCCCAGGCATGCCAGGGCTATCACCATTGCCGCTATCAGGCCCACCTCCTCGATCACCTTCCCGGCGTGCTGCAGGTTGTCGATGAGGAAGCCGAAGACCGGCCCCGGCATCACTGACAGGATCTGCTGCTGCAGGAGGTCAGGCAGGGCGCGCACCCCCGTAAGCAGCGCCGCGACGTACATTGCTGCCACCACCGCGAAGCCCGCGACCAGGCCTGCCCAGGCGCCGCGGCGGACGGCGTCGGCACCCATGCTCGAAGCGTACTCCCGCCCGGCGACAGGTAGGTGACAGTCCTTGAGTCGCCCGCCCCTCTGGTTAAATGGCCACCTGTGTCTGACCGGCCGCTGACTCCCGAAGACCTCTACCTGTTCCGCTGGGTCGACCACGTCCGCCTGAGGCCCACCGGCGACCGGGTCGCCTACCAGGTGACCTGGGCTGACGCCGGCACGCGGCGGAACCACGGTCGCGTGGTCGTTGCCGGGACCGACCCTGGTTCGCCTGCGATCGAGCTTCGATCCGACGTCAAGCGCGATCACTCACCGGAGTGGTCGCCGGATGGTAGCCGTATCGCGGTCCTGAGCCAGCTGGGAGCTCGAGACCAGCTCTTCGCGGTGGGAGCCGACGGTCGGGACGCAACCAGGTTGACGGACATCCCCGACGGAGTACTGGCCGCCCGCTGGTCGCCGGACGGCCGGCGCCTGGCATTCGCTGCCCGGGTCGTGGGCGACCCCGACGCCGTCGTCGACGATCCGCGCCCACCCGACGGTGAGGATCAGAGCCGCCGGCCGCCCGTCGCACGAATCGTGAGGTCTTTGAGCTACAAGCGGGATGGTGTCGGCTACCTCGACGGAAGGCACACGCACCTCTTCGTTGTTGAGGCCGACGGCGGAGAGCCGTGCCAGCTCACAGACGGGGCGTGGTCGATCGGCGGCTTCAGCTGGTCGCCCGACGGGCGCTCGATAGCAGTGATCGGCGATTCAGAACCCGACGCAGACCTCCGCCGGACCACGCGGCTCTACGTCACGGACGTCGCGGGTCTGTCGCGGCGCCCGGTCGCGGAGGGCCTGGAGATGACGACACCGGCATGGTCTCCCCGCGGCGACCTGATCGCGTTCCTGGCTCCGATCGGAGAGCGGGCCGGGGCGCACGAGCGCGTGTGGGTGGTCCCGGCTGCGGGTGGGGAGCCGCGCTGTCTGACAGAACGCCTGGATCGATCGGCCGGCGGCAGCGTCATGACCGACATGCGGGCCACCGCGAGCGCTCGCCTCGAGTGGTCTGACGACGGCGACCGCCTCTACTTTCAAACCAGTGGGCCGGGCGTGGCAGAGCTGCACGCGGTCGACTTGAAGGGCGTGGTGGCAGTCGAGCTCGCCCGTGAGCGGAGCAGCATCTACGACTTCGACGTTCGCAATGGGCGGATCGCTGCCTGCGTCACGGAGCCCACCTGCCCTGGCGCGGTAATCCTGGCCGATGGTGGGCGGCAGTACCGGTTGACCGACGCCAACCCGTGGTTGTGTGATCGGTTAGTGGCAGCCCCCGAGCGCCACGTCTTCGCGGCCTCCGATGGGTTGGAGATCGAGGGCTGGGTACTCAAGCCGCCCGGCTTCGATCCGGCTCGGAAGCACCCGCTGGTCATGCAGATCCACGGCGGCCCGCATGGTCAGTACGGATGGGCGTTCTTTCACGAGTTCCAGGTGCTGGCCGGGATGGGCTTTCTGGTCGTCTACACCAACCCCCGCGGCTCGGACGGCTACGGCGAGAGTTTCAAGCAGGCCTGCGTGCGTGACTGGGGCGGCAGCGACTACCAGGACCTGATGACCGCGCTCGACCAGTTCATCGACCGGACAGGGTTCGTGGACGAGGCCCGAATGGGGGTTGCCGGCGGCTCTTACGGCGGCTTCATGACCAACTGGGTCGTGGGCCAAACCGACCGATTCGCCGCCGCGGTGTCCATGCGCTCCATCTCCAATCTGGTCAGCGAGTTCGCGCAGCACGACGTTGTGCTGTGGGGCGAGCAGGAGATTGGCCCACCGCCCTGGCCCGACCCCGACGAGCTGTGGCGGCGTTCGCCGATCAGGTACGTCCGCGACATCCGAACGCCGCTGCTGCTCCTACATGGGGAAGCGGACTTGCGCTGCGCCATCTCGCAGGCCGAGGAGCTCTTCGGCGCTCTCCGCCTCCTGGGCCGCGAGGTGGAGCTCGTCCGCTTCCCCGGGGAGTCGCATGAACTCTCGCGGAACGGCAGGCCCGACAGGCGGGTGGAGAGGCTGCGCCGCATAGCAGGCTGGTTCGGCAAGTATCTGCTCGGCGAGGCCGGCCAAACACAACAAGAAACCGCGGCTGTGGCACCGTAGCCGGGGGCTCCAGGGATGTGACGACCCGGTGTGTCCTGTTCGACCTGTACGACACGCTGGCATGGGTTGACTTCCCGGGATTAGAGGCAGGCCGAGCAGGGATGGCGGCGAAGCTCAGGGTCGCTTCGGATGCCTACCATCAGGCCTGGGAAAAAACGCTGCCCGACCGAATGTTAGGCAGGTTCGGCGGCGGTCGCGGCGACGTGGCCGCCGTGCTTGGGGCGCTTGGTGTCGATGGCGGCGCGGAGCTAGAGGCTGAGATCGCCGAGGGTGAGGAGCTGCTGTGGCGGCAGGTTGTGTCGCTCTTCGACGACGTGGAACCCTGCCTGATCGAGCTGCGTCGCGGCGGTATCCGGCTGGCCCTGGTCAGCAACTGTGCTTATCAGACGAGGGCGGTCGTCGACGGCTGGCAGCTCGGTCGCCACTTTGACGCCGTGGCGCTGTCGTGGGAAGTGGCGCAAAGCCTGATCCGGCGATCTACCTGCATGCGTTGACGCTCCTCGGTGGGCAGCCGGATGCCACGCTTCTTGTCGATGACAAGGTGGAGTTCCTGGATGCGGCCTCGCGGCTGGGCATCCAGACTCGACTGATGTGTCGTGGCTCTCAGGCAGCGAGCGCGGCCCACCCTCCACTGGCTGGGCTCCGCGAGCTCGTGGAGCGGTGAGATGCGGTGGGGGACGCCCGTCCCTCCGCGCCGATCAGGCCTTCGCTGCCGCCTCCAGCTGCGCCTTCAGCTCGCGCTTCAGGATCTTGCCTGTGGGGCCCATCGGGAGCTGGTCCACGAACTGCACTGAGCGGGGGTACTTGTACGCCGCGACTCGCTCCTTGCAGTAGTCGATCAGCTCATCGGCCGTGGCTGACACGCCGGCCTTGAGCTGTACGACAGCCTTGACTTCCTCGCCCAATCGCTCGTCGGGCACGCCGATCACCGCCGCCGCGGCCACGGCCGGATGGGCGAACAGGACCTCCTCGATCTCGCGCGGATAGACGTTGAAGCCGCCCCGGATGATCAGCTCTTTCTTGCGGTCGACGATGAAGAAGTAGCCGTCGTCGTCGACGTAGCCCATGTCACCGCTGTGGAACCAGCCGCTGCGCATGACCTCTGCGGTGGCCTCGGGCCGGTTGAAGTACCCCTTCATGACGTTGTGGCCGCGGATCACGATCTCCCCGACGTTGTCAGGCCCTGGTTGGAGCTCGTTGTCCTGCTCGTCGAAAATCTTCATCTCAACTCCCCAGACCGGCTTGCCGATGCTGAGGAACTTCCGCTGTTCCTTGCTGACGTTGAAGCTGGCGGTCGGTGACGTCTCGGAGAGGCCGTAGCCCTCGAGGATCGTGACCCCGAACTTTGCCTCGAACGTCTTCATCACCTCGCCAGGCATCGAAGCTCCGCCCGAGACGCAGAGGCGCAGGGAGGTGGTGTCGTACTGGCCCGCGTCGGGATGATGGAGGAGCGCGAAGTACATTGTCGGGACGCCGCAGAAGACGCTGACCCCGTCGCGCTGGATGACCTCGAGCACCTTTGTCGGCTCGAAGCGGGGGACCAGGGTGATCGTGCCCCCGGCGTAGACGGCGGTGTTCAGCACGTTGCTCTGGCCGAACGAGTGGAAGAGGGGGAGCACGGCCATGGACACGTCGTCGTCACGAAACTCGATCAGCCGGTTTGCAGCCACGTCACAGCACATGTAGAGGTTGAAGTGGGTGAGCTCGGCGCCCTTGGCCCGTCCCGTCGTGCCCGATGTGTAGAGGATGACCGCGGGATCGTCGGGTCCCGTGGCTGCGATGTCGAAGCGGGGTGAGCCCTGCAGGAGTGCGTTGAACGCGCGCGCGCCGTCCGGCAGGGCGCTGCTGCCGGGCTTCTGGACGACATATGGGAGGACCCCGTCGGGGCTGCCTTTGCGCGCCTCTTCGGCGAAGTCCTCCCAGACGATGAGTGCCCTGGCCCCCGAGTCGCCCAGGTAGTAAGCGACCTCAGGTGCCTTCAGCAGCACGTTCATGGGCACGACGACGGCGCCGGCCTTGAGGATGCCGTAGTAGGCGGCAACGAACTGAGGAACATTCGGCAGCATCAGGCCCACGCGGTCACCCACCTGGACGCCAGCCGCACGAAGGCTGCCAGCCACCTGGTTGGACAGGGCCTCCAGCTGGGCGTAGGTCACCCTGAAGTCGTCGAGGATGAGGGCCGCCTTCTCGGGCCTTGCACGCGCCGACTCCCGCAGCATCATCGCTAGGTTCAAGCTCATGAGCCGTACTGTAGTTCCTAACGGACGCTCTCACGCCAGGCTTTCATCGCCTGGTGGAACTCCTCCCTCCTGCGCTTCTCCTCCGCCCGGTGCCGGGCGGCGGCTTGGTGGTCGCCGGCCGTGATGGCCTCCACCTTCTGAACCGCCAGGTCGCGGAGCGCCCGTGCGATGTGGGCCGGCTTGCTGTCGGGATCCTTGATGAACCTGGCTGCAGAGCTGTCCGGCGCGGCCATGGCCAGGATCATGTGTGAGGGGCCCGCGGCAGCAAGGCCCTCCAGTCCTGCGAGGTCGCCGGCGCGCTGCAAAGGGTCCGTCAGCTCCTGGTCGTAGGCGGGCCGGAGGCTGATTTCGCCGGTCGCTTCCTCGGCTCCCTCCCGGCCTGGCTCCTCGCCACCTGCTGCCTGCAATCGCTGAACTGTCAGGCGAACGGTCTGCTCGGCGTCAACCATCCCCCAGATCACCGACATGGCCACGAAAGGACCCACGCGCGTCGGGTCACAGGACGATGATTGCATCCGCCGGCTCGGGCGCCGTGTCGCGCCGATGCTGTATTAGCGTTTGCGAACGGAGGTAACGCGGAGATGACGATAGCCGCATTCTCAAGCGAGTGGGCCCAAGCGTTCAAAGACGAGATCAACAAGAGCCCGGTCTACAAGCAGGCCGGGAAGGGCTGGAAGTGGACGGTCGGCCTTGTTGTAGAGGCCGAGCCGGACAAGAAGTTCCCGGACGCCAAGGGCATCGTCATGGACCTCTTCGAGGGCGAGGCTCGCGACGTCCGTGTCGGCAGCGCCGCTGACGCTCAGGCGTGCGACTTCGTCATCAGCGGCTCGTACTCGCGCTGGAAGCAGGTCGCCTTGAAAGAGCTGGACGCGACCAGGGGCATGCTCCAGGGGAAGCTGAAGCTGAAGGGCGACCTTCCCACGGTCGTGCGGTATACCAAGGCTTCGCAGGAGCTGACAGAATGCACGACCCGAGTGCCCGTCACCTGGCCGGACGAGGCGTGACCAACCCCGTCGACTACGCGGACGGCAAAGAGGCGTCAGCCTTTGCTCATTTGCTGGGCGGCCTCATCGAGGCCAACGTGGTCTCCCACCCGGAGAAGTTGAAGGACTTCCACAGCCTCAAGGCCCGGGTGGGGATCCTGGTCACCGACATCGACGAAGCGGTGACGCTGGACTTCGAGGGCGGTCACCTGGTGGTACGAAACGGGCTCGAGGAGCGGCGGGACGTCACGATCCGCGCCGACGCGGAGACCGTGATGCAGCTGAGCAACGTAAGGATCGGGTTCGCGGGGATGCCGAACTACCTGGACGCGACGGGGCGTGAGGTGGCGGGCAAGATGCTGACCGGCAAACTCAGGATCCAGGGCCTGGTTGGCAACCTGACCACGCTCAACCGCGTAACGCGTCTGTTCTCGGTCGCCTGATGTTGCGACGGATCTCGCATCTGGGCCTCGCGGTGAAGGACCTTGACGAGGCGATCAAGCTGTACGAGGAGGTCTTCGGCCTGCAGATCGCCCATCGCTGGGTAGCCGAGGCAGACCGGATGGAGGCGACGACGTTCCGGATCGGCGACACTGAGATCGAGCTCATGCAGCCGCTGGAGGATGATTCGCCGATCGGCCGGTTCATCGCGAAGCGTGGCGAGGGCATCCACCATATCGCGTACGCGGTGGACGACGTCGGCGATGCCCTCCGCCGTGCGGAGGCGAACGGGATCCAGACGATCGACAAGGAGCCGCGACCCGGAGCCGACGGCCGCACCCGGATCGGCTTCCTGCACCCGCGGAGCACCTTCGGAGTGCTGAGCGAACTGGAGGAGGATGTCGGGCACAGACCGTGAGCAGCCGGTCCTGAACGACAGCGGCCTCGAGCTCAAGCCGTTCTATCGGGCGGCCGAGGCGGGGCCCGAGCAGCCGCCACCGGGCGATTTCCCCTATACACGTGGGATCCGCAGCGACATGTACCGCGGAAGGCTTTGGACGATGCGCCAGTACGCCGGCTTCGGCACGGCGGCCGAGTCCAACCAGCGGTACAGGTTCCTGCTGGGACAGGGACAGACGGGTCTTTCGGTGGCGTTCGACCTGCCGACCCAGATCGGCTACGACTCTGACCACCCCATGGCCAATGGCGAAGTTGGGAAGGTGGGCGTGGCTATCGACTCTCTGCGGGACATGGAGATCCTGCTCCAGGGTCTGCCCATCGACCGCATCTCGACTTCGATGACCATCAATGCCACCGCCGCCCTGCTGCTGCTCCTGTACCAGCTGGTGGCGGAGCAGCAGGGCTGCCCGCCAGAGCGGATCACCGGGACGGTTCAGAACGACATCCTCAAGGAATATGCCGCCCGCGGGACCTACATCTTCCCGCCACAGCCCTCAATGCGGCTGACCACCGATCTCTTCGCCTACTGCAGCCGCGGCCTGCCCAACTGGAACACGATCTCGATCAGCGGCTACCACATCCGCGAGGCTGGGGCGACGGCTGCCGAAGAGGTCGCCTTCACGCTGGCCGACGCAATCGCCTACGCCGAAGCCGCGGTCGCTGCCGGTCTGAAGGTAGACGACTTCGCGCCCAGGCTGTCGTTCTTCTTCGCCTGTCACATGGACTTCTTTGAGGAGGTGGCAAAGTTTCGTGCCGCCCGCCGAATGTGGGCACGCATCGCGCGCGACCGCTTCGGCGCGCAGGACACGCGCTCGAGGAGGCTGCGATTCCACACCCAGACCGGCGGTGTGACACTGGCGGCGCAGCAGCCTCTGAACAACGTGGTGCGGACCGCGCTGGAGGCAATGAGCGCAGTGCTCGGCGGCACTCAGTCGCTGCACACCAACGCCTACGACGAGGCGTTGGGCCTGCCCTCGCGACAGGCCGCCGAGTTGGCTCTGCGCACTCAACAGGTCATCGCTCACGAGACCGGAGTGGCGAACGTCGCCGACCCGCTCGGCGGCTCGTACTACGTGGAGGCGCTGACCGACCAGGTCGAGGAAGAGGCGCTACGAATAATGGCCGAGGTGGACGAGCGGGGGGGAGCGGTCGCTGTGATCGAGTCGGGCTGGATGCAGCGGCGGATCGCGGAGTCTGCTTACAGGCTGCAGCAGCGAGTCGAGAGTGGAGAGCGGGCGGTGGTTGGCGTGAACCGCTTTCAGACCGACGGGGCCGACCAGGTGGAGATCGTGAAGATCGGGCCGAAGCACCAGGAGGCGCAGGTTGCCGCGCTTCGACTGCTCCGAGCCGAACGCGACAATGGTGCAGTCGAGCGGTGTCTGGACCGGCTGGAGGATGCGGCCCGAGGCACGGACAACTTGATGTACCCGCTCAAGGACTCCCTGGCCGCCTACGCCACGATCGGCGAGTGCTGCGACCGGCTGAGGCGGGTGTTCGGTGAATACCGGCCGGGCGACATCGGCTAACCGTCGCGGCGGACCTGTGAAGCCCACTGCCATGCGCTTCCTTCGTGGATCGCGGCATAGACCTCGTCTCGGAGTCGGTTGGCTTCCCTGGCGCTCAGCGTCCGAGTCGGGTGGCGCAGCACCAACCTGACCAGCAGATTCCACTGGCCGGGTGCGATACCCAGTCGCGCCGCCGGCCGGGGGGGAAGGTCCTCGGCCAGCGTTCGGGAGATGATCTCGACCGCCTCCACCGCTTCGGCGTCGCGGCCCAGCGCGGCTCGGACCCGGTCGCCAAGCTCCTCGGCCGACGTTCCGCCTGCAACCGCAATCGACAGGTCCCGACGCATCGGCGGCATGGACGAGACCGGACGGTAGGGCGCCAGGTCGAGCATCTGGGATGCCACCCGCTCGTCGGTCGAGCGCAGCAGACGGATGTCATCGATTCCCTTGCGCAGCATCAGGGTGCGATCCAGCCCGATGCCCATCGCCAACCCGCCGTATCGGCCCGGCGCCAGCCCGGCTCGAGCCAGGACACCGCGCGCCGCCAGGCCGCACTCCGCGACCTCCACCCACGCGTCGCCGCGCTGAACCTCCACCTCGAGACCGCTGGTCGTGTATGGATGAGACGTCCTGTTGGCGCGGTGCCGGCAGCCGGGCAGGAGCGCGCTCACTGTCAGCTCGATCATCTGGCGCAGCTGCGCTTCGCGGAGGCGATGGCGCGAGATGCGCCACAGGTCGAGCTGGTGCGGTTCTCCGACTGACTGGCGGTCGATCCTGTCTCGCCGGTACACGAGACCGACGCAGGCCAGGAGCACGTCCTGGTACTCGGCTGCCGAGATCGAACTCAGCAAGCTCGGGATCATGGCGCTGGTGTGCGTACGCAGAACGGCGTCCGAGCTGACGTAGCGTGTGTAGCGTGCGTCACGGGCCGGCGCGTCCGGCGGATACTCGAGCAGCTCGTAGTTCTCCGCGACCGACACCACCGGATGTGAGCGCTGGACGATGACAGCACAGCGCCACGCGTCACGCAGCCGGGAGATCACTTCACTGACGAGGTGCTGCATCGCATGCTGGCCTGCGCCGCGTCAGTCAGGTCGCGGACTGAGAGCGCCTCGCGGTAGGCGTCTGGACCGATAAGGGTCCGTTCCATAGGTCGTTCCTCCGAGTCGGTTGGGGGTTGGTGGTGGGCAAGTACGCCCCGACCCGGATCGAAGGAACGAGAGCCTGCTCAGCGCATCAGAAGGGGGGTAGAGCCCGATCAGCTTTGCGTAAAGGGCTCAGGGGAGGGCCTCCCAACATCAGGCAGCGCCGGTGGACCTCGTCGCCCCGACCGCGGGCCGGGGCCGGATAAACAGCACGAGGGGTCTGCAGGCTGCCATGCGCCGAGCTTACCGTGATCCCCGGACCAGATCGAGCACTCGGTCCGCGTATGCTGCGCTGCCCCCATAGACGGTCAGCGCCGTATGCAGATCTCGCCGTTTGCCGTCCTCGGCGCCTCTCTGCAGCCGTGTCAGGTAGGACCCGGCCACGAGCATGCTGTCGTACGGCTTGTACGGGTCGGAGGGCCGCCCTGGCGCTGCTGACACCTCCTCTCGCCAGGTCGTCGGCAGGAACTGCATGAAGCCCATTGCGTGCTGCCCACCCGCGACTGGCCTGGGGTTTACCCAGTCACCGATGCGGCGGCCTTCGTTGAGGCCCAGCATCACAGCGGTACTGCCGCCGGGCTTCAGGGCGACCACGTCGACGTGTCTGCGCAGGTCCGCCGGCACCAGGCTGTCAGACTGACCGCTGCGGCAGCGGCCGAAGTTGCACTCGACCTTGCTCACCGCCAGCAGCACGTTCGGGTCTGCGCCGGTAACACCGCCCGCGTCTCGTGCAACGGAAACCAGCTGGCCTGGAGCGTCGGCCAGCGGGCCACTTGTCGATGTGCCAGCGCCAGCCACCAGGCGTTGGCCCTGGATCACCACCAGAATGAGCAGCCCGAGCAGGACCACACCCCCGAGCGCGTCTCTCGCCACTTGCCCCCAACGTAGCACGCTGAACGCGGTCGCCCTACCTTATGGGGGCGAATGACGAACCGCCGAGTCGACCCCATCAATGCTCTTAGACAGCGCCGCTACGAGGCCGCTCACGGCGACGCCGACGGCTTTCGGCGCCAGCACGAGAAGGGCAAGCTGACCGCCCGCGAGCGCATCCAGCGCCTGGCGGACCGCAACTCGTTCGAGGAGCTGGACCTGTTTGCCCGCCACCGCTCGCAGCAGTTCGGCCTCAACGAGCGCCGGCCCTATGGCGACGGCGTTGTGACGGGGATGGCCAGGATTGGCGGCCGGGACCTGATGCTGTTCAGTCACGACGCCGCGGCCTTTGGCGGCTCGCTCGGCGAGGTCTTCGCCGAGAAGGTCTGCAAGGTCATGGACCTCGCCTACCGGAACCGGGTGCCGATCGTCGGCATCAACGATTCGGGCGGTGCCCGCATTCAGGAAGGTGTGGTCTCGCTTGCGGGCTACGCCGAGATCTTCTGGCGAAACGTCGAGTCAAGCGGCGTCATCCCCCAGCTCAGCCTCATCCTGGGCCCCTGCACGGGCGGCGCCGTCTACTCACCGGCCATGACCGACTTCACGTTCATGGTCCACGGGCTGGGCTACATGTTCATTACCGGCCCCGAGGTGATACGGGTCACCACCGGTGAGCAGGTGACATTCGACAGCCTGGGCGGCGCCGAGGTGCACAACGTGAAGTCGGGTGTCGCCCACTTCCTGGCTCAGAGCGAGGACGAGTCCTTCGAGCAGGTGCGGCGCCTGCTGTCGTTCCTCCCGCAGCACTCAGGCGAGCAGCCACCGAGGGTTGCTGCCAGCGATCCGGCTGAGCGGAGTGATGCAGCTCTTACCCGCCTGATCCCCGACAGCGCGAAAGAGCCGTACGACATGAAGGACGTGATCCGCCGAGTGGTGGACGACGGCGATTTCTTCGAGGTCCAGCCGTTCCACGCGATGAACATCGTGATCGGGCTCGCTCGGCTGGACGGCCACCCTGTGGGCGTCGTGGCCAACCAGCCAAAGGTGATGGCAGGCTCTCTTGACATCGACGCCTCGGTCAAGGGCGCCCGCTTCGTCCGCTTCTGCGATGCGTTCAACATCCCGCTTGTGGTCTTCGAGGACGTGCCGGGCTTCCTGCCCGGCACCCAGCAGGAGTACGGCGGCATCATTCGCCACGGCGCCAAGCTGCTCTACGCCTTCTGTGAGGCGACGGTGCCGAAGCTCACGGTCATCACCCGGAAGGCATACGGCGGCGCCTACTGCGTGATGTGCTCCAAGCACATCCGAGCCGACTACAACGTGGCCTGGCCGACGGCCGAGGTGGCTGTGATGGGACCTGATGCCGCCGTCAACGTGATTTTCCGGCGTCAGATCGAAGCGGCACCGGACCCGGCCGAGCGGCGCGCAGAGCTGGTGGCCGACTACACCGAGCGCTTCGCCAACCCATACGTTGCGGCTGAGCGGGGTTACCTGGATGAGGTGATCGAGCCGGCCAGCACGCGCCCAGCCCTGATCAGGGCGCTTCGGCTCGCACTCCGAAAGGAGCGCAAGCGAGCGCCGCGCTGGCACGGGAACATCCCGCTGTGAAACGGGCGCCGACTCACATCTGAAGGGCGGAGCGAACCTGGGTTACGAGACGCTTCGGGTGGCGCAACACGTCGTCCGCAGTGAACCGGAGCAAGGTCCAGCTCAGGGCGCGCAGCGCGTTCTGTCTCAGAAGGTCCTTCCGGATCGCCCTGGATTCCCAGTGACACTGGCCGTCGTACTCGATGCCCAGGCGCGCATCTACGTACGCGAGATCCAGACGGGCCACACAAACGCCGGCCTCATTCCACACTCGATGCTGCAGCGCTGGGGGCGGCAGACCGGCTCGGGCCAGGACCAGCCGGAGACGAGTCTCCATGGGGGATTCCGCTCCGACCGCTGCAAGGCTCAGCACCCCGGCCACCCGGCGCCCACCGTGCCAGGACTGTCTTCCATCATTTGCATAGGCAGCGATCTCCTCGAGCGCGAGGCCGCAATGCACCAGCAACGCGTCTACAGCCACCACGGCATCCCCCGACCGGCCCCGGCGAGCCACGTCGAAAGCAGTTCGCACCGGGCTGGTTGCTCGAATTCCGATTCTCGAGACGACGTCGCCCGCGCCAAGCTCGGAGTGCCGGACCGCGATTCCGGGCTGCCCCTTCATCCAGACCCTGGGAGGGAGTGTTACCTCGACCGGTGCCTCCGAGTCGAGGATGTCCGCTCCGTAGAGGAACGCCGCGCTTCCTCCGCTGATTGCGGCGCCGTTCGGTAGGATCAGCTCAACCGCTCGGCAGCGCACTGTGTGCGAGATGGCTACGCCGGCGTGCACATAGACGTCATGGAACAGCCGGCACCACGGACTGCTTCGCAGCTGTCGCTTGGTGAGGAGGCCTCGGCGCACCGCCTCGGAGCCACGGAACGGTCCGTTCCGAAGGCTGTTCGGAACACTCGCGGATCGGGCCATGCGTGCCGCAGTGTGGCATGCATTCCTGTTCCAGTCACCTGCGCCCGTTAAGTCAAGCTTTCCTGGACCGTAGATACCTAATCCGAGAGGAATAACGTCTCCTGGGTCCAGAAAAGCTACTCTTCTCAACCGGCTATGAAGCTGCTCGAGTACCAGGCCAAGGAAGTTCTGGCCTCGCTGGGCATCCCGATCCCGCTCGGCAGAGTTGCGCGCTCGCCGCAGGAGGCCGCGCTGGCCTGCGCGGAGCTCGGCCCCGTGGCCGTCAAGGCCCAGGTGCCTGTGGGCGGCAGGGGCAAGGCCGGCGGCATCAAGCTGGCCCAGACGCCGTCTGAGGCCGGCAGTGCAGCTCAGCAGATCATCGGAATGGACATCAAGGGGCACAGGGTGCCCCTCGTCTACTGCGAGGCCGTCCTGGACATCGCCCGGGAGGTCTACCTCGGCTTCACCGTCGACCGCGACGCTCGCGCCAACATTCTGATGCTGTCGGCGATGGGTGGGATGGACATCGAGCAGGTTGCCGACGAGTCGCCTGACGCCATCGCCCGGCTCTACCCCAATCCATGGCGCGGCCCTCTCGACTTCGAGCTCAATCAGCTCGTCTACCACGCCGGCCTGGGAGAGCACGTGCGGGCGATGGTGCCGTTGATGAAAAAGCTGTACCGCGCAATACCGGAGCACGATGCGATCACGGCCGAGATCAACCCGCTGGTCGTGACCAGTGAGGGCCAGCTCGTCGCGGGGGACGCCAAGCTGGAGACGGACGAGAACGCCAGCTCACGGCAGCGGGCGCTGGAGGAGCGGTACGGCGGCGTGCTTGAGGGCGACCCCTACGAGGTCGAAGCGAAGAAGCGGAACCTCACGTACGTGTCGCTCGACGGCGAGGTCGGCATCGTCGGCAACGGTGCAGGGCTCTGCATGGGCACCCTGGACATGGTCCAGCGGGCGGGGGGGCGGGCGGCCAACTTCTGCGACATCGGCGGCGGTGCACGGGCAGAGGTCGTCGAAAACGCGCTGACCGTGATCCTGATGAACCCCAGGGTGCGTGGAGTGCTGATCAACGTCTTCGGCGGCATCACGCGCGGCGACGAGGTTGCCAGAGGCCTGGTGCAGGCCCGAGACAATCTGAGAATGACCCTGCCGCTGGTCGTGCGCCTTTCAGGCACCAACGAGGAGGAGGGGCGAGCCATCCTGAAGGAGAACGGCATCGAGCCCGGTGCCAGCGGCTGGGAGGCGGCCGAGAAGATCGTCGAGATGACGCGGTAGATGGGCATCCTGCTCAGCGCCGAGACACCGGTGATCGTGCAGGGCATCACGGGCCGCGAGGGCTCTTTTCACACCGAGCAGATGCGGCTTATGGGCACCCGGCTCGTCGGGGGCGTCAGTCCCGGCAAAGGCGGAACAACGTTCCTCGACGTTCCGGTCTTCGACACCGTCGCCGACGCCGTCTGCAAGACCGGCGCCACCGCCAGCGGCATCTTCGTCCCCGCGGCCTACGCAGCCGACGCGATCATGGAAGCCGCTGCTGCCGGAATCACCCTGATCGTATGCATCACTGAGGGCATCCCGATTCACGACATGATCCGGGTCAAGGACTTCCTCAAGGCGTACCCCCAGACCAGGCTGGTGGGTCCCAACTGCCCGGGACTGCTAACTCCCGGCGCCGGCAAGATCGGGATCATCCCTCAGCGCTTCAGCAGTCCCGGACCGGTGGGCGTCGTCTCACGCAGCGGCACGCTGACGTACGAAACGATGGCAGCGCTGACAGCGGCAGGGATGGGACAGTCCACGGTGGTCGGCATCGGTGGCGACCCGGTGCTCGGCCTCTCGTTCTCCGACGTAATCGAGCTCTTCGAGCGGGACGCGGAGACCACCCACCTGGCGGTGATCGGTGAGATCGGGGGCTCAGACGAAGAAAGGGCCGCCGAGCTGCTGGGCAGAGGCACGCGGTTGAAGACGGTTGCGTTCATCTCGGGGCGCACTGCGCCTGAAGGCAAGCGTATGGGCCACGCCGGTGCCATCGTCTCCGGCAACCATGGAACGGCCAGGAGCAAGGAGGAGGCGTTTCGCTCAGCGGGTGTAGCCGTCGCGGAGACGACCGGGGACATCGTCGACCTTCTTACAAAGTCTTGATCGCGGGAATGCAACGAACAACTCTGGACATTCGTAGGTTCTTTTGTAGAGATGCTCGAAGAAGTGGCCGCTGCGTATCTGATCCTCGCCCCGTTGGCCGCGTGCCTCATCCTGGGCGTGGTGGCCGCCATCTGGTTCGCAGGGTCCCGACCGGCTACCGCTGAGATCCTGGCCAGGAACCTGCACCGCCCCCCCAGAACCCGCAGGCGCTGAAGTCTAGACTGGCGACGTGGGCGTACACGTCGCCGTTGTCAGGGCAGGCGGCGAGGCCCGGCTGCGGAACTCGCTGGCCCTCGGTGGCCTGCTCCTCTGGATGGTCTACACCCGCATCTTCTGGGCGGCCCATGCGGTGCACGCCACCGCGCCTCCGTGTCCGTTCCTGGCCATCACCCATCATCCGTGCCCGTTCTGCGGCGGCACCCGGTCCTTCGCCTACATGTGGGAGGGCAACCTGGCCCGGGCAGTGGCCATCTACCCGCTGGGTCCGCTGCTGTTCGCCGCCACGCTGGCGCTCATCCCAGCACTGGCTCTTGCCCTGCTGGTCAACCGTGACCTGATGGTCCGCGTACCCGACCGGCTCAGGCGCCCCCTCATCGCCGCCGGGCTCGTGGCGCTGGCCGCCAGCTGGGCCCTCAAGCTGACGGTATTGCCGAACTAGGGCGGCGGGGGGG
>DATFWQ010000165.1:0-17238 GCA_035259145.1 Candidatus Dormiibacterota bacterium | reverse complement strand
GTGACCTCGCGGACGGCCTTGATCACGTTGATCTTGCTGTCGCCC
This sequence comes from Candidatus Dormiibacterota bacterium, assembly GCA_035259145.1. GTDB lineage: Bacteria > Chloroflexota > Dormibacteria > Dormibacterales > Dormibacteraceae > CF-161. The sequence goes on along the minus strand of DATFWQ010000165.1, from coordinate 17,193 downwards.
ACAGCAGAGAGGAGGACCGTGAACTCGGTCTGCTCCTCAGCAGGCTCCTCGGCCACCGCGGCCGGGCCGGCCGCCACCGGCGCCGCCGCCACGGCGGCCGCCGCCTTTATCCCGAACTCGTCCTCGATCGCCTTCACAGCCTCGACGACGTCCAGCACGCTCCAGTCTTTGAGCGCCTCGACGAAATCTTTGGGGGTGATCTTGGTTGCTGCCATTTCCTACACTGCCTCCATCAGTCGTTACGCGGCTGCCGAGCCGCCTTCGAGCTTCTCCCGGTATGCCTCTAGCAGTCCGACGAGCTGCTGCAGCGGGGCATGCATGGTTGCCACCAGTTGGGCCACCGGGCTCTGCAGCGCACCAAGGAGCTGAGCCAGCAGCACGTCACGAGGCGGCAGATCAGCAATTTGCCGGACCTGCTCCGGACCCATCACGCGGCCTTCGATCAGGCCACCCACAATGTCGAGCTTGAGTCGGGTCTGCCGTGCGAAGTCGCCCAGCACCCTGGCCGGCACACCCAGCTCGCCGTAACCGAACGCGATCGCGACCGGCCCCCTCAGCAGATCCTGGAAGTCCGGGTGCCCCACCTCGAGTGCTGCGCGCCGGGCCAGCGTGTTCTTGACAATGCGATACTCGACGTCCTGCGACCGAAGTCGCCCTCGCAGATCCTGAAGCTGGCTCACAGTCAAGCCGCGGTAGTCGGTAAGCACCGCGGCCTTCACATTTTTCAGTTTCCCCGTGAGGAGCTCGACCTGTTCTACCTTCTCTGGTCGTGCCATCAAAAAACCTCCGTGCCAGCAGACGGGCACGGAGGCGCACAGCCTCGCTCCAAGGTACCTCGGCAGGAAATTAAGGCGCCGATGACGCCACCCGCTGTCTCTGGCGTTTCGAAGTATACCGGGGCAATGGATGACTGACACCTGGGACGTCGAGTGTGACGTACTCCCTGGCCTTGAGGGTCTACTGGCACGCGAGCTGCGCCGCTGCTTTCGCGGGCGGGTGGGCCGCCTGGCCGACTCCGGCCGCGCCAGTCTGCGTTTCACGTACCAGGGATCTCTTGGCGAGCTGCTGGGTCTGCGGACGGCTCAGGCCGCCTACGTGGCGCTGACCTTCAGCGGCCGGCGTCCCACCGCCCTTCTCGGGCATCAGAACCTGACGGGCCTTCTGGAACGGATCAACGCGGTCCGCAGCCTGCATCCACCGGGCACGTTCGACTCCTTCAGGTTCGGCGCTGCCGGCCGCGATTCGTCGACCTTCCGGCGGCTGGCGAGCGAGCTCGAGGTGCAGACCGGGCTGCGCCACGACCCCGACGACGGCGAGCTGCTGATCCGAATCAGGCAGTCCGACCTCCTGGACGAAACCTGGGAGGCGCTCGTCCGGATCTCGCCCCGGCCGCTGGCAACCCGCTCGTGGCGGGTGCGAAACTTCCCCGGCGCACTGAACGCGACCATCGCCGCAGCCATGGTCGACCTGACCCAACCGAAGCCGGACGACCACTTCATCAACCTGATGTGCGGGTCCGGAACGCTCCTGATAGAGCGCCTGCTGCGCTGCCAGGCTGCGGAGGTCATCGGGTGCGACATCAGCCGCGAGGCGTTGGGGGCCGCCCGCGCCAACCTCGAGGCGGCAGGGGTGGCCGCGGGCGTCCGCCTCATGGAGTCAGACTGCACGCTGACCGGCCTGGACATGGCGCGGTACACGGCCCTCTGCGCCGACCTTCCCTACGGAAACGCGACCGGCTCCCATCGCGAGAACATCGCGCTTTACCCTGCGCTGCTGGGCGAGTCCGGGAGGCTGGCCGCACACGGCGCCCGCTTCGTGGTCATCACCCACGAGCTCCGGCTGTTCGAGGCCTCCCTACCAGAAGCCGCCCGCACTTGGCAGCTTGAGCGGACCGTCCGGGTCTTTCAGGGTGGCCAGCGACCCCAGATCTACGTGCTCCGCCGTACCGGCAATCGCTGAGCAGACCATCGTCCCGCCGCCGGTGGGAAGGCGGCCTACTGTCCGGGGGGCCTGCCTCCCCCTGCTATGCCGTAGTGAGTCTCGCGGCTTCCTTCACGTCCACGGGGACCGAAGGGCCCATCGTCGTCGTCAGATACAGCGTCTTCAGGTACTGGCCCTTGGCGGCGGACGGCTTGTTGCGGACGAGAGCGTCGACCAGCGACGCCAGGTTCTGCTCCAGCGCGGAAGCATCGAACGACGCCTTGCCGATGGCGACGTGGATGATCCCCGCCTTGTCGGTGCGGAACTCGACGCGACCGCCCTTGACCTCCCGCACCGCCCGACCGACGTCGAAGGTGACGGTCCCCGACTTCGGATTCGGCATCAGGCCCCTGGGACCGAGGATGCGGCCCAGCGGCCCCACCCTGCTCATCATGTCCGGAGTTGCGATGGCGACGTCGAAGTCCGTCCAGCCCTGCTGGATCCTCTGCACCAGGTCCTCCCCGCCCACGAAGTCCGCCCCGGCATCCTGGGCCTCTTTCACCTTGTCGCCGCCGACGAAGGCGAGGACGCGGACGGTCTTGCCGGTGCCGTTGGGCAGGGCAACCGTGCCCCGAACGATCTGGTCCGCATGCCTGACGTCCACACCGAGTCGCACGTGAGCCTCCACCGTGGCGTCGAACCTGACCGTGGAGGTGTCCTTCACGACCTCACAGGCCCTGACCGGCGGCAGCCCGCCCGCGCCGTTGGCGCTCAGCGCTGCCGCGACCTTCTTGAGGGCCTCTTCGTACTTTTTCCCGTGCTTAGCCAACGACTTCCAGTCCCATCGAACGTGCCGTACCCTCGATCATCTTGACCGCCTTCCCGATCTCGTACGAGTTGAGGTCCTTTGCCTTGGTCTCTGCGATCGCCTTGACCTGATCGCGGGTCACGGTGCCGACCTTCTCCCTGCGCGGCTTGCCCGACCCTTTCTCGAGGCCGGCGGCCTTCTTGAGCAGGTTGACGGTCGGCGGAGTCTTCAGGACGAAGGTAAAGCTCCGGTCCTCAAAGATCGTGATCTCCGCGGGGATGACGTCGCCGATCTGCTGCGCGGTCCGCTCGTTGTAGGCCCTGCAGAACTCCATGATGTTGACGCCGTGGGGGCCGAGCGCCGTCCCGACGGGGGGCGCAGGGGTGGCCCTGCCGGCCGGCAGCTCGATCTTCAGCACCGCGCGGACTTTCTTCTTACCCACTTCTATGCATCCCTCTTCTGGTCATGTCTGTCCAACTAGTGGACCTTCTCGACCTGCAGGAGATCGAGCTCCACGGGCGTCTCGCGCCCGAACATGTTGACCAGGACCTTCAGCTTGCCCTTCTCGGCGTTGATCTCGTCGACCTTGCCGAGGAAGTCCGCAAACGGTCCGTCGACGACCCTCACGCTCTCGCCGACCTGGAACTCGACCCTGATCTGTGGCTCTTGCTTCACCTGCTTGAGAATCGAGCGCAGCTCACCCTCCCGGAGGGGGACAGGCTTGTTGCCGGAGCCGACGAACGCCGTCACGCCCGGAGTGTTGCGGACGACGTACCAGGAATCGTCCGACATGATCATTTTGACCAGGACGTATCCGGGAAAGATCCTCTTCTGAACGTGGCGGCGCTTGCCGTCTTTGATCTCGATCTCGTCCTCCATGGGGACGAACACCTCGAGGATCTTGTCCTGCATGTCCATGGACTCGATCCTCTTCTCGAGGTTCTTCTTCACCTTCTCCTCGTGTCCGGAGTAGGCGTGGATGACGTACCACTGCGCCTCTGCGGACGCCAGGGCGAGGTCGACTCTCTCAGCTGCCATGACTATCCCGTCTTTCCGTAGATGTACCGGTGGAACAGCCCCCCGATTGCCGAATCGACGGCAAAGATGAAGGCGGCTATCACCGCAACCGTCACGACTACCACCAGCGTGTACCTGTACAGCTCCTGGGGCGTCGGCCACACCACCTTGCGCAGTTCAGCAAACGTCTCTCGGAAGAAGCGGACGAGTCCCGCCTCCTGACCCGTCTGCGTTCGCGGTCGGGCAGAGATCGCCATCGTCTACCTGGTCTCCCTGTGCGCGGTGTGCTTCCGGCACCACCGGCAGTACTTGCGGAGCTCCAGACGGTCAGGATCGTTCTTCTTGTTCTTGACCGTCGTGTAGTTCCGGCGCTTGCACTCGCCGCATTGCAACGTGATGATTGTCTCCATAGGTGGCTCGTTCCTGGCTGGGGGAGGAAAAAAGAAGCCTAGAGTTACCCAGGCGCCGTCAATGGTACCAGATCTGCGGCCGCCCGCCATCTGGAGGAGGAGGCTCCTCCCTTGCATGCCCGACGGTCCTGGCTCGGGCCCATCCGACCCCGCCTCTTGCAGACCTAAGATTGCCGGTCGTGCGCTCCATCGTAGTCCTGCACGGCGACCAGACGGGAGAGGAGCTGCTCGTCCAGGCGCTGCGCCTGCTCGAGCACGACCTGATCGGCCTTGAGCTGAACCTCCGTCACTTCGATCTGTCGCTCGCCAGACGGCGCGAGACTCGCAATCAGGTGGTCCTGGAGGCGGCCGCCGCGCTCCGGGAGGCCGGCTTCGGCATCAAGGCCGCAACCATCACCCCTGAGGGCGCCGACGACGTCGGCAGCCCGAATGCGATCCTGCGTCAGGCAATCGACGGCCGGGTGATCGTCCGCACAGGACGCCGCATCCCCGGCGTCCGCCCACCAGCGCCCGTCTACTCCCCGATCTCGGTAATCCGCATGGCCGTCGACGACGCTTATGGCGCCAGAGAGTGGCGTGAAGGCGACGGGCTTGCGGAGTGTGCCTACAGGACCGAGAAGATCAGCAGGCGTACCTGCCGCATAGTCGCCGAGTACGCTTTCCAGCACGCCCAGCGGGTCGGAGCACGCGTCTTCGGCGGTCCCAAGTGGACTGTCAGCCCCATCTATGAGGGGCTCTTCAAAGAGGAAATGGATCGCGCCGCCGCACTCCACACGCAAGTCCCGTACGAACCACGGTTGATGGACGCTACCTACGCGCTGCTGATGGCGACGAGCGGGGAGCCCCTGGTCATCCCGGCCCTGAACCGCGACGGCGACAACCTGAGCGACCTCGTCATGCAGATGTTCGGCACCATCGCCGGCGCGGAGTCGGTCCTGCTGGCGTTCAACGCCGAGGGCGCGGTCGGGGTGGCTATGAGCGAGGCACCGCACGGCACCGCCCCGGCGCTCCAGGGCAAGAACGTGGCCAACCCGATGGCCATGATCCTGGCGGTGGCCGGTGTCCTGCACCACATGCCGGAGCGAGCTTCCCGCGGCGCCTCGCGCGCCATATACGAGGCGACTCTCGAGGCGGTGTCGGACGGCATCAAGACTGTGGACCTGGGCGGTCACTCCAGCACAGGTGAGTTCACCGATGAGGTGGTCCGGCGGGTGCGCACCAAGGTCGACGTCTGGAGCTCGCTGGCCGATATCGAGCGGTGAGCGGTGTTCAGGGTAGGCACGTCCGGCTGGCAGTACGGAGATTGGCGGGGTAGCTTCTACCCGAAGGGCGTGCCGCAGCGCGACTGGCTGACCTTCTACGCCGACCGCTTCGCAACGGTCGAGCTCAACAACTCCTTCTACCGCCTTCCGGAGAAAGCCCACTTCGAGCACTGGCGCGATCAGACCCCGGACGACTTCATCGTAGCCGTCAAAATGAGCCGCTTCCTGACACACGTCAGGCGCTTGCGCGACCCCGAGGGACCGGTCGACCTTTTTCTGGAGCATGCCCGCGGGCTGGGCCGGAAGCTGGGCCCCGTCCTCATCCAGCTCCCGCCCCGGATGCTCGCAGACCCGGAGCGCTTGAGCGCGACCCTCGAGCGCTTCCCGAAGACCATGCGAGTCGCCGTGGAGCTCCGGGATGACAGCTGGTTTGTGGATCGGGTAAGAGCCGTCCTGGAACGGCATGGAGCCGCCCTCTGCCTGGCCGACTCACCGCACCGAACCACCCCCGCCTGGCGCACCGCCGATTGGGGCTTCGTGCGCTTTCATGAGGGCCACGCGTGGCCTCCTCCCTGCTACAGCGAGGAGGCCCTGGCGAGCTGGATCGAGAGCATCGCCGGCCTCTGGCCCTCCGGGGCCGAGGTCTTCTGCTACTTCAACAATGACTCTCGAGCCTGCGCGGTGCGTGACGCGATCAGCTTCGCCGGTCTGGCGCGACGGGCGGGCTTCACCCCCAGCCGCGTGCCGGCAGCCGAGGAGGTTCACCTCAGCGCCTGATCAGCGCCACTCGGTGCGTCTGACCCGTCCGGCTCCTCTTTACGATCGCCTCGATCAGTGCGCAACCCATACCGTGGTCGGCCGGGAGGGCGAGCCCGCCGCTCCCTCGTCTTCTGGCCGATGGCCTCGCCCTTCCTCATGGCCCTGGTTGCGGTTCTTGCGGCGCTGGTGTTGCTGCTCCAGTTTGGCGTGCTCACGTATACGTTCGAGCGCCTGGGCCTGGACCGCGCCACGGTTTCTCTGGTCCTGCTGGCGACTTTCCTCGGCAGCGCGGTCAACCTCCCGCTCTTCAGGATGCGCTCCGGACGGATGCTCCTCGAGTCACGGGTGGTCAGCTTTCTGGGCGTCCGGTACGTCGTGCCCGCTGTCTGGGTGCCACAGCACACGGTCGTGGCGGTCAACGTAGGTGGTGCGGTGGTGCCCGTAGCCGTGTCGCTCTATCTGTTCGTTCATGGCGGGCTTGGGCTCGCGGCGCTTCTTGCTGTCGGGGTGGTGACCGCGGTGGTGTACCTGGTGGCCCGGCCGGTCCCCGGAGTCGGGGTCGTCGTCCCGGGGCTGCTGCCGCCGCTGGTGGCGGCGACCGCGGCCCTGCTCCTCGCCGGCGCGGCAGCGCCGCCCGTCGCCTATGTCGCCGGAGTGCTTGGCACGCTGATCGGAGCCGACCTGCTCAACCTCCACCGGATCAGGCGCATGGGAGCGCCGGTCGTGTCGATCGGCGGGGCGGGGACCTTCGACGGCATCCTTCTCAGCGGGGTCATCGCCGTACTCATCGCGAGCCTGTAGAGACGCCTACCCGGTCTCGATCTTCTTGAAGGCCTCTGCGTACTCGAAGCCGGCTTTCTCCCCTGCCTGGCGCATGCGCTCCTGGATCCACTTTCGCGGCATCTCGGGGTCAATGCCCGGTCTGTTGAACTGGCTGCGGTGACAGAGGATCGCCTCGATCTTTTTGTCGACGAGCCCGGTCGCGTCCACGAAGTGGTCGGCGGCCTCGAAGCCGGGCAGCCACACCTCCTTCACCTTGTGCGCTTCAAGTCCCTCGGTCAGCAGCTCCGGATACGCGCGCGGGTTGCGCGCGTCCGGATAGACCGCGCTGAGCGTCGCCTCGCCCACGGCAAGGTGATCGGGATGTGAGGCGCCGATGCCGATGCCTATGTTGCGCACCGGCGCGTGAGTCATCACCAGTTCGGGCTTGAAGCGACGGATCTCGCGTGTGATCGCCTTGCGCAGCTCGACAGTGGGCGCCAGGTGCCCGTCGCGGAAGCCCAGGAACACGACGTCCCTGACGCCCAGGACCTCCGCCGCCGCTCGCTGCTCGCTGTACCGTGTCGCCGTCAGCTCCGCGTCGGGTACCGTGGGGTCCTCACCGCCCTGGGAGCCGTCGCTGCAGATCACGTAGTACACGTCTGCTCCATCGCCCGCCAGCCTGGCGACGCTGGCGCCGAACCCGAATTCAGGATCGTCGGGATGCGCGGCGACAACCAGCACCCGCTCATAGCGCCCGTTCCTCTGTTCGTCACCCACGGCGTCTGAGGGTAAAACAGACAGCGGCGCCGCCGTCTTCCCGTTCCCCGACCGTGACGTCGCCGCCCATGCCCCGCACCAGCCCCCGAGCGAGGAAGAGCCCCAGGCCCGCCCCGCCCGCCTGCTGGTCAAGTCGAGCGAACTTCTCGAACGCCCGCTCCCTCTGGGGAGCCGGGATGCCGGGTCCCCGGTCAAGCACCAGGAGGCTGACGGCGCCGGGGTCGGCGCTGACGGCCACCTCAACAGGGGTCCCGGCCGGCGAGAAGTGGATGGCGTTGACCACGACGGCGTGGAGCGCCCTCAGCGCCTGCTCGCGATCGACCTCGACCACAAGGTCGTCGTGGCCCGCGATCTGGATCGCCCGATCGGGCGCCACCCGCCCTGCTGCCTCGACCATCTCCGCGACCAGCGACGACAGTGCGACCGGCTCGATCGTGAACCGCAGATCGCCGCTCTCGAGATGAACAGCCACGAGCAGGTCGTCGATCAGGTCCGCCATCGCCGCCGCGCTGGTGTCGATCAGCGTCAGCATCTGCTCTCGGCTGCCGGCCGGGAGGCGGTCCGTCTCGTCGACCAGCAGGGTGGCGGCACCGCGGATGACGGTCAGGGGCCTGCGCAGCTCGTGACCGAGGACACGGAGGGCCTCATCGCAGGCGTCGGGCACCGTCAGCTGACGACCTCCACCTTCACCAGGTTCGTGCGGCCCTGTTCGCCCACGGGCACCCCCGCAACGAACACGATGCGGTCGCCGGGACGCACAAGAGCCGCGGCCAGCGCAGCACACTTCCCTTTGGCGAACATGTCGTCGGTGTCGACGGTATTCTCCGCTTCCAGCGGCACCACGCCAGCGTACAGCGCGGTGCGACGCAGTACGTGGGGATGCGGGCTTGCGGCAATCACAGGGACCGCCGGACGCGCCTTGCTCACCCGGCGAGCGGTCGCTCCTGATTCGGTGAAGGCCAGAATCGCTCGCGCCCCCACCTCCTCGGCGATGGTGGCGGCAGCCTGGGCCATAGCGCCTGCGATCGTCCGTTGGGGGGACAGCACCGACGCGGTCCCCGCGGCCGAAGCGCGCCGGTCACCGCCTGGACCGCGCCCTCGCTGGTAGGTGGGGTGTTCCTCGGCGGCTCGACAGATCCTGGCCATCGCCCGCGTCGCCTCTACCGGATGGGCGCCCAGAGAGGTCTCCTGTGACAGCATCACCGCGTCTGTGCCGTCCCAGATGGCGTTGGCAACGTCGGACGCCTCCGCCCGGGTCGGCCGGTTGGAGGTGACCATCGACTCGAGCATCTCGGTGGCCGTGATCACCGGAACGCCGGCCCGGTTGCTGCGATCGATCACATCCTTCTGGATGGCGGGCACCTGGGCGAGCGACATCTCCACGCCCAGGTCGCCTCTGGCGACCATGACAGCGTCAGCGCAGTCTATGAGCTCGTCGAGCCGGTGGATCGCCTCGGCCCGCTCCAGCTTGGCGACAACCGGAGTGTCGAGCTGGTGCGAAGCAAGCGCAGACCGGCACGCACCGACGTCGGCGGCACTCCTGACGAACGAGAGAGCGACGTAATCGAACCCGATCTCCGCACCCACCTGGAGGTCGGCCAGGTCCTTGTCGGTCAGCGCCGGCAGGTCGACGGCGCGGCCAGGCGCGATAACCCCCTTGCGGGCCTCGAGAAGGCCCCCGCGTGTGATCGTGCAGCGGGCTTCCGTTCCGGCCGCTTCCACAACCCTCAGCTCGATCTGCCCGTCGGCAAGCAGAACCCGGACTCCAGGCCTCAGGCTCTCGATCAGCTGCGGGTGGCTCACTGGCACCAGCTCCTCGTTCCCCAGCACGCGCCGGGCACTCAGCGTGACCTGCCGCCCACGGGTAAGCCTGACCACCGGAGGATCCAGCGTGCCAGAGCGGATCTTCGGCCCCTGGAGATCCTGCAGAAGGGCGACGTGGCGTCCGGCGGCGCGGGCGGCTTCACGAACACTGGCGGCAGCCCGCCGGTGCTGATCGGCGTCACCGTGAGAGAAGTTCAGTCGGGCGACGTCCATGCCCGCCGCGATCAGGCGCCGAACCACGCTTGGCGAGCTGCTGGCCGGGCCGAGCGTGCAGACGATGCGAGTCCGCCGCACTCTAGCGGCCTACTCGCTGGACAGCAGGCGCTGGCGGGTCACTTCGTAGAGCAGGGCCGCGGCGGCAGCGGACGCGTTGAGGCTGGCGACCCGGCCTGCCATCGGCAGGCGGACGCGTGCGTCGCACCGCTCGCGTACGAGGCGGTGAACGCCCCGGCCCTCGCCGCCGACCACCAGAAGAGATGGTCGAGTGAGGTCGAGCTGCCAGGGCAGTACGTCGCCGTGCGCGTCGAGGGCGACACACCAGAGCCCCGCCCGCCGTACTTCGGCCACCGCCGAAGCCAGGCCCGCCACCCGGCAGAGTTGTAGCAGCTCGCTGGCGCCCGAGCTGGCCTTGACAGCCGCTCCCGACAGAGGCGCGGAACGCCGCTCGGGCAGCAGCACGCCGTCCACTCCAGCGGCTTCGGCACTGCGGAGGATCGCGCCCAGGTTATGAGGGTCTTCGATGCCGTCCAGCCCCAGCAACAGGGTTGGTGTCGCCCGGAGGAGCTGTCGAAGAGTCAGGAAGGCGCGTGGTGCCAGCTCTGCGACCACCCCCTGGTGAGCGCCCTGAGCCATGGCGGCGACCCGTGCGGCAGGGACTTCCATGGTGGAGACGAGCTGGCTCAGCTCGACCAGCCTGGGGTCTGGATCGAGGCCCTCGGCAATGAAGACCCGGCGGATGCGACCAGCCCGTGCCGCTTCCAGCACTGCGTTACGGCCGTAGATCAGGTCGGTCCGGCGCCTGGCAGACCGCTGAGGCCCGGGCGCCTGGTCCTGCTCAATCCACGATCTGGGCGAGGCTGACCTGACGGCCGCCGCCGTCCGCGGCTCGGGGGTAGCCGGCGCGGCGCGCCTGACGCGTGGCGCCGCCCGAGCCCCCTTTGCGACCGCAGCGCGCCCGGCCCCTCTCGTCTCAGCACGGCGTCGACGCCCGGACTGGTTGTCAGGGGATTGGCGCCCCACGTTATCGATGCACCACCTTCCAGCGGACCCCGTCGCGGGAGTCCTCCAGCACGACGCCGCGTTCGCGCAGCTCGTTGCGGATCCTGTCAGCCGTCGCAAAGTCCCGTGCCCGCCGCGCTTCCTCTCGCTCGCCGATCAGACGCTCCACGGCGGCGTCGAGAGTCACCCCTTCCACCGACAGCACGTCCAGGTGGGCGTCCACGTCATCGATCAGGCCAAGCAGCGCCTCATGGGCGGCGGGCCCAACCCGCCCCGCGTCGAGCGCTGCGTTCGCCTCGCGAATCAGCTCGAAGACGCGGCCCAGGCCCTCGGGTAGGTTCAGGTCGTCGTCCAGCGCTGCCCGATAGGCATCCCTGGCATCCTGCGCGGCCTGGTACAGCGCCGCATCGTCGGCCCGAAGCCCGGGCTCCGATCGGCGAACCCGGTCTGCGAACTCGCGCAGCCGCCGGAGCTGCTCAGCGGCCCCGTGCAGCGCCGCGTCCGTCAGCCGCAGCCTGGCGCGATAGTGGGCGCTGCCAAGAAGAAACAGCCTCACCGCCAGCGGGTCGTGACCCGCGTCCATCAGGTCTCGCAGCGTGGTGAAGCCGCCCGCACTCTTGGCCATCTTGCTTCCCGTCGCGTCGGCAAGGTGCTCGAGATGGATCCAGAAACGGGCGAAAGGCCGCCCGGTCGCCGCCTCGGACTGCGCGATCTCGTTCTCGTGGTGCGGAAACAGGAGGTCGACGCCCCCGGAGTGGATGTCGAGCGTCTCCCCGAGGTACTTCATCGCCATCGCCGAGCACTCGATGTGCCAGCCGGGCCTTCCCCGCCCGAACGGCGCGTCCCAGGCTGCGCCCACAGCTTCGTCCTCAGGCTGCGCCCGCTTCCACAGGGCGAAGTCTGTCGCGGACTCCTTGTCGTACTTGTCCGCGGCGACCCGGGCGACCGGCCTCAAGCCGGTCGGGTCGAGGTGGGACAGGCGGCCGTATCTCGGAAAGCTCGCGACGCGAAAGTAGACGTCGCCGTCGGCCTGGTACGCGTGGCCACTTGCCAGCAGGCGCTCGATGAGGGCCACCATCTCCTCGATGTGCTCGGTGGCGCGTGGGTAGATCTCGGCTTCCTGGGTCCGCAGCAAGCGCATGTCCTGGAAAAAGACCTCCTCCCACCGGCGCGCGAACTCCCTGATGCTGACGCCGGCCAGGCTTGACTGCTCGATTATCCGATCGTCCACGTCGGTGATGTTCAAGACGTGGACGAGCCTGTACCCGCTCACGGCGAGGTGCCTGCGCAGCAGGTCGTACAGGAGGTTGGCGCGGTAGTTGCCGAGGTGCGAGTAGTTCCAGACGGTGGGTCCACACGTGTACAGGCGCACGACGCCCGCTTCCAGTGGACGGAATTCCTCTTTGCGGCCCGTCAGGGTGTTGTGCAGTCGCACCGTCATCAGATCGCCTCCAGCAGCGCCACGGCCTGGGCGGCGATGCCCTCGCGGCGGCCCAGCGCCCCAAGCGCCTCCGGCGAGGTGGCCTTGACCCCAACGTTCGAGCTCGCCACGCCCAGCCGCTCGGCAAGCGTGCGCGCCATCTTACCGAGGTAGGGCTGCAGCCTGGGCTCCTGGGCCGTGATGACACTGTCCACGTTGACCACCCGATACCCCGCGTCCCCGATCAGCCGCATGGTCTCGTCCAGGAGCGCCAGCGACGACACACCCGCAAACCGGGGGTCGGTGTCGGGAAAGTGCTCGCCGATGGTTCCCAGCGCGACCGCGCCCAGCAGAGCGTCTATAACGGCGTGGGTCAACACGTCCGCGTCGGAATGACCCCGCAGCCCGCGAGGGTGCGGAACCAGGACGCCGCCAAGCACGAGGGGCCGGCCATCCGCGAAGGCGTGCTGGTCGTGGCCGATGCCGATCCTCACGGGGGTGAAACCGTCGGTGACGATTCACGCTCCCGGATCAGTGCTTCCAGAATCACGAAGTCCTCGAACGTAGTCAGCTTGATATTCGTCGGCTCCCCAGGCACGACTGTGACCGGATGGCCCGCAGCCATGACCAGCTGAGCGTCGTCGTCTCCCACCAGGCCCGCGTCGGCAGCTTCGAAGTGAGCTCGCTCCAGGACCTGGTAGCGAAAGCCCTGCGGCGTCTGCGCAAGGACCATTCGCTCCCGGTCGAGGCTCTCGACCAGGCGGTTGCCCTCAACGCGCTTCACAGCGTCGCGGAGCGGAAGTCCAGGGATGGCCGCCCCGGTCAGCCGAGCGGCCGCCAGGACCCGCCGCACGAGCCCCTGCGAGGCCATGGGCCGGGCGACATCGTGGACCAGGACATACTCGCAGCCCTCCAGGGCCTGGAGCCCGGCGTGGACGGACCGCTGCCGGGTCTCCCCGCCAGGGCAAACGACGACTGGCTTCTGCGGCCGGAGGGCCTCAGCTTCCCGTCGAGCCGCCTCCAGCCGCGCGGGCGGCCCCACCACGACGATGCGGCTGATCTCGTCCATGGTCAAGAACAGACTCACCGCGCGCGCCAGCGCGGTCCGGCCGTTGAGCTCCACCAGAGCCTTGCTGCCTTTGCCCAGTCGCGTACCCGTCCCAGCGGCAGCCACGATGGCTCCGACCTGCCCCTCCCCCCGCGCGAGGTCCCCGATCTCGCGGTGACCCCGAGCATGCCGGCCTCCTTCACCGTCCACTGGGCAGCTCCAGCGCGCCCCGGTCTCGAGCCGGAAAGACCACGTCGATCGCCTCCGAGAGGCTCCCGACCTCCACCAGCTCCATCCCGTCAGGAGCCGCAGCGGCCCCTCGAGCGACGACCGCCCGGACGAAGCCCCGACGGGCAGCCTCCTGCAGGCGCCGCTCCAGCCGGCCCACGCGTCGCACCTCGCCCGAGAGGCCTATCTCCCCGATGACCACCGTGTCCGGCCGCAGAGCCTGTTTGTACGCGTTGCCCGCGAGCGAGAGCGCGAGGCCCAGATCGGCCGCCGGCTCGACCACCCTTATCCCACCGGCGATATTGACGAAGACGTCTTTTTCATTCAGCCTCAGCCTCGCACGGTTCTCGAGCACCGCCAGCAGCATGTGCAGGCGATTCAAGTCGACGCCGTTTGCTGAGCGCCGCGGGCTGCCCGTGTACTGTGCAGTCGCGACGAGGCTCTGCAGCTCGACCAGGAGCGGCCGGCTGCCCTCCATCGCCGCCAGCACGACGGACCCGGGCACCGGGCGGAGGTCGCCGAGAAGCACTACGCCGGGGTCTCGAACCTCGGCCATGCCCCCGTCTCCCATAGAGAAGATTCCGATCTCCTCAGTCGAGCCGAACCGGTTCTTGGCAGCGCGCAGTATGCGGAAGTCCTGGCCGCGCTCTCCCTCCAGGTAGAGGACGGTGTCGACCATGTGCTCCAGCACCCTTGGACCGGCGATCGCCCCCTCCTTGGTGACGTGGCCGATCAGGAAGACCGGCACCCCGGACTCCTTGGCCGTCCGCATGAGACGAGCCGCCGCCTCGCGGACCTGGGTGACGCTGCCGGGTGCGGCGTCGGCACTGGGGTCGTGCATCGTCTGAATCGAGTCCACGATGGCGATGGCCGGCCCCTCGTGCTCGATCGCGCCCACGACCCGCTCCACGTCGGTCTCCGCCAGCAGCAGCAGGCCTGGCGACGCCACAGCCAGCCGCCGTGCCCGCATGCCCACCTGATGGGCGGACTCCTCACCTGAGATGTAAAGGACGCGGCCGCCCGCCGCCGCCTGCGCTGCCAGGTGCATCAGCAAGGTTGACTTGCCGACTCCCGGCTCACCACCCAGCAGCACCACACTGCCGGGGACGACGCCGCCTCCGAGCACGCGGTTCAGCTCCTCCCAGGCTAGCGCGCGTCGGGGTGCCGCGTCGACCTCCACCTCTGTGATCGGCACAGGACGCGCTGGCGGGTCGGTTCGACCCCGGCGGCGCTGCTCCCGGCCGCCGGGGGCTGCCCTGAACTCCTCCAGCGTGTTCCACGCGTGGCAGTGCGGGCACTGGCCTCCCCAACGGATCGACTCGCCGCCGCAGTCACGGCACACGAAGACGACGTTGCTCTTCGACATGGGCTCCCTACTCTGGCTGCCCTGGTGGCACTTTTCAAGTCAAAGCCGTGACTTTTCCCGCCGCTGGAGCGTTATTTGAAACGGAAGAGGTCAGGGGCACAAGATGCTGCCGGCCTCAACCTCCCTTCCTTGGCTGCGCCGCCCTGACTACCCCCGGGGCGGCGCTATTTTGGCCAGCCGGATCGCCGATTCTCGTTCAGGGCCTCGTGGACGCGTCGCGGCGTGTATGGCAGCTTCGCGGGGACCGAGCCAAGCGGAGCTAAGGCGTCTGCAACGGCGTTGGCCACGGCTCCGAAGGCGCCGATGGTGCCCGCCTCGCCGACGCCCTTGCTGCCCAGCAGTGTCCGTGGGCTTGGCGACTCAACGTGCACGAGATCGATCGCCGGCACGTCCGGCGCCAGGGGCACCAGGTAGTCGACGAGAGAGGGCGACAACGGCTGGCCGTCATCTGAATAGACGCTCTGCTCAAGCAGCACCTTGCCGATTCCCATAGCGACGCCGCCTCGGACCTGGCCCGCCACTGCAGCCGGATCGATGACCGTCCCGCAGTCCTCGACAGCGACGTAGCGCAGGACCCTGGTCTGGCTGCTGGATCGATCGAGCTCGACGACGGCCAGGTGGGCTCCCGACGCGAATACCTGCCGGGGTTCCACCGTTCGAACCACCTCGGTTCCGGGTTCGAGGTCACCCTCGGCCACCTCGCGGCAGGCCGCCACGACGCTGTCCACGAGACCCACGCCGCCGCGGCTGACAAAGGCGCCTGTCCCCGGCGGACACCTGTAGGTGTCGCCGAGCAGCACCTCCACACGAGCGGGGTCGACGCCGAGCTCACGAGCGGCCACATCACGGCATGCCGCGGCCAGGCCCTGGCCGATCTCGACAGAGCTGGCGCCGACCTGGACGTGGCCGTCGTCCATCACCCTGACCCTGCACGAATCGATTCCGGGCACTTCGCTCAGCCCGCGGATCCTGTACTCTGCCCTGCCCGTGCCGGTGTGCTCGTTGAAGAGGGCCAGCCCCACCCCGATCATCCGGCCGCCGGCTCGCTTCTCGGCCTGCCACCGGCGGAGCTCGCCGTAGCCGGCGGCGTCCTCCAGCCGGTCCAGCAGCACACCGTAGTCGCCCGAGTCGAGGGCTCGGCCGCTCAGCGTCGTGCACGGCAGCCCTGCCAGTGCTTGACGGCGCCGAAGCTCGAGGGGATCGAGGCCGAGCCGCCTGGCGATCTCGTCCATCATCCGCTCGGTCACGTGGACGGCGGTGTTCGTGCCGACGCCGCGTGAGGCACCCACCGGACACTTGTTGCTCGACACGGCACGCGCCCGAACCCTCAGCGCGTCGAGCGAGTAGGGTGCGAACAGCGCGGACGAGGTGGTCAGCGGCTCGAGCGAGGCCGAGAACGGGTAGACCGAGTACGCGCCCACGTCCGACACGACCTCCGCGTCAACCGCCGAGATGCGCCCGTTCGCAGCGATCGCGGCGCGCACCCGGACCCAGTTGTCGTGGGCGTGGGTGCCGGCGAGCAGATTCTCGCGACGGTCCTCCACCCACCGCACGGGCCGCCCAAGGCGCCGGGCCAGCGCAGCCACCACGATCTCCTCGGGAAACACGTGCGCCTTCAGCCCGAAGCCGCCGCCCACGTCAGGTGCGAGAACATGGATCGCGGCCTCACGGATGTCCAGCGCCAGACAGAGGCCGCGCCGGACGATGTCCGGGACCTGGGTCGACGTCCACACCCTGAGCTGCGCGCTCGGTGCGTCCCAGGAGGCGATCACACCACGCGTCTCCAGGGGCAGCGGCGCCTGCCTGGCCAGCTGGAACTCGCCCTCCACAACCTGAGCCGCAGCACCCAGCGCTTCGTCGACGGGCCCGGCCGCGAACTCATGCTCAAAGATGACTTCGGGCGGCTCCGCTTCCAGAGGCTCCCATTGCACCGAGACCCCGTCGGCCAGATCCTCTGCCAGGTAGCGGTCCTCGGCCCAGACCGCGGCCACCGGCTCGCCCACAAAGCGGACCCGGTCCCTGGCGAGCGCGGGCCAGGATCGACCGCCCTGGCCTCCACCCTGGACCGGCAGATCCTTCAGATGCAGATCGGCGGACGTGACGCCGGCGCCCGTGATCGTGCCCACGCGGGCGTGCGCGAACGGCGAACGGACGAAAGCGACCTCAAGCATTCCCGCGGGCCGCCGGTCCGCCAGGTATTCGCCCCGACCCTGAGTGAGGCGGATCGGTCGGTCGGCGCCCAGAGGTGCGGCCGAACGCCCTTCCGGATCTTTGGCGCTCATGCGGCCCATCTCCCGCGCGCCATTCCCCGCAAGCGGGGACCCCTAAGCAAGCTTCTGCGCTCCTCGCGTGCGTATTGAACGAATACGCGTGC
>DATFWQ010000164.1:0-11673 GCA_035259145.1 Candidatus Dormiibacterota bacterium | reverse complement strand
GGTGCTGGTGGCGGCTGCGGCCCGCGCCCTCCGGCGGCCCGTCCGCTGGGTGGCGACCCGGAGCGAGGAGACTGCGGCCTCCTCGCAGGCCCACGGCATCGAGTTCGAGGTGGAAGTGGGCGCGAGCCTGGACGGCCGGCTGCTGGGAGTCCGCGCCGCCTTCCGCCACGACATGGGGGCGTACTCTGCCGCCGCCTTCGCCCAGGCTGAGAACCTGGCCACCCACATGCTCTCGCTCTACCGTCTGCCCGCCCTCCAGGCTGAGATCGAGCTCTGGTTCAGCAGCCACGCTCCAGCCCGCTTCGTTCGGGGCGGTGCGCGGCCGCTCGGGAACTTCGCCATCGAGCGCATGCTCGACTTCCTGGCGGACGAGCTGGGCATGGACCGTCTCGAGGTCCGCCGGCGGAATATGCTTTCGGACGCCGAGTTGCCGTATGAGCCAGGGATCAGAGGGGTGGTGATCGATGGTGGCGGCTTCGTCGAGATGCTGGAGTCGGCGGCCGCGGCGGTCAGCGAGACCGGCGGAGTGGGGGTCGCAGCGGCGGTGGAGTCGAGCGGCATCGGCCGGCCGGAGGCCGCCCGCGCCTGCCTCGATCCGGACGGCGGGATCTCGGTGCTGGTGGGCTCGACGCCGCACGGCCAGGCGCATCGGACCGTCTTCGCCCAGGTGGCCGCTGAGCGCCTGGGCTGGCCGCTGGAGTCGGTGACGGTGTTCGCAGGTGACTCGCGCCTGGGCGGCTGGTCCCCGCAGACCGCCGCCAGCCGGTCGGCGATCGAGGTCGGCAGCGCGGTCTCGGCAGCCGCCGCAAAGCTGAGGCAGCGTCTTCTCGATCTCGCCTCCGAGCGGCTGGAGGCCGACCCGGCCGATCTCGATCTCGGCCCTGCCGGCGCCGCGGTACGCGGCGCGCCCGAAAGCGGGCGGCCGTGGTCCGATCTGGCGCCGGCGGGCCTCGAGGTGGAGGAGGTGTTCAGCCCTGCCCGTCCACGCTCGTGGGGGGCGAACTGCCACGCGGCACTCGCGCAGGTCGATTCCGAGACGGGTGAGGTGCGTCTTCTGGCCCACGCCGTCGCCCATGACGCGGGCACCGTCATCAATCCGGCGATCGTCGAGGGGCAGGTGCATGGCGGCCTTGCCCACGCCATCGGCTATGCGCTCTTCGAGGAGCTTGCCTACGACTCCGAGGCCCGCCTCAGGGGGGCGACCTTCCTGGACTACTCCATTCCAGGGCCGCCGGAGGTGCCCATCGCGCTCTCGATTATCCCGTTCGAATCGCGGTCGACGCAGAACCCTGAGGGCTTCCGGGGGGTGGGCGAGGCCGGCACCATCCCCGCCCCGGCCGCAATCCTGAGCGCGATCGAGGCGGCGCTCCGCGTCGTGGGGGTCACCGTCCAGCTCACCGAGCTCCCGGTAACGCCGGATGGCCTGCTGGCCGCGATTACTGACGCCGGGACGGGAAGCTCGTGAGGTACGGCACTGCCCTTCGACAGCTCGTGACCGTTAGCGAAGCCGCAACGGACGACCTGCGGCTGAGGGACACCGACATCGGCTATCCCCTTGAGGAGCTCTGGGTCGGCGGCGATGTCCTCGAGGGACCACAGGAGCTCGACGCGACGTGCGTCGTCCTCGTGCTTGACCAGCCCGTCGCAGAGGTCACCTGGCTGGCGCTCAATCCAGCCGGCCAGTGGATCGCCGAGCGTCTACGGATGACCAAGTTGCCGGTGCGTTGGTATTGCCGCCCGGCAGGGTACCCGGCCTGGAATCCCGAGCTGCGCAAGGTGTTGCGGTTCTGGTCGGCGGCGACTCAGCTGGATCGAGAGATGATGGAGAACCTGCGGCTGCGCCGGTTCGACTCAAGGGACGGGTCGTGGCGCCGCGAGCACCGCGGCTTCGGCATCCAGCCCGAGGATCACCTGTGGCGAGCCTCCGAGGCGGTCCGGGAGATCGAGGACGCCATGGCTCAGATCAGCACGCAGTAGCCATTCGCAGGCGGCGAAGGAGGCTCAGAGGAAGCGGGCCTATCACCGGCGCGCCACGTCACTCGAGCCGGAAGTCGCTCTCCACCGGCACGCCGCCACGCAGAGTGTTGAGCACGACGCAGTAGCGCTCCGCATTTTCGAGAAGGCGGCGCGCCCGGTCCGGGTTGGTGCCGTCTCGCACTTTGACTCGCGTGGCGCAGGTGATCCCGGTCACGCCCACCGGCACGTCTCGCGACATTGCAAGCGTGCCGCGCAGGTCGGCCCGCCCGCTGACCTCGACCTCTACGGCCTCCAGCTCGATGCCCATCGCGGCCGCGACCATGCGCAGCGTCACCTCTTGGCAGGCGGCCAGCGCGCCCATCAGCAGGTCACCCGAGCAGGCGACGTCGCCCGCGCCTCCCACACCCGGGTGAGCGCCGGAGCGCCACGTCAGGCCGGGCACCGCGTCCGGCGCGATGGCGCAGTGGAGCGGGTCGGACAGGTCGCTGGGGGCGCTCCGCACGGTCATCGTGATCTGAGCGGCCTCGGGCTCCTCCTCGTAGCGCCGCTTGATCGGCGCCTGTAAGTCGCGCAGGTTCATGCGGCCATTGTGCCTCGCCGCGGGCGCACCGGCCCGCTCGCACTCAGTGCCCTCCTATCGAGACCTCGTGGTGCGTTCGCCGACGTGGAAGGTCACGTCGGCCACTCCGATCCCCGGCTGCCGCAGCATTGCAGCCTTCAAGGCGAAGGCGCGGTGGTTGTGAAGCCACAGAGTGGTGAACCGGCGGTCGACTAGCTCCGGAATCACGACGGTGCAGATCGGACCGGGGTGCCTGGCCCGCCAGCCCACGATGTAGCTCACCAGTGGTGGCACGACCGCGCGGTAGGGCGACTCGATGACGACGAGGTGTGGTCGCTCGCCGTCGAGCCGGCTTGCCCACTGATTGAACTCATTCGGAAGCTCATCGAGCTGGTCGCTGGCGACCTCCTCGACGTCTGTGACCACGTGGATGGCGACGACTTCGGCTCCCAGAGCTCGTGCATATCCGAGGGCGTTCACGGTCGGCGCGTTGAGCGCTGCAACCGGCACGAAAGCCAGGTGGGCAGCGTCCGGGTCGGGCACTCGCCGGCCATGATTCGACACGAAGCCGGGGAAGCTCGCCGCCACCACGTTTGGCCGCTGCAGCAGCGCCAGCTTGAGCCTCGCGAGATCGGGTCGGAAGATGACCTGCGTCCAGAACGGCTGAGCCACATCTGGCAGCACCACGGTGGCGACGGTGTCCTGAGAATCGTGCCCGATGGCGTCGAGCGCGACCAGAATCTCGCGAACCGGACGCGCATTGGGCAGTCGACGGACTTCGGCCGCTGGATTCACTGCGTTCGGAGGAAGCTCCGGGGCAGTCTGCAGCACCACCGTCGGCCTGTGAAGCATGGCGGCGTAGCCGAGCGCGTCGTCAGCCGCGCGGTCCCAACGGAGGACGGGTACCACCACAGCTCCGAGCTTTGGCGTGGAGCTCGTGATGCCGGCGCTCTCCACCTGGGACCGTACCCCCCGGTAGTGGCGGTGGATTGCCCACAAGCCCAGCACCAGGAAGGGAATCAGCACGACCACGACCCAGGCACCACGTGGGCTCTTGGTCACGATGATCACGACGTCGACCAGCGTCGTGACCGTCGCCCCAATCCCGTTGATCATCAGGCCCCGGCGCCAGCCTGGACCACGACGCGTCCACCACTGGCGCGCCATGGCCGTCTGAGCCAGCGAAAAAGCCGTGAACACGCCGAGCGCGAACAGGTTGATCAAGGCGTCGGTGTTGCCGGCGAATGCGAGCATCAGCAGGGTCGCCGCCGCCGCCAGGAACAAGATTGCGCCCGAGTACACGAGCCGGCTTCCCAGGTGACCCAGGCGGTGGGGCAGGAAATCGTCGCGGGCAAGAATCGCGCAGAGCCGTGGGAAGCCGTTGAAGCTGGTGTTGGCGGCGAGCATCAGGACCAGGGTGGTGGAGAGCTGAATCGCGTAGTAGAGCCAGCGAGCGGAACCGGTGAACACGGCCGCGGCAATTTCCGAGAGAACGGTAGGGTTCCCATAGGGGTGCGGGGCGACCGCGTACAGGACGTCGAGGACCTCGACTCCGACAAAGAGCAGGATAAGCAGCCCGCCCAGCATGCCGAGAGTCCGTACCGCGTTCGCAGCCCGTGGTTCCTGGAAGCTCGGTACCGCGTTGGACACCGCCTCAACGCCGGTCATCGACGAGCAGCCCGACGCGAATGCCGCCAGCACGAGAAGCGGGGTGAGCGCTTCGCGGGCCGGGAGTGGCGGGTACTGGCCTGGATGGGGCGCGCCTCCCAGAGCCGCCTTGATCAGCCCGGCCCCGACCAGCAACATGATCGCGACGATGAACAGGTAAGTCGGGACGGCGAAAAGGACCCCGGCCTCCCGCACGCCGCGCAGGTTGCCGACCAGGAGGACGCAGACGAGCACGATCGCCAGCTCCGCCCGGAAGGGAAGGAGCTCGCGGAAGGCGGACAGGAGTGCATCCACCCCCGACGAGACGCTGACCGACACCGTCAGCACGTAATCGACCAGCAGGGCGGCAGCCGCCACCAGGCCCACGATGACTCCCAGGTTCGCTCTGGCTACCGCGTATGACCCTCCGCCACCCTGGTAGCCGCGGATCACCTGCTGGTAGGAGATGGTCACGATCAGCATCAACAGCGCGACTGCGATCGAGATCGGAACGTTCCAGAAGAGGGCGCCCGCGCCGGCGGCCGCCAGCACCGCCAGGGCTGCCTCGGGTCCGTAAGCCACAGACGAGAGAGCGTCGGACGAGAGGATTGGAAGGGCCTTGAAAACAGACAGGCGCTCGGACTCGATCGCTTCGGATTCGAGCGGGCGCCCGATCAGCAGGTCGCGAGCCTGACGTGCCCCTTTAGCAACGGCGGACTGAGGGGCGCTGGCGGCCGGGGTGGCGACGAGGTAGCCACGGCCGGTGCGTCGGAAGGCACCCAGATTCTCACGGCGGATGCGGAGGTATGCGTCCCCCGGTTTGTCCCCGCGGACGATCTCGCCTGGCATTACCCCCAGGTGATGGTGTCTCCGACGCGGCTGGCGCTCCGGCGGCGTCCCAGCCTGGTCACGCCCCAAGGGCCAGCTCTCGCATGTTCTCGATTGTGATCTCAGGGCGGGAGATCGTGAGATGGCCCCGCTACGTCGAGCTGTACCTGGGGTTGATACTGGAGACTTCACAAGGATCGTCATTCGTGACGCGCAGAGCCTCAGCGCGCTTGGCACCGGCATCAAAAGAGTGAGCCATCTGCCAGGCGAGTCCCGGAGGATCTGATCCCCGCCGCCCCACACTCCGCTCGACCACGTCTGAAGCACGTCGCCCTCGCGCCCGGCGCCGTACGCTGGCCTGTAGAGGCTTGGCAGATGAAGAGCATCGAGCAGCAGCTATCGGCGCAGCGATCCGTGCCGAGGAAACACACGCTGCGGCAGTGGCTCCAGCGGGTCGGGCCGGCGGCGCTGGGCCTGGCCGCGATCAGTGCCCTGGTGCTGGGCCTGAACCCGGCTCACGTGGGGCGAGCCCTGACCAGGTTTCAGCTGGCGCTGATCCCGCTGGTGATCGTCCTGTATCTCGTGATCTACGGACTTCAGGGCCTGCGCTGGCACTACCTGCTCAGCGACGCCGGAGCGCGGCTGCGCATGAGCGAGAGCATTCTTCTCAATGCTGCCGGGCAGACGATCACCGCCCTGGTTCCGCTGGGCGACTTGACCCGCGCGGCGTTCGCCTCTGAGGCCAGCGGGCGGGACTTCGGAACCGTCGCCGCCACCGTCACCGTCCAGGAGCTGACCTACACGTTCATGCTGATCCTCTGCGCACTTCCCGTGGTCCTCACGTTGCGCCTCGGGATGGCGGTGGTGGTCATCACGCTGCTCGGCATGGCTGCGATCCTGATCATCCTGACGGTGTCTCGCGTGTTCTGCGAGGTGCATAAGCTGGTTGCTCACGTCCCGCTGCTGAATCGATTGCTGCCGGCGATCGACGAGCTCCAGAGCGAGACCGCGGATCTGCTCCACAAACCGGACGCGATGGGATTGTCGGTGCTGGATCTGGGACGGGCGCTGGTCTCCATCACGGTCTTCTGGGTGGTCGTCCAGGGCTTGTCGCCGGACAGTCTTGACTGGCCGAAGGCCGCCTTTGTCCTCGCGCTGTCGTCAATCGGCGGCGCCGTCAGCTTGATCCCGGGTGGGGTCGGTGCCAACGAAGCCAGCGTCGCGGGTCTGCTGATCGTCTTCGGGGTGGATGGGGGAGCGGCCGTCGCGGCCGCGCTGATCCAGAGGTTTCTGATGACAGGAATGGCCATCGCCCTCGGGCTGAGCTCCTACGTGATCGCTCGCCGGCGCTTCCATCTGGGCGGAGTCTTTCAGATCACCGCGCGACAGCCGGCCGCCGAGGCGGCGAGCTGACCCGACCAGCGGGAAACGACGCATTCGTACATCGGCGGCGTTCCCCGTCCTCGGGAGGTCCGCATCTGTACGGCTGCGGAGTTCCCAGTCGTCGGGAGATCCGCATTCGTACGGTTGCGGAGTTCCAGGCTGCAAGGAAGTGCACATCTGTACAAATGCGCGATTTCGCACTGGACAGGGCCGTGTATGCGCGAATCGACGCCGGTACTCAGACAGGCTGAGCCGCGTTTAACCCCATGCCGGCGCCAGATGGCCGGCTACTTCTGCTGGGCCTCGCGCTGGCGATGCAGGCGGTAGGTCGCCACTGCAGCTGCCATGTAGCGGTCGGCCATCGCGATGTACCGGTCGACCTGACGATCGAGCTGTGGCAGACCGTACCTCCGGCCTTTGACGGATACCATCGCAAAGCGGCCGCCGCGAAAGTACGGCACCAGGTGCTCCAGCGGGAACGGAGGGTCACCGCGCGCCATTCACTGCCTCCCGCCGCCGCTCTCTGCGGCGCTGGCGCCGGCGACGGCGAACAGCTCTTCGTCGGTCGGCCGGTCGGTGAAGTCCTCCCCCACGTACGAGAAGGGCACCGACCAGTCCGGCAGAACCAGGAACAAGGCCGGCTTGGCGATGCCTCTCTCGGCTGCGTTCAGCACGCCCCATGGCTCGATCACCTGTGCGTCGGGGTCGCTCAGCACCGGGAAGGGCAGGAGCAGCTTGTTCACCATGGCCAGATTCTGCTCGACTGTGTCCACGCAGATCGCAGCCACCTGCAGACCTGCCCGTTCGAAGCTATCCCAGTTTCGTGCGTACGAAGCCAACTGCCCGTTGCAGTAGGGTCACCAGTCGCCCCGGTAGAACACGAGGAGGACGGGGCCTTGGGCCAACCGCTCACCGAGGACCCAGGACCGTCCGGTGTGGTCGGGGAGCTCGAACTCCGCTGCTTTCTCCATGTCGCTTCCTCCTGGCATCCGACAACCGGGTGGTGGGCGCTCGTGTTCCTTCCGAATGGCGGCTCAGTGGCACCAGGGTTGACCACTTTCCGACCAGGGAGCACCTGCTCGAAGCGGTCGCGGAGCGTGCCACGTTGACGACCAGTGCGGCGCTCGACGCCGCCGGGCTCGACGAGGGCTCGGCCTCCGATGCTCTAGATCGCGCACTGGACGTGGGCTGGCGTGCGCTGGGCCGCTATGACGCCATCGCTCAGGCCACCGCCGAGCAGCTCAGCTGGGAACCCGGCCACAGGCTCCTTGTGACCGCCATCGCCCGTGTCCTGGGCCTGATCGACCGCGGTCGCGAGCAGGGGGAGTTCCGTACGGATCTCCCGACGGAATGGCTCGTCGCCAGCTGCTTCGCTCTGATCCATGCCGCCGGCCAGGAGGTGCGTGCAGGCCGGCTGGCGCCGTCTGCCGCGCCGAAAGTGCTGAGGGCCGCCGTGCGCGCCCTGATCCTGAGGTGGTCGCCCTGACCTCACTACGATTCCGAACAAGGAGACCGTCATGAACGAGCTGCCGCGGAGGATCCACCACGCCCGAGCCAGCCTGCTGGGCCTGTTCGACCACCAGGCCGGTCACTACGACCGAATCGCGACTCGGTTCTTCCGCCACCTCTATGCCCAGGTCGTGGCCGACGTCGCGGCGGTCGGACTGGCCGACGGGGACCGAGTGCTAGACGTGGGCACTGGTCCCGGCCGGGTCCCACTTGCGATCGCTGATGCACTCCCGGGGCTGAGGATCGACGGACTCGACCTGTCGGCCGACATGATCGAGCGCGCCTGGCAGAGCGCCGCGGCCGCCAGTCTGGAGGATCGTGTGACCTTCGTCGTCGGAGACGTCGCCGAACTTCCCTACCCCGATGGGACGTTCGACCTGGTCGTGTCGACGATGAGCCAGCACCACTGGCCCGACGGCCGTGCTGCGATGCGCGAGCTGCGCCGCGTTCTTGCGCCGGCCGGCCAGGCCTGGATCTACGACCTGCGGTTCGCGCTGCGGCGCGCTGAGGCCGCGGCGCGCCCGGCGTTCGCCGGTTACCTGGCTCGCCGGGTGACCGTGCGATCCGGCTGGTTGCCGGTCAGGCTCATCGGCCGGCTCGTGATACGCCCCTCGTAGACCCCGCGGAATCCGCACGCCGGTCGCACTGCGTGACTCGGGCGCGGTTCCGAATGCTCCGGGCGTCCGCGCGCCAGGCTATGCCGGCAGCCGGAACCAGAAGCGGGTGATGCCGCTGGCGGATTCGGCACCGACCTGGCCGCCCACCGCCTCGACCAGCTCCTTGACCAGGGCGAGGCCGATGCCGGCGCCGCCCTGGGCGGCATCGCGGGACTTTTCCACGCGATAGAACCGCTCGAAGACGTGACCCAGGTCGCCGGCCGGGATGCCCGGGCCTGTGTTGGCGACCGAGACCAGGGTCGAATCTCGCTGCTGCTCGGCCCGCACCCATACAGTCCCACCACGTGGCGTGTAGCGGGCGGCGTTCTGCAGCAGGTTCCCGACCACCTGGGCCAGTGAATCGGGGTCGGCTCGTGCCGGCAGGTGGGGTGGGAGCTCAACGTGCAGCGTGATCGAACCGCGGTTGAAGCGCGGTCTGCTCAGGTCGAGGAGCGCATTCATCAGCGCCACCAGGTCCAGCTCTTCCGGACTCTGCTTGGGGTCCACACCCGCGGCAAGCGCATCGAGCGAGTCGGACAGCCGTCTGAGGCGGGCCACCTCGTCTTGCAGGGAAGCGAAGATCTGGGCGTCGGGGACGACGACACCCTCACGAAGCCCCTCCAGGTAGCCGTGGAGGTTCGTGAGTGGCGTCCGGAGCTCGTGCGCGAAGTTGAGGATCAAGTCGCGGCGCTGTCGCTCCTGATCCTCGAGGCTCGCCGCCATCTGGTTGAAGGAGTCCGCTACCGACGCCAGCTCGGGAGCCGCGGGTCGCCGCACGCGGGCGTCGTAGGTTCCTGTCGCGATCCTGCGGGCGGCGCGCGCCAGTTCGTCCAGCGGCCGCTCGATGACGTGTCCGAAGACAATGGCCAGAGCCAGCGACCCGGCGATCGCGAGCGCCGAGGCGGCGAGCAGAACTCGCGTGATCGACTCGTCGAACATGGCGTGGGAGACGGCTGCCGTCGCCCCGTGTTCAGCCATCAGGCGGTCGAAGGTGGCGGCACCGACAACCTGGACACCAACGGCTACCACCGCGACCGCGAGGGCCGACACCAGCATGGCGGCGAACGCTACCCGGGCCGCCATCGAGCGGAACCTCATGTTCTGTCCTTTACCCTTCAAGCAATACGAGAGGATTGTCACTCCTTCGTGACTGCGATCCTTGCTCGACAGGGGAAGGCGTGCGAAATCCGAGGAGGTTGACCGGGCGTGGACCAGCCGAAATACGTATCGAAGGTCAGGGTCGTTCGCGATCGAGGCCCGATCCGCCGGGCCTATGTGCCGGTGGAGTCCGAACCCGTCGTTTTCGGAACCCACGACGAGGTGCGCGAGCACTACGGAACCGCGGCCGGGCTCTACCCCGACCACGCCACGACGCTCGATTATGTCGTGGCAGCCGCTGCCGGTTGACTGACCGGCACCCTGGGTGGCGCGCTGGAGGCGCGCGGGATCGACGCCGGCGACGGCAGGCTCATGTGCGAGGCTGAAGGCGACGTGGAAGTCGAGGACAAGGTGCTGGTGATCAAACGCATTCGCGTTCGATATCAGCTGACCGGCTGCCCTCAAGACAAGCGAGAGGCCGCCGAGCGCGCGCATAGCTTTCACGCCAGCCGCTGCCCGGTCGCCAGGAGCATCGGCGGCTCGATCGACATCCAAACCGAGCTCGGCTTCGCGTAGGTACGCAAACGTCCACAGACGTCGCGGTCCTCGCGTTTATTGGGGCGCTGGCCGCGACCCTCGCGGCCAGTGAGCTGCTCGTCTGGGGCCTCAGCCGCCTCGGCTTCAAGCTCGGCCTGGCTGCCGGCCTGCTCGGTCTGCTGACCGCCCTCGGGGCGGACGGGCCCGAGATCGCCTCTGCCACGGCCGCAGTCTTCTCCGGGGCCGTTGACGTGGGCATCGGCGTCATCATCGGCTCCAACCTCTTCAACCTGGCCGCCCTTCTCGGGCTGCCCGGGGTCATCAGCGGACGGCTCCCCTTCCGCAAGGCGGTGCCTGTGGTGGATGGATCGGCGAGCCTGCTCATGACGTTGGTTGCGGCGGGTCTGCTGGGCGGGCTGATCTCCCCACACGCGACCGTGATCCTGTTCGGCCTGATCCTCACCGCATACGTTGTCCTCCTGGCCCTGCCGCGGCGCTGGATCCGCCGGCTCCCGCTGCCGCGATCAGCGACACGAGGCCTGACCATGCTGTCTGGGCAGATCCACCCGGAGGAGATGGTCGAGAGGCCGATGCGGGCGGTCAAGGGCTGGATACCGGTCTGGTTCATCGTGCCGGCAATCGGGGTCATCGTGGCGGGGAGCGTCGTGATGGTCACTACCGCCGTGCTGCTAGGCCGGCGCTGGCACATCCCGGAGACCGTCGTGGGCACGGTTGCCCTGGCCGGCATCACCGGCCTGCCGAACCTCTACGCCGCGGTCCGTCTGGCTCAGCACGGCCAGGGCGCCACCGTCGTCAGCGAGGCCTTCAACAGCAACACGCTGAACCTCGCCGCAGGTCTCGGTCTGCCGGCGCTCGTGCTGGGGCTGGGTGTGACCATGCCCAGCGTCTGGAGCTCGCTCCCCTGGTTGCTGGTTCTCAGCCTCGCCGCCGTGGTCATAACCAGCGTCCAGGGTGGCCTGACCCGGCTTGGCGGTGTCGCCATCATGCTGGGATACGCAGGATTCCTGGGGTTTCTGCTGCGAGAGGCCGGATGACGCTCGAGCCACGGGCGCTATGATTTCGAACATGCGTTTGCACGTCCGGCGGCTGAGCCTCCTGCCGGCCGCGTGAACTCCGAACGCCTGGGTCTCAACACGGCCACCCCGTCGGTCCTGTTCCTCGACCTGAATTCGGCCTTCGCCTCGATCGAGCAGCTGTACCGACCCGAACTCCGCGGCCGGCCGGTCTCTGCGACAGGCTCGGTCGCCGGCTCCGGCAGGACGAACTGATGGCCAGGCGGACGGAGGTCCGGGTCCGCACCGAGGAGGGGGACGAGCGCCACGCACACAGACAGCACGAGCCGACCTTCGCCACGCAGGACCTCTACGACGTGGCGAGGCAGCTCTGGGAGCGGATGCAAGAGCGGCGTCCGCTGCGCTTCGTGGCCGTCTCGCTGACCGAGCTGGCGCCGGCATCCGT
>DATFWQ010000163.1:0-14899 GCA_035259145.1 Candidatus Dormiibacterota bacterium | reverse complement strand
CATGCTTGAGCCATGCGCCTGGCCGTGCTCTCCGACATCCACGCGAACCCGATCGCCCTCGACGCCGTACTTGCCGACGTCGCTGCGCAGGGCGGCGTCGATGAATACCTTGTGCTCGGCGACCTCGTGGCCCTTGGTTATGACCCGATCACAGTGCTTCAACGGCTGACCTTGCTACCGAGCGTGGGCTTCACTCGTGGCAATACCGACCGCTACGTCGTTACCGGAGACAGACCGGCCATAGCGGATCCGGCGGCCGTGATCGAGATGGCCAACTCATTTTCCTGGACACGGGGCTACATCACTGCGGGCGGCTGGTTCGACTGGCTGGGGGCCCTGCCCCTGGAACAGCGGCGCGCCCTACCGGACGGCTCCCGTCTGCTCGCGGTGCACGCCGCACCAGGCACGGACGATGGTCCGGGTGTGAACCCGGAGCAGAGCGACACCGAGCTTCTCCAGCTTGTCGCTGACAGTGCTTCGGACCTGGTGCTCGTCGGCCATACACACTGGCCGCTCGATCGGACCGCCGGCACAGTACGCATCGTCAACGTTGGCAGTGTGAGCAATCCGTGGGCGCCCGACCTTCGAGCAAGCTATGCGCTGGTCGAAGCCGGCCCCTCAGGATGGTCCGTGCATCTCCGCCGGGTCGACTACGACCGCCAGGCGGTCGTCGACGCCATCCACGCCGTGCACCATCCGACCCCGACATTCCTCACTGGCTGGTTCCGAGGCGAGCGTCGACCGTCGTGGCAGCGAGGGTAAGGGGCCTCTGCCAGTGGTGCCCGCCGGCGGAACTCCCGACCTGCCGCGCCCAGCGACGCCCTCCCCCTGGGCCGCGTCCCCCAGGAGGTGGCCGAGGCCCCGTTTGACACAAGGCATCCTGACGGCCGTGCAGGATCGCTATCAGCTCTCCTGGCAGGGAGAGCCGGTCGACCTCGGAGGCTCCTCCAATCTCAATGTGCATCTACCGGGCGATTCGGGTGGGTATGTGTTGCGTGTCCACCGCTCCTGGGTCTCAGGCCCTCGACTGACCGTTGTCCAGGCCGTCCGATCGCGGCTCGTCCGGGCGGGGCTGCCATTCCTGGAACCGATTCAGACCCGCGATCAGCAGGGCTGGTTGGAACTCGACGGCCACCATCTCCTCGAGGTCGAGAAATACGTGTGGGGCGAGGACATGGAGATGGGGGACCGCCTCCTTGCGAGCATGCCGATGCTGGCCCGGATCCATGACGAACTCAGCAGAATCGATGCCGGCCCCGCCGCCAGGCAGGCCCCCAGCGCCAATCACGTCGAAGCCCGGCTCGCGCTCGACTCCACCAGTCGCGCAGCGGCGGCGATCCGTGGGTGGGCAGTGTCGCCTGAAGAGGAACGGATCGCAACTCTGTCGGAACAGCTGGCGCGCAAGCTGCAGCTGGCCGAACGGCCGTATGTCGGAGCCCTTCCGAGGCAGCTGGTCCACGGAGATTTCTGGGACAACAACGTGCGATTTCGCGACCTGGAGATCGTCGCCGTTCTCGACCTCGACTTCATGGAAGAGCGTCCAAGGATCGACGATCTGGCGCTCACGCTCTACTACGTCAACTCAACGCTCGGTCCCGACCACGGAGCCTCGGAGCGGGTTGCCGCGCTCCGCTCCCTGGTGCGGGCGTACGACAGCGCGCTGGAACAACCCCTGAGCTCGGCCGAGCGGGCCGCCCTGCCTTTCGCGATCGCCCGCACGGTGCTTGCTTTCACGCGACACCTCGCGCTCCGCGACAGTGAGGACGAGCAGCGGAAGGTCGCAATGGCATGGTCGTCAGACCTGGACTGGTCCCTTGAGATGGTCCGCGACGGAGAACGATGGCAGCATGCATTTGCCGGTCCGTGGACAGCCGGGCCTCCGTACGAAGCGTCTCGGGTCACTTGAAGCGCTGGGTGAGAGCTCACTGAGGGGTGACCTGGCCCGGTTTTGCGGCATTTGGCCGCAACTGGGCCACCACAGACCGCTAACTGGAACTTACGAGGGCCGCGATACGCACTATTTCCGGCGAAGCGACCTCTCGGGTGCTCAGGATAGGTCCCAGTGCCGGAAATGGGACCTTATTCGGCGAGGCTTTCGTGGGAGAAGCTAGCCTAGGCCCAGAGTTCGCGAGCCCGCGCACCCAGACCGCGGACCACCGTCGTGAAAGCCGCCTCACGCCGCAGCTCGGCACGTGGGCAGAGCGCGCTCAGCATGCGCTGGAAGGCCGGCACCTGCGACGAACCGCCGGTGACCGCCACAACATCCACGTCGGCCGGCTGCAGCCCCGCCGCGTCGAGCGCCCGCCGGCTGACTGCCGCCAGCTCCTGGAGCTCCGGACCGATCGACGTTTCGAACTGGGCCCTGCTTACGTTCGCACGCAGCTCTACGCCTGGCACCTCAGACGACAGCTCGGTCGCATCACGCCTGGAGAGCTCGATCTTTGCGGCCTCGATGGCCTTGTACAAGCGGTAGGCGTGACCGCCGTAGAGGATGGCGGCCACCACCCGGGAGGCGTGGCCGCCCAACCGCTCCAGCAGCGAGTGCAGATCGGGGTCGGCCATCAGCAGCATCACACCCGACAGTGACTTCATTTCATTGAAGAGCCAGCTGGGGAGTCCTGTCAGCCCCAGCGCGGGACCGACCACGGTCTCGAAGAGGACCTCGTCGAAGCGCGAGCCGCCGATGTCTACGCCCGAGAGGGCTTCGACGCTGAGCTCGCCGCCCCGCCGGCGGAGCACGGCGACGTCGTAGGTGCCGGCGCCGAAGTCGCACAGCAGCACCGAGCCGTGGCGCGTGTCGTCCGCGAGCCCCGCCGCCGCAGGCTCTGGGTAGAGCGCGACTTCGGTGAATCCGACCAGCTGGGCAGCGTCCCGCAAGCGGGCACGGGCCGTCACGTTGGCCCTGGAGGCCGGGTCCCCCGCCGCGCCCGCGAATACAACCGGGTGGCCGATCACGGCCCGGTGGAGCTCGGTTCGCGCGACGCGCTCAGCACGCCGTTTCAGCAGCGCCAGCGTGACGACCACCAGCTCGGTGACCGGGAAGTCCGTCGCCCAGGAGTTGGTCCCCGCGAAGCCGAGGTTCGCCAGGTCACGCTTCACCCCCCACAGCAGACGCGAGTCGTTGCAGCTGCCGGCGCGCCGGAACTGCCGGCAGTCCGAGACGCCGTAGCGGGCCAGGCTGCAGTTGGCGCAGAACGTCCGCTCGTGGCCGGTGCGGAAGAAGAGCTCAGCAGCGGTCGTGCCTGCCACCCTGCGCCCGTCGCGATGCAGGTACAGAGCGGAAGGCGCGAGTACGTCCTCGTCGGCCTCGCCGATGACCTCCACCCGGTCGGTGTACGCCAGCGCTATGGCGCTGTTGCTGCTCCCGTAGTCGATCCCGCAACCGACGACGTCGCTCACTGGCTGCCCCGCTGGCCGGGAAATGCTACCAGCGGGCCGGTCTGCCCGCTGTGTGGCGGATCGCGGAGTCCACGGCCATGGCCCCATAGAGCAGCCCTCCCAGCGGGAGGCTGAGGGCCCAGAGGGCACGCACCCCCAACAGGTTAACGGTGGGTAGGAAGACGAGCGTCATCACCGCCCACCCGGCTGCCCCGATCGCGGCGAGGGGGACGCGCCAGCCCCCGGCCACGACCCCGGCGACCGCAATCGCCAGCACGCTGGGTGGGACCAGGAAGAGGAGCACGAGCCCGGCGACCGTGCCCGCGAGCAAGAGCCATGAGTAGCCAAGCTGGTCGAACGCGCTGCGTCGAACCATGCGCCAGATCGGCCCGATTGTTCCGTACTCGCGCACGCTGATGACGTCGATGCGGCTCACCGACAACCGTATGGGCCCGCCGACCTTCTTCACCGCGAGAGCAAGGTTGACGTCGTCGATCACCTCACCGGCAATCGCGCTGAACCCACCGATCCCCTCCAGGGCCGCTGTGCCGAGCAGCACGCAGCCGCCGGCTGCCGCCGCCATTCGGCCGGGGCCGTTCACCCGGCGCATCGGGTAGAGCAGATTGAAGAAGAAGAGGAATGGGGGGATCAGAAGACGCTCGGCCGCTGATGAGGTTCGCAGCCGGGCCATCCGGCTGTTGAGCGCCAGACCAGCCGCCTCACTCTCGGCGACCAGCCGTCGGAGCGAGCCAGGAGCGTGGCTAATGTCGGCGTCCGTGAGCAGCAGGTATTTCGCGGTGCCTGCGAGCTGGGCACCCTGCGCCAGGGCCCAGACCTTACCTGCCCAGCCGCGCCGCAAAGGCTTCCCTCGGATGACTGTGACCTGCTCGCCGCCCAGCGTGCGGGCGACATTCGCGGTCTCGTCGTCGGAGCGGTCGTCAACGAGCACGACCTCCCACTCGCCGGGATAATCCTGGGCCAGGAGGTGAGGCAGGGTGTGCGGCACGTATTCCTGCTCGTTGTGGGCGGGAACGAGCACGCAGACCCTCGGCCAGGCCACGGGCTCAGGCGGCGGTGGCTCGTCCTCCGCGGTCGGCTGCAAGTCCCACGAGCGAGCGGGCCTCACGGCGATGACCAGCCAGGCCAGCAGCGATGCAGCGCCGGCCAGAGCGAGCGCGAGCTCTGAGGACACGCTGTGCTAGGTCATTCCAATCAGCGTTACACCAACGCGGACGGTGCCGCCGGCACGCACCGCCCGATCGCGTCCGCGGTCTCCAGCAGCGCGTTCTCGATCCGGTTCAGGGCTCTGCGCAGCTCGGCGCGTGCCAGGCCGTCAGGGACACTGGCACGTGCAGCAGCTGCAGCCGCCACGTCAGGCAGCAGTGGCTGGTCCAGGGCCGGGTCCTGACGAAAGCGACCGGCACGCGTGTAGAGGATCGGGACCAGCTCGCGTCCGATCCTCAGCAGCGCGTCGTTGTACCGCCTTGCGTCCGCGATCGAGTCGCTTTCACCTGCCGCGGCGTAGAACGGCTCGAGCGACTCCCGAACCTGGGCGGCCAGGGTCGTGATCGGGTCCAGGTCGACCAGCGAGTCCAGTGACGGTCGGTACCCGGCCATGGCGTGGCTGAGCTGATCGAGTGTTCGACGGAAGTCCAGCGGGTGGACGGGAAGTTGGGCCGCCCGGAACACAGCTCCCGCGTACAGCCGGATGTCACGGAGCAGGTTTTCCCGGTCCGCAACCTCGATCGTGTCCGCTTCGGTGTGCCACTCGATGTTGCCGCCACAGCCGCCAACTGGATAGAGGCCTTTAGCCTCTCGCAGTCCTGCGGGCATGGTCGAGCTGAGCATGAAGAACGTCGAGATGCCGAGGTTGGTGAATGAGATGTCGCCGGCGCGCAGCGGCTGGCGCCCCTCGGCGGCGAGACCGGTGAAGTCCATCGCCGCCTGCCTCGCAAAATCTTCGACCTCGGCCATCCAGTAGACGTCCTCGTAAACCGTCGCGTCGCGGCAGCCAGGCGAGTCGCAGTTCACGTGACAGATGCAGTTGCGCAGCAGGTCGTTGGCAAAGGCCTCGGCGTACCAGGTCGAGCCCGCGTAGCGGCCGTGGGAGTGGCCCGACCACCAGGCGATGCGGACACTGCGATCCAGAAGACGCCGGTGCTGTCCGAGGACGCGTGCAACCTCGAGCAGCGCCGCGTCGCCGGTGGCATTGTCGCCTATGCCGGCGTGCCAGGAGTCGATGTGCCCGTGGACCAGGACGAACCGCTCTGGCTCAACTGCGCCCCTGATCTCGGCGACGGTCACCGGGATCGGACGCCAGCTCTCGTCATGCTCGGCGACGATGGTGGCCGCCGCGCCGCCGGCCTGGACGCGGCGGATGAGGTCCGCACCGTCCGAGTTCGAGACCGACACCACGGGGATCTTCGGCCTCCGCTCGAAGCTCGTCAGGTCGGGCGAGCCCCAGACGGTCGTGCAGATTCCTTCATGGATGCGCTCGCCAGGTGAGATGCAGATCACGCCGGCGGCGCCGCGGGCCTCGAGGTCGGCGACCTTGCCCGGCATAGGCAGCCCCTCGGTCAGCACGAAGGAGCCGGCGACGTCCCCACCGGTCGCTGCGCCGGCAAATATGTCGTGAACCGAGCGCGCGAACTCGCTCGCCTGGTAGATGACTGGCGCGGTCTCGCCGCCCGCTCGCGTCGAGCGGGCCATGCTCGGCGTCTTTGCCCTGTAAGTGCGGCCGTCGACGGTCAGGCCGGCACGGCGTGGAAGGCTGATGAGAAGCTCGGGACGATGAACCTGGTAGGGAATCTGCCACGCGTCCAGGCGCGTGGTGATCCGCTCGAGAGCCCGGAGTTCGTCTTCGCTTCCGGAGTCGCGGACCAGGCCGGCGAACTCCTCCACCAGCTTCCAGGCGTCATCCAGCCGCACGCTCTCGACAACATCGCGCTCTCCCTCCATAGGGGCATCATGCCACCAGTCGGTACCGGCGCACCGCGAGCCGCGGGCCGACCAGCCGGGCCCCGAGGTAGCTCCCGAAGCTGAGAGCTGACACGTAGAAGCTGGCCGGGTACGGGGTGACAAGCGAGATGACGATGCCCGCCATCGTGACCGTCCCGGCGATGGCAACGCTCAGCAGGCTGGCGGTTGCGGGTCGGACCGCGAGCTTCTGAGCGGAGGCGGCAGGAGTGATGAGCAACGTCAGCACGAGGAGCACCCCGACGACCTGGACGGCCTCGGCCACCGCCACCGCCAGGATCAGCAGGAAGGCGATTGACAGCGCCCGGACCGGGACCCCTCTGGCCTCGGCCACCTCGGGATCTACGCTCGCGAACATGAGCGGGCGGCTGATCGCCGCCAGTGCAGCCAGGGTCAGAACGCCCAGCAGGCTGAGCAGGATCACGTCCCCGCGGCTCACGCCTGTGATCGTGCCGAACAGGATCGTGAACGCTTCCGTCGCGTATCGCGTGTAGAGGGTCAGAAACAGGACCCCCAGGCCAAGTCCGAAAGCAAGGATGGAACCGATGGCGACGTCCCGGTCACGCAGCCGCACGCCGAGAGTGCCGATCCCCACCGCCGCGAGCACGGCGCCGACGAGGAGCCCGATGACGGGATCGATGCCGAGCAGCACACCGCCCGCAGCGCCGGTGAAGCCGACCTCGGCGATGCCATGCACCGCGAAGGACATGTTTCGGGAGACGACGAATGGGCCGACGAAGCCGGCGACGACCGCGATGAGGGCACCCGAGAGAAGCGCATTCTGGACGAACTCGTAACGGAGAAGTGCCATCATGCGCCAGCTTGCACCTGAAGCGCGTTGAGATCGTGGTGGCTGCCGAATGGATCACCGGTCTCCGCCAGCACCGCCACGCGGCCTCCGACCCTGACGACTTCGACAGGCGACCCATACAGGTTGCTCATGACATTCGTCGTCAGGATCTCGTCCGTCCGTCCGGCCGCCCACCGGCCGCCGACCAAGGCCATCACCCGGTCGGTCATGTTCAGCACGGGGTTGACGTCGTGGGTGACGAAGATCACTGTGCCGCCCTGCTCACGCTGCCACCCGGCGATCATGGTGCAGATCTCACGCTGGTTGTGGAGGTCCAGGCTGAGAAGCGGCTCGTCGAGAAGCAGCAGCCTTGGGTCGCCGATGAGAGCCTGCGCGATCCGCAGCCGCTGCTGCTCGCCGCCGGAGAGCCGGCCGACGGGGGCATCGGCGTATGCGGCCGCCCCGACCGAGCCCAGCGCCCCGGCGACCCGTCTCGCGATCCGGCCCGAGCCGAGACCGGGGCCCCAGCGAGCGCCGTCGAGGCCCATCCTCACGAGGTCGCGACCACGAAGTGGCAGGTCGGGATCGATCGCCTTCTGCTGCGGTACGTAGCCGATCCTCGGGTTCCCCCTGCCTGGGGGCCGGCCCAGCACTTCGATCTCCCCGCTCGCGGGCAGGAGCCCAAGCAGAACCTTAAGGAGCGAGGTCTTGCCGGCCCCGTTTGGGCCGATGACCGTCAGGAACTCCCCGGCGCCGATTTCCAGGCAGAGCTCGCGCCAGATCGTCCTCCCGCCCACGACAAGAGTGGATCGGTCCAGCCGGACAGCCGTGGTCTCGACGGCGGCGCTGCTGCTACCTGCTGAGAGCACGCTCCAGATCCTTGAGCTGCGAGAGTTGCCAGTCCTGGAACGTCTTGCCCGGGGGTGCCGTCTCTGAAACGCCCACGATGGGTATGCCGTTCCTGGTCGCCAGGTCCTTGATGCGGCTGGTCACCTTGGTGACCGTCTGGTTGTTGTAGAGGAGGACCTTGACCTGGTGCTTGCTGATCAGGTCCTGTTCTGCGGCCATCGCCGCCGATGGCGGATCGTTGCCCTCCTCCACCGCCCTCATGAACTCAGGTGGCGACTTTACGCTTAGGCCGATCGCGTCGGCCATATACCCGAAGACCGGCTCGGTGAATGCGACCGGGACACCCGCGTAGCGCCGGCTGAGCGAGCCGACCTCGTCGTTCATGGCCTTCAGTGACCCCAGGAAGGTGGCGAGGTTGGAGGTGTAAGCCGAGGCGTGCGCAGGGTCGAGCGCCACGAGCGCCGCGGCGACGGCTCGGGCAACTCGTGGCATGACCGTGGGGTCGTACCAGATGTGGACGTTGGCTCCGTCCGGGGCACCGATGAGCTTCTGCACGTTGATGACGACCCGGTTCGGATCTGGTGAGGCGTGGAGCAGCTTGTCCATGAAGCCGTCGTAGCCAAGGCCATTCTCGATCACCAGCCTGGAGTCGGCCACCGCCCTGGCGTCGCCGGCATTGCTCTCGTAGAGGTGCGGATCCGCAGTGGGGTCACTGATGAAGGAGTAGACCTTCAGGTTGGACCCGCCGATCTGATGCAGCAGGTCGGCGTAGAAGTTTTCGGCGCCGGTCACGGTAACGGCGGTGGGATCGTAGGGGTACAGCGGCTGGATCGAACCGCTCGCCTGGCGGCCGGACGTGCCACCGCAGGCCATCAGGGCTGCGACGAGGAAGGTGACGAAGCGCGGGCACCAATAAAACGCAAGTCGATTGCGCAACTCCATCGTGCTGAATGGTAGCAGTAAGAGCAAACAACATGCGCATGTGGCTTGCTCGGAGATGCGCGCTTACGCGGCCCGGCAGGTCGGACAGAGGCCTGAGAGCAGCAGTCGGTGGCTGGTGAGGCTGTATCCGGTCGCCGCCTCGATCTGTGTTGTCGACTGGTCGACCAGACATCCGGGCACCTCAGCAACCTTGCCGCACCGCTCGCACTGCACGTGCTCGTGGTGGGGAGTCGTGAGCTCGTAGCGCGCCTTGCCGTCGCCGAGGTCGACCCTCTGGGCGATCCCCTTATCCGCCAGCCAGAGCAGCGCCCGGAAAACCGTCGAGTAGTCGGCAGGGACGCCTGAGCCGTTCAGCTCCACCTGCATCTCGTCTATCGCCCAGCCATGACGTGGCGCGTTCGCCAGACGATCCTGGATGGCGTCGCGAACGGGGCTGGGCCGCGGCACAGAGCCAAGATACCGAACACGAAGCCGCCACAGGCTCAAAGCTCGAGCGACATTCCGTCCCGCGCGGCCTTGACCTCAACGCCGGTGCGCTGGCTCATCCCGGCCGCAACCTCCCATGGGTGAGCGCGCCAGACGTTCATACCGAAGTGCGTGATCACTGCCAGCCGGGGTCGCGCCATGCCGATGATGCGCTCGGCGTCGTCGAGGCCCAGGTGAGGCAGGTCGGGGCGGCTGTGTGCCAGCACTGTGTGGATGACCATGACCTCGGCGCAGTGGTCTTCTGCGATGCTGTCGTAGTACTGCGAGTCGGTCACCCAGCCCAGCCGCGGCAGCCGGCCGTCGCCCACGTCTCCGAAACGAAAGCCGTACGTCTCCACGCCGTGGATGTGCCGCCTCGTGGTCGTGAATTTGATCTCGCCCAGCCTGTATTCGCACTGCGCCTCCAGGCGGACGACACTCTCCGGAAAGTCGCGCAGGTAATGCAGCACCACCGGGTCCTCGTCCAGCGCGTCGCCAGGACAGAACAGAGTGCCGCGGCGCCTGAACCCGCCTTCGGTCATCGCCTCGATCACCACGTTGACGTCACTGCAGTGGTCCAGGTGGCGATGGCTGACCAGGATGCCGTTCAACCTCGCCAGGTCCACCTTCCGCTTTGCGTACTGGACCACGGCTCCCGGGCCAGGATCCATCGCAATCCGTGTTCCGTCCTGCTCAAGGTACAGGCCGCCCGATGCTGCCAGCTGCTTGGCCACCATGAAGCGGGCGCCAGCCGTGCCCATGAACGTGAGCTTCAACGCGGTGCCTCGACATCCGCCACCTCGGCCAGCGGCACCGTGCGGCCAGAGAAGCGCCGATATAGCTCGTCCACTCGGG
This sequence comes from Candidatus Dormiibacterota bacterium, assembly GCA_035259145.1. Lineage (GTDB taxonomy): Bacteria > Chloroflexota > Dormibacteria > Dormibacterales > Dormibacteraceae > CF-161. The sequence goes on along the minus strand of DATFWQ010000163.1, from coordinate 4,644 downwards.
CCAGGGTATCGATCTCAGTCACCGGCTTGTCTGGGCGCAGCCGGACGATCCGTGGGAAGCGGAGCGCAAAGCCGCTTCGGTGACGGGCCGAGCGCTGAATGGCGTCGAACGCCACCTCGATCACAGTGTTCGGCTCGACCAACCGTGCCCGGCCGTAATCGGCCACGGTGTTTGCGAGGAAGAACTCGGTCATCTCAGCGATCTCGGCGTCGGTGAGCCCGCTGTACGCCTTGCCCACGTTGAGCAGCTTGCCGGAGGCCTCGTCACGCACCGCAAACGTGTAGTCGGACAGCACTCCGCGTCTTTTCCCGTGGCCCCACTCCACCGCCGTGACGACGACGTCCAGGGTCGCAAGAGGGCGCTTGAGCTTCAGCCACGCCATTCCCCTCCTGCCAGGCGCGTAGCTGCTGGCGGGATCCTTCACCATCAGCCCCTCGTTGCCGCGCTCTCGAGCCTCCTTGAATATGCGGTCGAGGTCGGCCGGATCGCTGGCCGTCTCGAGGCGTGCCAGCAGGAACGGCCAGCCCAGTTCAAGCCCCTCCATGCGGCGGCGCCGCTCGGCCAGACCCTGGTCCATGATCACCTCCCCGTCCAGGTACAGCAGGTCGAACGCGACGAAGACAAGCGGGACCTCCCGGCGGAGCGCGTCGGACACCTCCTTGCGGCCCAGCCGCCGCTGCAGGTCGAAGAAGGGCAGCACCTGGTCGCCGCGGTGAGCCAGCACTTCGCCGTCAAGGATGAGGCTGTGCTCCAGCGTCAGCCCGGCCTCGACTATCTCGGGGAAGGCCATTGCCGTTTCCTTGAGCTCCCGGCTGAAGAGCTCGCAGCGGCCCGCGGCGCGGTGGAGCTGGCAGCGGACGCCGTCGTACTTCTCCTCTGTCCAGACCGTGCTGGCGCTCATCCGTGCGAAGGCCTCCTCGGGCGCCTCCACCGGCGTCGCGAGCATGAAGCGCAGGGGCTGGAACAGGGCGATCCGCGTGTCGGACAGTTCGCCCGCGCGGCAGCGGACGGCCGTCTCACCGACGTCGCCTGTCACCAGGTGGACACGGCGCACTGTCTCCAGCGGCACCTCGAAGGCCTGCGCGATCGCAGCTTCGACCAGGCCCTCCTGTAGGCCGATGCGCAGCTCGAAGCCGAGCACCTTGACTACATACTTGGCGGCCAGAGGGTCGAGCCGGTCGAGCAGCCGGCCCAGCAGGTCCTGCTTGGCCGCGGCCGTCCGAGCTACGCGGATCTCGTCCAGCACTGCCGAGACGTCACCAAGCGAGACGACGGCGTCGGAGTGCGACCGCCCATCGAGTGCCTCGAACGCCCAGTCGCCCAGGTCGGAGTGCTTGAGGAACAGTGCACGGAGCGCCTCGGGCTCGCGTCCCGACAGGCGTTCGACAACGCGGCTGATGGTCGCCCAGCCCAGGTTGAGCGTGCGCCGTTCAGCCCGGCCGTAGGGCTGTCCGCTCATGTAGATCGCGGCTCGGCGCAGGTCATCAGGCGGTAGCGAGCGAAGGTAGGCGGCGAGCACGCGGGCCTTCTCAAGCGTGGACGAGGTAGCCGCGATCGCCTCCGCCGTCCTGGCGAAGTCGAGCATCGACCGCACATCGTAAGCTTCCACTGTCAGTGGCTCGTTGTCCCTACCTCGAGCAGCTCTACAAGGAGCGCAGCGGCCCGGTTCGGATCTACCACTTCGACTGCCACGTCGACCGCCGCTCCAAACGTAAGATCGCGTTGCGCGAGTCGCCGCCGATCTGCGTCCGCAACTTCGAGGACTGCCCGCTCTACCAGCGGGAGAAGCGGCGCGAGGACGACATCATCCATCGATACACGGATTGAGCCGGCTTATCGCCACGCGCGAGGGGCACTGGGGGAGGTCACGTTGCATCGATGTGCTGGCCAGGATGTCCGCGTAACACGGGGCGCGCGTTGAACGTACGTGAGGTGAATACGTGGACGACGCTGAGGCGGTCGCGCTGGTCCTGGCCGGGGACCGCAGCGGGGCGGCGTACCTGATCGAGCAATACCAGATGGACGTGTACAACGCGAGCCTTCGAATCCTGGCCAACCCGGCCGACGCTGAGGACGTGACGCAGGACACTTTCCTGGCCGCGTTCGAGCGAATGTCGACCTATCGACCGGGCCAGGCTCTCTCACCCTGGCTGCGCACAATCGCCCGCAACCGCGCCATCGACATCGTGCGCCGCCGGGCCAGAACGCCTGAGCCCGAGCTGTCGCCGGCCGCCGAAAGCGTAGAAAAGATCGCCCTGGACCGCATTGAGGCCGCCCGTGTTCGAGCGGCGCTGAACCGCCTGCCGGGCCGCGACCGCGCGCTGCTTGTCCTGCGCTACTGGGAAGACCAGCCGGTAGAGTCGGTCGCCGGCTCGCTGGGTATGTCGGAAGGCGCTGCTCGTGTTGCTCTGCTGCGGGCGCGACGGGCGCTGGGCGCCCTCCTGGTCCAGGAGGAGAGTGGCGTTGGAGTGTGACGAGGCCCGGCGCCGGCTGGCGGCCGGCAGCGGCGACTCTGAGGCCGTGGAGCACCTCGAGGGCTGCGCGGCATGCTTTGAGGCGCTGGAAGCCGGCGACCCGGTCGTCCGGCTGCTTGTCGCGGCGCGCCCTGCCGAAACCCCCGCCCCGGCGGGTCTGGCCAAAGCGGTGCTTGGGCGCTGGCATCCGCGGCGGATGCGGCTGCTGACCACTCTGACAACCGGCCTGGCCATCGCAGCAGCGGCTGTCGCGGTCGGCATCGAAGCTCTGGTCGGCGCTGATCCGTCCCTACTGGTGCATCTTGCCCCCGGCCTCGCCGCCGCCGCGTCCAGCTGGGTAGGCAGCGGGCTCATCGCCGCCCAGACAGTGCAGAGCATCCTGCTGGGAGCACCTGCCGTGCTCGCGGCGATGACCACCGTAACGATCGTCACCTGCGCGGTCTGGCTGAAGCTGGCGCGCAGTCTCCCCAGCTGGAAGCCCGCCCAATGATCGCCGCTCTGGCCGTCATCGGAACGCTGCTTTTCATGGCGCCCTACGCCGACCCCTCCCCGACCCCCGGCGCCGACGCCACCCCCAGTGCGTCGGCGCCATCATCCTCGCCCGCCGAGACGGCGACACCCGCGCCGGCCCGCTCAGGCAACGGCAGCGTCAACTACGTCGGCCGCGGCTACACCCAGCCTGCCGGAGAAATCACTGACAACGTCAACGTGACCGGCGGTTCTGTGAGGATCGAGGGCACGGTGACCGGGGACGTGATCGTTCTGGGCGGCAGTGCGACGATCGACGGCACGGTCGGCCACGACGTGCAGGTGACGGGCGGCACCGTGCACCTCGGCCCAACCTCCAGCGTGGGTCACGACGTCAGAGTCGTCGCCGGCAGCCTCAGGCGCGCTCCGGGCTCCCAGGTAGGGCACGACGTGATCGTGAATTCGAGCGGAGAGGACTTCGGGCATCGCTTCAGCCCGCCGTTTGGCTTCTCGCCCTCGGGCTTCGTTCCGGGCCTGGCTCTGGCGGTGGCCATCGTGGTGATCGGGGTGCTGATTCAGACGTTCTTCCCGCGCCAGCTCTCGAGTACGAGCGCGGCGCTGGTCCAGCGGCCCGGTGTCAGTCTCGGCGTCGGCTGCCTCACGGCGATCGCGGGCGTCATGGTCGCCGTGCTGCTGGCCATCACCATCCTCCTGATACCTGGCAGCGTGGCGGTCGTGCTGGCGATGATCGGCGCCTTCCTGTTTGGCTGGACGGCCATCGTGCTGGCGATCGGTCAGCACCTGATGGCGGCGTTTGACTGGCAGGGCAGACCCATCTGGGCGCTGGTGTTAGGGGGAGTCCTGGTGGCCCTGGTCCTGAGCATCCCCTTTCTCGGCGGGTTCGTCCTCCTGGTCGGTGGCGCCTTTGCCCTTGGTGCCGTGGTCCTGACGCGATTCGGCACCCGACCTGTCACTCCCGGGCTGCCACCCAGCCCGCCGCCTCCGTCCACGCACTGAGCAGTAAGGAGGATTTGCGAATGCGAATGCAGGTGGCGGGGTTAGGACTGGCCCTGACCGCGGTCGCCGCCTCGGCGTGTGACGTCCACGTCGGGCCGGGAGAGCTCGTGCAGGGTTCAGGGACGGTAAAGACCGAGTCCCGCGACGTACATGGGTTCGACAGGGTCGACATCGCCGGTACCGGGACGCTGGTCATCACGCAGGGGGACACGGAGCACCTCGTCATCTCGGCAGAGGACAACATCCTGCCCAAGCTCAGCTCGGAAGTTGTCAATGGGCAGCTCGAGCTTCATCCCCAGTCGAATATTCAGCTGAACACGACTCAGCCCATCCAGTACCAGCTCACGGTGAAGCAGCTGAAGGAGATGCGCCTGGCCGGCGCCGGCGACGTCAAGGCCGGCAGCCTCCAGGCGGACCAGCTCGACATCGCCGTTGCGGGTTCGGGCAACGCCGACATCGGGCGGCTGACAGCAAGCAGGCTGACGGTCACGGTCTCCGGCTCGGGGACGGTGACGATCGCCGGACAGTCCACGCAGCAGACCGTCACGATCTCCGGATCTGGACGCTATCGGGCCATCGACCTGAAGAGCCGCAGCGCGAACATCCAGATCAACGGTTCAGGCGACTGCGCCGTGAGCGTGGCAGACAGCCTGAACGTCACCATCGCCGGCTCGGGCAACGTCAC
>DATFWQ010000162.1:0-9478 GCA_035259145.1 Candidatus Dormiibacterota bacterium | reverse complement strand
CCGGCCGGGCTCTTCATCAGCAGGCCCAGCAGGATCATGATCCAGCAGAAAGCGAGTGCGAATCCCACCATCACGGCGGCAGCCGCCAGCGTTTGTGGGAGCCCGGTCTCGACGTGGAAGCCGAGCATCATCCCGAAACCGAGGGTGATGGCCATGCCCAGGCCGTAGCGGATCGTGTCGCCCAGGATCTGGCCGATCAGCGGCGCCGAGCGCGCGATCGGCAGCGAGCGGATGCGGTCGAAGACGCCCTTGCTGATGTCGAGGTTGAGGTAGGCGCCGGTCGACATCGAGCTCCACACGATCCCCTGGGTCATGACGCCTGGCAGCGCGAACTGCAGGTAGGCCTGCGTGCTGCCGGCGAGTGCGCCGCCGAAAACGAAAACGAACAGCACCAGGAACATGATCGGCATCAGGACCATGGCGGCCATCTGCTCGGGATCGTGGCGGAGGCCCATCAGGTTGCGCCTGGTCAGGATCAGCACGTGGGAGATGGCGGCGCGCAGAGTCACGCGTGGGGTGACGGAGGCAATGGCGCTCATACGGCGATCCTCTCCTCAGTGACAGTGGGCTGCGCCTCCGGGCGCCCCCCGGTGAGCGTCAGGAAGACCTCGTCCAGGCTCGGCCGGCGCAGAGCCAGCTCGTCCAGGACGATGCCGGCGTGGTCGAGCCGGCGCACCGCCTCCGAGACCAGGGCGGGATCGTGAACCTGCACGGAGACCAGGTGGCCGTCGTGATCCACCGTCGGGACGCTTCCCGCGAGATCCTCGAGCACGCCGGCCACCGTGACGAGCCGCGCGGCGTCGGCAGGACGAACCTCCAGCACCTGGCTGCCCGTCCTCGCCTTGAGCTGGCTGGGTGTGCCGCTGGCGATGACCCGGCCCTGGTCGATTACCAGGATGCCGTCGGACATCTGGTCCGCTTCGTCCAGGTGGTGCGTGGTCAGCAGCACGGTCGTCCCGTCCGAGACCAGGTCGCGGACGAGCGCCCAGAGCTCGCCGCGGCTGTGGGCGTCCAGCCCGGTCGTCGGCTCGTCCAGGTACAGCACCTCGGGCCGCCCGACCATGCTGACCGCCAGGTCGATCCGCCGGCGCATGCCGCCGGAATACGTCTTGACCCTCCTCCCGGCCGCATCGGAGAGGCCGAAGCGCTCGATCAGCTCGGCGCCGCGGGCCCTGGCCTCCGACGGTGAGAGCCCCAGCAGGCGGGCCACCAGGTAGAGGTTCTCCTGGCCGCCCAGATTCTCGTCCACCGAAGCGTACTGGCCGGCCATCCCGATGAGCTGGCGGACCTGGTGGGCCTGGGCGACCACGTCGTAACCGGCCACCGCCGCCCGCCCGGCGTCGGCGCGAACCAGCGTCGCCAGGATGCGCACGGCGGTCGTCTTGCCGGCGCCATTGGGCCCCAGGAGCCCGAGCACGGTGCCCTGAGGGACCTCGAGGTCCACACCGGCCAGCGCGGTCGTGGTCCCGAATCGCTTGACCAGGCCCTCGGCCTGGATGGCTGGTGTCGTCATCACGCCCGCCACAATGCGGGTCGTCGCTGACAGGTCCCCTATGAGGTGCTGACAGCCGGCTGACACCGGCCTTTCGGGAAGCGTCACGGAGTTAAATGGGGCCGCATGGCCTTCTTTTCGGTTGGGCACTCGACGAGGTCGCTCGAGGAGCTGACCGCGCTTCTTCATGAGCACGAGGTCACACTGCTGGCCGACGTACGCACAATCCCAGGGTCCCGGCGGATGCCGCACTTCAGCCGGGCGGCGCTGGCGTCAGCCCTCCCCGAGCGTGGCGTCGATTATGTGCACCTCCCCGAGCTGGGCGGCCTCCGGCGGCCTCTTCCAGACTCGCCCAACACGGCCTGGCGCAACCCAGGCTTCCGCGGCTACGCCGACTACATGATGGAGCCGGGCTTTCGGGACGCGCTCGAGCGCCTGGTCGAGGTGGGCCGCGATCGCCGCGTCGCGATCATGTGCGCCGAAGCCGTCCCATGGCGCTGCCACCGCAGCCTCATTGCCGACGCCCTGCTGGTTCGGGGCCTCGAGGTCTGTCACATTCTCGGCCCTGGCAGCGCCCGGCTGCACGTGCTGACCCCGTTCGCACGAGTCGAGCGCGGCCGTTTGACCTACTCCGCCCCAGCCTCGATAGACTCCGAGTGAATGGGTAAGAGACGAGTCCAGTCGCGCCAGGTGCGTCAGATGACACAGGTGAGGCAGGTCAGGCCGAAGAGCGTCCCCGCGCCGGCGGGGGACCAGCGCAAGCAGCGCGAACGTTACGTGTCGTCGGGTGGCTTACTTCAGGGCTACGCGCCGGAGACCGTCGTCCGAATCGGCTACCTGGGCGGTGCCGGAGCGCTGGCCTGCGTGCTGATCATGGCGGTCCTTCTTCTGTTCCTGCCGTACGGCTGGCCTGTCCGCGCCGTCGCCGCTGCGGTCTGGATCCTGCCGATCGCCTTCGGGGCCAGCATCATCGTCCGTGGCTTTCAGCTCGCGCTCAAGGACCGGAAGCTCGAACCCAGGCTGGTCCAGGGCCAGCTCATGGGCGCCAGCGAGGTCAGCACCTCACTCGGCCTGGGCATGCTGATGTTGAAGACGCGGAGCGGCCAGGAGCAGTACCTGGTCGAGCAGGAGAAGCTGAGCAAGGTGCCGGGCAACCAGGTCAACGTGATGCTGTCGGTGACCCCGAACCTGCGCTACGTGCGCACCGTCAGCATCATGGGACAGCGCATGGTAGGGCGCCCGGATCAGCCGATACCGGCGGTCCTCAAGCGGATGCGTCTCATGCCCATCGTCACCCCTGTGGCGCTGGCCGGCGCCGCCATCATCGGAGCCGACGTGGTCGCCCTGCTCCCAATCCGACCCGAGCTGGCGCATGCGCTGGCTGCGCTGGTCGCCGCCGTGGCGCTGGCCGGCGCTGTCTTCGGCGTCTCGCACGTCGTGCAGAGGCGCCTCTTCAAGGAGGTCCAGGCGTTGGTGCCCGGAGGTCTGCAGTGAAGCAGCCACCCGAGATTCCGATCACAGAGGAGGGACTTGCCGAGGTTAAGCGCGAGCTCGCAGAGCTCGTCAGCGATCGCCGGCCGTATATCGTGAGCAAGATCAAGGCCGCCCGCGAGCACGGCGACCTCTCTGAGAACTTCGAGTACCACGCCGCGCGCAACGAGCAGGCGTTCGTCGAGTCACGCATTCGCGAGCTCGAGGCCATCGTGAAGAACCACGTCCTCATCTCGTCGCACGCCGCCAACGGCACGGTCGACCTGCTGAGCACGGTCACCTTCGCGGAGGAGGGCGAGCCCGAGGAGCGTTATCGCATCGTCGGTCCTGCGGAGGCAGACCCGGGCTCAGGCAAGATCAGCTTCGAGTCGGCGATCGGCAGGGCGTTGATGGGCCGGAAGGTCGGAGACGAGGTGCTGGTCCAGGCGCCCGCCGGTGGGCGCTACACCGTCCGTATCCTGAAGGTCGAGTAGCCGGGTGGGCGTCGATCGGATCTGGGCCTGGATGGAGGCCCGGAACGTGAGTACAGCCTTCCTCACATACCCCATCTCGATCGCATATCTGACGGGCTTTGCGACCAACCCTCACGAGCGGCTGATGGCACTCGTGCTCCGTGAGGCCGAGGCTGTGCTCGTCGTCCCCGGCCTCGAGGAAGAAAGCGCGACCGCAGCAGCACGTGGCGTCTCCGTCAAGCCCTGGCGTGACGGAGAAGATCCCTGGGCCGTGGCGGCCTCGGTTCTGGGGGGTGGGATCTCCAGGCTGGCCGTGGAGAAGGGCCACCTCAGCCTGTCGGGCTGGGACCGCCTCCAGGCCGTGACCGGTGCGGTCGAAGCTGTCGACGTCGGTGCCGAGGTGCGCCGGGTCCGCGCCCGGAAAGGGCCTGACGAGATCGAGAAGCTGGAGCGAGCGGGGCGGTTGACCGACCAGGTGACCGAGCTCATCCTGGCCGAGCTGGAGATCGGGCGCGCCGAACTGGAGGTCGCGGCCGCCATTGAGGCGCACGTGGCCGGCGTCGGCGGCCGTCCGTCGTTCGCGACCATCGTCCAGTCGGGGCCGAACTCGGCACAACCCCATCTCCGCCCCACCGGTCGCCGGATCGCAGCCGGCGACCTGGTGTTGCTGGACTTCGGGGTGGATTGGGACGGCTACAAGGCGGACATCACCCGAACGGTGGTGCTCGGCGAGTCCGACCCGCGCCAGCGCGAGGTTCACTCGCTGGTGATGGCCGCCCAGGACGCGGCGGTCGCGGCTGTGCGGCCGGGCGTGAGTGTGGGCGAGGTCGACGAGGCGGCACGGGCTGTGACCCGCGAGGCCGGGCTTGCCGGCCGGTTCATCCATCGAGTCGGGCACGGTCTCGGGCTGGAGGCCCACGAGGATCCCAGCCTCGACCCCGGAGGCTCCGCCATCCTCGAGGAGGGGATGGTGATCACGATCGAACCGGGTGTCTACATTCCGGGATGGGGCGGGGTGAGGATCGAAGACGACGTGGTGGTCGAGGCCGGCGGCCGCAGGATGCTGACCCACGCCGATCGCAGGCTGACACCCGGATAGTGGCAGGCGGCGCCTCAGCCGCACGCGCGGTAGCCTTCTGACCAATGACAGAGGCCGTCCGCGCCGCTCCACCGCTGAGGCCCGGCATGCGGCAGACCCGGCAGCGGCAGCAAGTTTGGGACGCCGTTCGGGCCCTGGGCGGCCACTGCACCGCGGATGAGATCACGGCCGCGCTGCAGCACACGCACCCCGGGTTTTCGCGAAGCACTGTCTACCGTGCACTGGAGGCGCTCTCGACGTCCGGCGCCGTGCACGCGGTGCGTCTCGGCGACGGTCCGATTCACTACGAGGTCGCGGTCGAAGACCACCAGCACGCCATCTGCCAGGTCTGCCAGGGTATCCTGCACATCGAGCACGGCCTGGTGGCCGAGCTCCAGCGCCACCTCGAGGAGAGGCACCGCTTCCACCCGGTTCGTACCGACGTGCTCGTGGTTGGAGTCTGCGGGGAGTGCGCCCTGGAGCGTGGCCGCCGAGCGGCCCCGAGGCGCCGCCTTCTCGATCACGTGCACTATGGGTAGCAGGGGGAGTCAGGCCTCCCCCTCCAGACCCCCTCCGTGCTGGCGCAGAAGGTTGTCGCCTCCCCACCGGCGGTGGGTGACGGGCAGCGTCCGGCAGCGTGTGGCCACAACTCAATCGGCCCGGCGGAGCCGGGCCTACCCGCCACGCCGCCGAACTCAGGTCAACCTGCAGCTCGGCTACTGGACCGAGCGGGCCGAGGTCGCGGTAAGACAAAATAGCTTGACGAGATAGTTACCTTCTGGTAACCGTATTCGGGAGGTAAGCATCAGCAGCACACCCCGTGCTGCGACCCATCCCACCGACCAGTTGGAGGGGCTCGCACGCCATGTCGCAAACGACTCGAGCTGACCAGATCCGCCCCACGACACCCGGCGAAATCTCGGAAAACGGCCGCCTGCCGGCGGACGCCACCGTAAGTCGGAAGGCTGACCACATTCGCATCAACCTCCGCTCCGACGTCTCCGCCAAGGGCGTCACCAGCGGTTTCGAGCAGTACCGATTCACGCACCAGGCGCTGCCCGAGCTCGACCTCGATCAGGTCGACACCTCGGTCGAGGTATTCGGCCGCCGTCTATCGGCGCCCCTCCTCATCTCGTCCATGACCGGCGGGACGGCGGAGGCAAGGGAGATCAACCACGCGCTTGCGGGAGTAGCCCAGAGCGCCGGCCTGGCCATGGGCCTGGGGTCCGGCCGCGTGCTGCTCGAGCATCCGGAGGTCGAGGACACATTCGACGTGCGCGCTACCGCGCCGGACGTTCTGCTCTTCGCCAATCTGGGAGCCGTCCAGCTCAACAAGGGCGTGACGGTCGACGAGTGCCGGCGGCTGGTCGAACGCCTGCGCGCCGACGCGCTCATGCTTCATCTGAACCCCCTCCAGGAGGCACTTCAGCCGGAGGGTGACGCCTGCTTCTCGGGCCTGCTGGGCCGAATCGAAGCCGTCTGTCGCCAGCTCGAGTACCCGGTCGTAGCCAAAGAGGTGGGTTGGGGGATCGCACCTGACACCGTGCGCCGGCTGCTGGACGCCGGGGTGGCGGCGATCGACGTGGCGGGCGCGGGCGGAACGTCGTGGAGTGAGGTCGAGCGCCACCGCATCGAGGATCCGGTCCGCGCCCGGGTTGCGGCGGCGTTCGCCGGTTGGGGCATCTCCACGGCCGAGGCTCTGCGTATGGCACGCCACGCTGCGCCCGCCGCCCTGATTTTCGCGAGCGGGGGCGTCCGCACCGGGATCGACGCCTGCAAGGCCATCGCGTTGGGCGCCGACCTGGTCGGCATGGCCGGACCGTTCCTGCGGGCAGTCGCCGCAGGGCCGCGGGCCGCATCGGAGCTGGCGACCGAGCTGACCGAGGTGCTGCGCACGGCCATGTTCTGTCTTGGAGTCCGGACGCTGGCCGACCTCCGGCACACGCCGAGGCTGGCCGCGCACCCATGAGCGAGTTCAGTGAGCTGGACGCCGCCGACTCCTATTGCCGGCTGCTGGCCGGCCGGCACTACGAGAACTTCTCGGTGGCGTCTCGCCTGTTGCCGACCCGGCTGCGGCAGGACATGGCCCGCGTCTACGCCTACTGCCGGTTCACGGATGACCTTGGGGACGAGAGCGGCCCCGCGGCTCGAGGGCGGCTGGGACGCTGGCGGGCTGACGTGGTCGAGCTGTTCGACCGCGGTCTGCCGATCCACCCGGTCCTGGTCGCGCTGCGCGACACCGTGCAGCGTCACGACCTCGAGCCGGAGCCTTTCCTCAACCTGATTCAGGCAAACCTGCAGGACCAGGACGTGAGCTCCTACGAAACCTGGCCCTCGCTCCACGAATACTGCATGCTCTCGGCGGCTCCAGTCGGCCGGATCGTGCTGCGCCTTTTCGGCCTGCAGTCTGGAGAAGCGGAGCGGCTGTCGGACGACGTATGCATAGGGCTGCAGCTCGCCAACTTCGCCCAGGACGTGAGCTGGGACAGGGCCAAGGGCCGGCGCTACCTGCTTGGGCCCGAGGTCGAGTCCGGCGGAACGGCGGGCGCGGTGCGTGCCCACTGCGAGCGTGCCCGCGGTCTGCTGGCCTCGGGCGAGGAGCTAGAGAGGCTGGCCCGGGGCAGGCTGCGACTGCAGCTAAGGCTCTACAGACTGGGGGGCCTGGCAATCCTCGACTCGATCCAGCGGGCCGGCTTCGAGACCGATCGCGTCCGGCCCCGGGTGTCATTGGCCGCGAAAGCGGCGCTCGTGCTGCGGGCGGGAAGCGGGCACTTCCGAAGTGCGGGAGCCGTCTGAGGTGGTCGGTGCGGCTCCGGCTCCAGGCCTCCGCGAGGCCGAGCGGTACTGCCAGGAGATGGCGCGCCGCGAGGCGAAGAACTTCTACTGGGGCTTCATCTCGCTCCCACCCGACCAGCGGGTGGCGATCTACGCCCTCTACGACTTCGCACGCCAGGTCGACGACGAGGCGGACTCGGCCGGGCGGCCTCACCTGGAGGCCAGTCTGGAGCGGCACCGCGTGCGGGCCCGCGAGTGCGTCCAGGGCCGGTGGTCCGACCCTGTGACGATGGTGCTGACGGGGGCGGTGCATCGCTACGCCATCCCGGAGTCCGAGCTGCTTGCGCTGATCGACGGCGTGCAGATGGACTTCACCCACAGCCGCTACGCGAGGTGGGCGGACCTTGAGGGCTACTGCCGGCTGGTCGCCTCGACCATCGGCCGCATGTGCGTTCGCATCTTCGGCTTCGAGGACCAATCAGCCCTGGAGCACGCCGACGAGCTCGGGATCGCGCTCCAGCTCACGAACATCCTCCGCGACGTCAAGGAGGACGGCGAGCTCGGGCGTGTGTACCTGCCCCAGGACGAGCTGGAGCGATTCGGCATCAGCGAGGCTGGGCTGCTCTCGGGCCAGCCGGGCTCGAACTGGGAGGCGCTGGTGGCCTTCGAGGCCGTTCGCGCCAGGGAGTACTTTCGGAGGGGGTTGCGGGTCCTCGAGCTGATTCCCCGGCGGCCTGCGGCCTGCGTGAAGACGATGGCCGGCATATACCAGCAGATCCTGGCCATGATCGAGCGTCAGCCGCGCCTGCCCCTGCGCCGGCGGGCTTCCCTGTCGTCGGGCGCCAAGCTGGCGCTGGTCCTGCGTTCATGGGCCCGGCGCGGGTAGCCGTGGTCGGCGGCGGGCTGGCCGGGCTGGCCGCTGCCGTCGAGCTCAAAGAGGCGGGCCTGACGGTGGAGCTGTTCGAGCGTGCCCGCCTGCTGGGCGGCCGAGCGACGTCGTTCACGGTTGGCGGCGAGGAGGTCGACAACGGTCAGCACGTGTTCCTGGGCTGCTGCGGTCAGTTCATCGACTTCGCTTCCCGGCTTGGGCTTCCGGAGCATCTGCACATGCAGGACCGCTTCGACGTCCGGGTGTTCGCGCCCGGGCGCACGCCCAGCCGTCTGCGTGCTGCCGGCCTTCCGGCGCCGTGGCACCTCGCAGTAGGACTTCTCGGTTACAGCGAGCTGAGCTGGCTCGACAAGCTGAGGGTGGCGCGCAGCATGCTGGCCGCGGCCAGGGGTCGAGAGAACGAGGCACCCCTCGGCGAATGGCTGCGGAGGCAGCGCCAGTCGACGGCTGCGCTGCGCGCCTTCTGGGTGCCGTTCTTCGTGCCGGCGCTGAACGCTCCCCTCGACGAAGTGACCGTCGCCGACGCATCCTTCGTGATCACCACGGCATTCATGGCGAGCGCGGGCGCGGCGCGATTCGGCTACATGACCGTGCCCCTGGTGCGCGTGGCCGAAGCGGCCGCGGCGCGGCTCGACGCCGCCCATGTCCGGGCACCGGTGAGCGGCATCGAGCGTTCGTCGTCGGGCGAGGTAACCGGCATATGGACGGCTGACGGGCGCCGGCGGCAGTTCGACGGAGTGGTGGTGGCCGTGCCACCGGACAGGCTTGCGCGTCTTCTGGGCCGGCCGGAAGCCTATGGCGTGCCTCTGCTGCACGAGTTCGTGAGCCGGCCGATCGTGGACGTTCACCTGTGGCACGACGGCGGCCGGCTCGGTTTCGACTTCGCGGCCCTGCTTGACTCGCCCGTGCAGTGGGTGTTCGAGAAGGCGCCGGGCTACCTCTGCTGCAGCCTGAGCAGCGCCGGGCGCCTGGTCGGCCGGCCGGAGACCGAGCTCGTACAGCTTGGCTGGGCGGAGGTGGCCGCACACGTGCCGGAGCTGGCGGGTGCACAGCTGCGGCGGGGCGCTGCAACTCGGAACCCGGAGGCAACGTACACAGCGAAGCCGGGGGTGCGCCGGCCGGGAGCACAGACGTCCGCCTCCAACCTGGTGCTGGCGGGCTCCTGGACCGATACGGGGTGGCCCGACACGATGGAATCGGCCGTGCGAAGCGGAAGGGTGGCGGCCCGGCGGCTGGTCACCAACCTCAGGGAGGTGGCCCAGGTTGCCTGACGAGCTCACGGCGGCAGTCGACTGGCTGTC
>DATFWQ010000161.1:0-11758 GCA_035259145.1 Candidatus Dormiibacterota bacterium | reverse complement strand
GGTGCCTACTGCAGACAAGTACTACACGAAGCAGGTCGAGCAGTTCAACCAGTTCAACCTGAGCAAGGGCAAGCAGTTGATGGCCGACGCCGGCTGGAAGCCCGGAAGTGATGGCATCCTGACCAAGAACGGTGTGAAGCACCAGTTCAGCATGGTGATTCAGGCGGAGTCAGTTAACCAGCAGCTGAGTTCAGCCGTGCAGGCGCAGCTAAAGGCACTGGGCATGGACGTCAAGATCGAAGCCTATGACCGGGGCACCTACTTCAACAAGCTCTTCTCGCAGCCGGACTCGTTCCTCTTCTTCTATCAGTGGCCCGTACCGATTGACGTCGTTACGCTCTTCATCAACAGCGCCGCGCTCTCCCCGAACGGTCCCAACTGGTCGATGGCCAACATCCCGGAGGTCGATCAAGCGGTGGCGGCATGGCAGACCGCCTCCAACGAGAAAGAGCTCGCAGACGGCGCAGCCAAGATCCAGACGGTGGTCGCCGATCAGCTGCCAATCATCCCGATCGTTGCCAGGCAGTCGTTCTGGGTGCACCGGAAGAACGTGCATGGGTGGCAGCCGCTGAAGTGGGATCTGTACCCCTACTACAACGATGTGTGGCTAGACTGAGCCTTCGCTCGTGCGGCGGTCGAGTGCTCGCCTGGGGCTGACACGGTGACCGCGAGCTCGGCAATGCTGAGGTACCTGGGCCGGCGCAGCGCCTACATGGCGCTGATCGTCTTGCTTTCGTCGGTCGCCATCTTCTACTCGCTGCGCTTTGCACCTGGGGACCCAACCGGAGTGACCCTCAATCCGTTGACGGCGCGTGAGGCGAGAGAAGCGTACCGGGAGCACCTGGGTCTCAATCGACCGGTGTACGAGCAGTACTTGATCTACGTCGGCCGTCTGGTGCACGGCGATCTCGGCACCTCGCTTGTCAACGGCTCATCGAATCTCGAACTACTGCAGTTCTACGGCAGGAACAGTCTCGTACTGGGCCTGACGGCGCTGGCCTTGTCTTACCTCGTTGCCATCCCGCTGGGGATCCTGGCCGCGGTGAAACGCAACAAGTGGCCCGATCAGCTGGCTATGGGTGGTGCCATCCTCGGCATGGGCATACCCAACTTCTGGCTTGCCCTGATCCTTGTTTACTTCTTCTCCCTCAACCTGAACCTGCTGCCGGCAGCAGGCTGCTGCAGTCCGAACCAGCTGATCTTGCCTGCGATCGTCCTGGCCGCCGAGGGTACTGCTGTGACCACTCGCATGGTCCGCTCCTCGATGCTCGAGCAGCTCAGACAGGACTATGTGCGCACTCTGCGCGCTCAGGGACTGCCCGAGTGGCGAGTCGTGGGACGACACGTACTGCGGAACGCGCTGATCCCGGTAATCTCGCTGTCTGGCCTACGGCTCGGATGGCTGATCGGCTATGCACTGATCGTGGAGACCATCTTTCGCTGGCCCGGCGCGGGCTTCTTGCTGGTCGACTCCGTCATCCGCCGCGATTATCCAGTCGCACAGTTCTTTTCACTGGTGCTCGTCTTCTTCGTTGTCATGGCGAACTGGCTCGCGGACATCTCATACGGTCTGGCCAATCCTGTGGTGCGACGAGCCTAGAGGAAGTGCCGGCCATGAGCACGATCAGCCGGAGACGCCAGGAGTGGGAACGGCAGGTTGCCCTCGCGCAGGCCGCGAGACCGTCGCGGCTGCGCCTGGCATGGCAGGAACTGTCCAGCAACAAGCTGGCGCTGGTGGGCTTCGTCATCGTTCTCCTCTACTGCCTGGTGGCACTCCTCGGGCCTGTGCTGGCTCCGAACTACGCGACGCAGGTCCTCAATGACGCGCGGCTGGCGCCATTGACCCCCGGCCATCTGCTGGGGACTGACGACCTTGGCCGCGACATGCTGAGTCGCCTTGTGTTGGGGGTTCGCATCTCGATCGCTGTCGGCCTTGGCACCACTGCGATCGCCCTTCTCGTTGGAACGGTCGCGGGCATGATCATGGGGTACTACCGCGGCTGGGTCGACACCATAGTCAATGGTTTCGTCGAGATGGTCTGGGGCTTCCCACTCATTCTGATCGCGGTGCTGATGGTCGGTGCGCTCGGGCCGGGGCTCGTCGGCGTGGTACTGGCGGTGGGACTGATCAACTGGGCAGGCTTCGCCCGCATCATTCGGGGAGAGGTGCTGGTGCTCCGAGAAAGAGAATTCATCGCATCAGCCCGGGCCCTGGGCACGGGGAATACCGCCATCATGGTCAAGCACCTGCTGCCCAACGTAATCGGGCCCGCTCTGGTGATGGGCTCGTATTACGTCGCGGTGGCGATAATCGTCGAAGCCGGGCTCTCATTCATTGGCATGGGCGCGCAGGAGCCCCTGCCCAGCCTCGGGAAGATGGTTGCGGACGGCCGCGGATACATGCTCGTGGATCACTGGATCAGCACCGTTCCCGGACTTGCGATTGTCCTGCTTGTGCTTGGCCTGAACGTCCTTGGGGACGGTCTGCGTGACATCTTCGACCCGCGGCTTCGAGAGCGATGATTGCTGACGGCGGCGTTGCTCTCAGCGTCAGCGATCTACACACGACACTGGCCTTTCGCGACAGATCCGTAGACGTCGTCCGGGGGGTGTCGTTCTCCGTTCGGCGGGGCGAGACGCTGGCCCTGGTGGGCGAGTCGGGCTGTGGGAAGACGATGACCGCACTATCGATCATGCGTCTCCTGCCGGACCCCCCGGCGAGGCTGACCGGCGGGCAGATCCTGCTCGATGGCCGTGATATTCGATCCCTTCCCGAGAGCGCGATGCGAAGCCTCCGCGGCGAGGCGATCTCGATGGTGTTCCAGGAGCCTTTGACGGCCCTCGATCCAGTATTTTCGATCGGGGAACAGCTTGTCGAATTGATCCGGGCGCACCGCAAGGTGAGCAAGCAGACGGCCCGGAATCTCGCCGTCGAGATCCTCAAGGAAGTCCAGATTCCGTCCGCAGAAACCCGGATGAGGGATTATCCACATCAGTTGTCGGGCGGCATGCGCCAGCGCGTCATGATCGCCATGGCGCTCGTCCTCGATCCCAGCGTCCTGGTGGCGGATGAGCCGACCACCGCGCTGGATGTGACGATCCAGGCACAGATCCTGGACCTGATCAAGACAGAGCAGGAGCAGCGTCAGCTGGGAGTGCTCCTCATCACCCACAACCTGGCGGTGGTTTCGCGCGTGGCGCGGCGGGTTGCCGTAATGTACGCCGGCGAGATTGTCGAGGAGGCCCCTACGCAGCAGCTGTTTGACAATCCCAAACATCCTTATACCCAGGGGCTGCTTCGCTCGCTGCCGTCGGCCAGCGACGAGCGGCATTATCTGTACAGCATTCCGGGACGAGTTCCCGATCCCCGCGCGCTTCCGCCGGCCTGCCTCTATGCGCCTCGGTGTCCATTTGCCGTCGACCGCTGTTGGGAGGAACACCCTCGTCTTGTAGGTCGGGACACAGGACCCCTACTTCGTTGCTGGAACCCGCAGCCCTTCTCTCGAATCGAGGAAATCGAACGCTCTGAAGAGCAGCGCCAGGCTGCCACCGCCGAGTAACCGGGTCACGACCGATCGGACTGAAACAAGACGCCCTTCACGACGTTTTGGGAAGACCTACGATCAGCCGGGGAGACTGAGGTCTCCCTTCCCGAACCGCTCTTCCAGAAATCGCCCGCTCGCGAGAAGGCGGTCGGTGTCCCGCTGGTGAACCGCGGCCGAAACCTCCTCCATCTTCGAGTCGATCAGCTCGAGCTGCTCGAGGAGAACCTGCTTCGCCGTCTTGCCGCCCTGCACCGGCCGGCTGGTTGCGTATTCCGGTGGAAGCGCAAGGTAGGCGTCCAGCGCGGCCGGCAGATAGTCGGTGGCGGTGCGCTGAATCACGTAGAGATCCTCTGAACCGAGCGGGAACCGGGCGGTAGCAGGAAGCACGCCAAGGATCTCTTGCTGGATTTCCCGCACCTTGGCCGTGATGTCGGGCGATGCCTGGCTTGCCACCCGCCGGACGAGACGATCCAGCGCCGACCTGACGAGCTCCGCGTCGAAGCCGGCGTTGCCGATCGAGACCCGCCTGCGTGAGGGCATGGCCAGAGCGCCAATGAGATAGAGGGCAACCACTATCAGCGGCCAGAGCGCGCCCACGACTCCCAGGAAGTAGAGGGAGAGGCCGCCGAGGGCCAGCACGCTGCCGGCGACGTTCTTGCGACTACCGAGATAGCCGACAAGCCGGCCGGGCAGGCCGTCACTGGTAGCCACGAATTTCCTTGAATACCTGGCTCAGGTCAGCGTGGAGACCGTCGAAAACCGTGCCGCCGGTGGTGTCGGCGATCTGGTGGAGCTCTTTAGGATTTCCCTCGCCGAACAGGACGGGAAAGGTCGGAATCGTCCGCCACGACGCTGGCCAGCCGCGGTAGTCGGACAGGAACGTGCTGCCGGACCGCCCCTGGTTGTTCTCGCCATCGGTCATGAGCACGATCGAGTAGTAGTCGTCGGGCTGGTTCGCCCGAGCGGTGCCGGCAATCTGGTAGGCCGCCTCCAGTGCATCGTAGATGGCGGTCCCGCCCCCGGCCTTGAAACCGTTAACGAAGTTTCGAATCTCCTGCAGCGAGCCGCTGTTGTCACCAGTCTCGCCCAGCTGGAAGCTGCGCTTGCTGTAGACGCTGCTGCTGAACAGCACCATGGTGATGCTTTCCCGGTTGTGAAAGCCGGCGAAGCGACCGCTCAGGCTCGCGTCGGCACCGGCGAGGTTCAGCAGAGCGCGCTTCAAGGACTCGATGCGCGAACCATCCATCGAGCCGCTTGTGTCGAGCACGAACACGGTGTGCG
This sequence comes from Candidatus Dormiibacterota bacterium, assembly GCA_035259145.1. Taxonomy (GTDB): domain Bacteria; phylum Chloroflexota; class Dormibacteria; order Dormibacterales; family Dormibacteraceae; genus CF-161. The sequence continues at coordinate 6,932 of DATFWQ010000161.1, read as the reverse complement.
AGGGGGGGCGGATCTGGTTCAGGTACGACGCGAGCAGCCGGTTGACGACGTCGAGGCTGGAGGGAAAGGGCAGCTCGATGAGGACTCGGTTGGGAAACCTGGGGTCTGGCTTGACCTCGGGGATGGCAGGCCGGCGCGCCGTCGAGGTCATGATCCGGCGCTGTACGTCCGGCTTGTGGAGGTAGGCTACGAGCCTGTCGTACACCGCGCGCCGATCCGGGCGCAACAGCATCAGCGGGTAGTCGGCGGTGATGATTCCTTCTTTGGGATACACGAGGTCGAGCGGCTCGTGCAGGCTGCCGCTCGCGTTCATGGACAGCAGCACCGACTCGTAATTGATGATGCCGTCCAGGCGATCCTGCTGCCGTGTGTAGGCGTCGGCGAGGAAGCCGGAGCTGCCGGCGGTCAGAGCCTGGCCCGTGAAGAAATCCTTCAGCGCGCCCGTGTTGATGTCACCAGCCTGTAGCGCGTCGGGCGTCGCCGAAAAAGCCTGAGCGACGCCGACCAGCGCCACGAAGCCACTGTTCGAGGCGGCAGGATTGGTCATCGCAAAACGGAAGGCGTGGGCCTTCGAGCGGTTGGCGATGTCGCGCCAGGTCACATTGGGGTTGTCTACCCAGCCCTGGCCCACGGCAGTGCTGTGCTTCACCCCCAGCACTACTGGAGAGAGCATGACCTGTTGCTGCGCGAGGATCCTCTGCCTCGTGCCCTGAAGAAGGCTCAGATAGCGGCCGCTCGAAAACCACGCGACATCGGATGGGTCGCCGTTTACGATTTGCTCGGCTCCCTGCAGGGAACCGACGTAGTGCATCGCCACGACGTCGCCAGTGGACTTCTGGAAGTCGGCAAGCACGGGCGCCAGATCTTTCAGTTCGGAGCCGGCCAGCACGTTGAGGGTTTGGCCCGAACTGGAGGTCGTCTGCGACGTTGTGCAAGCCGCGGCGAGCGCTAGAAGGCAGAGAAGCGACGCGAGCACCCGGGAACGCGCAGTGTAGTGCGGCACTTCGTCAGGATCCTTTGTAAAGTTGCTGGATCGCCTGGATCATGGTCTCCAGCGGTTCGAACGCCGGCGGGTCGATCACGTCGACGAGCTGCGGCGGCTGTGCGGCTCCGCGCGATTTCAGGTAATTCGTGAACGCTCCTGCGTTGCTGGTTCGGAAGCCGTACTTGACGGCCAGCTGCTGCAGCTGCTGATCTTCGGTGAGCAGTCTGCCGACCTGGTCGCCGCCGCTGTCGAGCGGCACGACGATGTGTTTGGAGAGAACGGTCGGGCTGGGGTACATCAGCGTCATATCCGGGGTCAGTGTCTTGTCCCTGGCGGTTGCGGCCGACAGGTACTGGGCCTCGTAGATCATGACCATGGGCGTCTTCCCAACGCCGATCGAGAGGTAGTCACGGAACGGCTCCTCGCTCGACGAGGCTGTGAAGCCCTGACGGAGGAACAGGGGAGCTACCTGGGCCACTACCTTGCTGGCGGTGGCGTCATCCTGGACGACGTTGTTGCCGTTGGCGACGTAGGAGGCCATCGACAGGTACATGGCGGCCGAGTTGGATGTCCTCACGTCCGTGGAGGTGATGAGCACGCTTTTGGCGGCCGGGTAGGCCGTGTTGTTGGGTAGGTCTGACCAGCGTGTGTTCTTGGCCACGAGATCGAGGTAGGCCTTCATGTCGATGGTGTACCAACCGCCGGCATCTCGAACGACGCCGGCCGACTGAAGGAGCTTTGCGATGGGCTGGAAGCTGCCAACCGCCATGGGCGTATAGAACGGCGTGTACGTCGCCCTCGCCTTGTGGTCTCGCTTGATCTTGTCCGCGGCGGGCACACCGGAAGGGAACGCGAAGTCGTACCTGGTGAGATCGACGGTGGTGGCGATTTCACGGGATCCCGCAGTGTCGACCTGGACGTCGAGACCGTGCTTGTGGAACGCCGCCACAACCTCCGGATCCTGGAAGAAGGGCTGCTTTTCAGAGCCGATCACCCCACGCACGGTGTGCAGGCCCTGTGGAGCGCTCCCGCTGATCCGCGGATACAGCGAGTAGCCGATTGCCGCCACCACCCCGACCGCGAGCAGTGCCGCGAGCGCCAGTCCCAGGAACCTACCCACCAGACCCGTCCTTTCTCATCGCACATTGAACAACGAACCACCAGTTCAGTCGGGTCGTCATCCTCCGAGAGGTGAAGTGGAGGGATGCGCCGTTGATGTCCAGCGCGGGGGCGAAGCCCTACCCTGAGCAGGTGATCCGCTACGCCTCCGGCCCTGGCCGCTGGGTGCTTGCCGCGACTGTCCTCGGCTCGGGAATGGCGTTTATCGACGCCACCATCGTCAATGTCGCCCTGCCCACGATGGGCCGGCAGCTGCAGCTGGGCTTCGCGGGCTTGCAGTGGACGGTCAACGCCTACGCCCTGACTCTGTCGGCGCTTCTGTTGCTGGGCGGCTCACTGGGCGACCGCTTCGGCCGGCGCCGCATCTTCGTCATCGGAGTGATCTGGTTCGCAATCGCCTCCCTGGTCTGCGGCCTGGCTCCCAACGGCACCGTTCTGATCGCCGCTCGAGCGCTACAGGGCGTTGGTGGCGCGCTGCTCACTCCCGGCAGCCTCGCGATCATCGAGTCCACCTTTGTTCCCGAGGACCGCTCAGCCGCGGTCGGAGCCTGGTCGGGGCTCGGCGGCGTCGCGACCGCGGTGGGGCCGCTGCTTGGCGGCTACCTGGTTCAGGCGGTGAGCTGGCGGCTGGCGTTCCTCATCAACCCGCCAATCGCGGCGTTCGTGGCCTGGGTGGGAATGCGGCACGTTCCGGAGAGTAAAGGTCCCAGCTCCGACCACCACATCGACCTTGGCGGGGCTGCGCTGGCTGCGCTGGGGCTGGGGCTGGTAGTGCTGGCTCTGACGCAGGGTCCTCGCGATGGTTGGCCCGCTGCCGAGATCGTCAGCCTCGTCGCAGGTGCCTTTGCCCTGGCCGCCTTCGTCGCCGTCGAGCTGCGCAGTCCAATGCCCATGCTCCCGCTGAGCGTGTTCCGGGTGCGCCAGTTCACGGTTACCAACCTGGTTACGCTCATCGTCTACGGGGCACTGGGGGCCTCGCTCTTTCTGCTCCCCATCCAGCTCCAGCGTGTGGTCGGCTTCAGCCCCCTCGCCGCGGGTGCGTCGGTGCTGCCGGTGACCCTGGTCCTGCTGCTGCTCTCGGCCCGTGTCGGCCGGCTTGCTCAGCGAATAGGTCCGAGGTTGCCGATGGCGCTTGGGCCAAGCGTCGCTGGTGCGGGCTTCATTCTGTACACCCGCGTGGGACAGGGCAGCGCTTATCTGAACGACGTACTGCCGGCAACCCTCGTCATGGCGCTCGGGCTTTCCCTCACCATCGCGCCCTTGACGGCGACGGCGCTCTCCTCGGCAGGCCAGGAGAACGCCGGCGTCGCTTCTGCGGTGAACAACACCGTGGCGCGAACCGCGGGCCTGCTGTCAGTGGCGGTGCTGCCGGCTGCGGTAGGACTCAGCCAGAGCGGCATTACAGATCTGGCAGCCTTCTCGTCCGGTTTCCACAAGGCTGCGCTGCTGTGCGCGGGCCTGTGTGTGGCGGGTGGCGTGCTCGCGGCACTTGGCATCCGCAACCCGCCGAAGACGCCTGAGACAAGGCCGGAGCCAGAGGCAGAGCCATGCTACAGCTGCCCGGTCTCTGGTCCCCCAGCACAAGCGCCGAAGCCGGCCGCCTAGACGCCCTCGTCGGTCACATGGCCGGCGAACGTGTGTGCCCCAACGGCGCTTACTGAGTGTGGAGGCGACGGAGCAGGTCTCGAAGCTGGTCCGCTTCGTCACGAGTGAGAACCCCGAGGAACCGCGCTTCACATTCTTCGAGCAAGCCAAGGGCCCGCCGCTGCGCCGATATCCCCGCTGCGGTTGGCTCGATAAAGAAGGCTCGGCGATCCTCAGGATGCCGAATCCGATTGACGAGCCCCTTGGCCTCAAGGTCGTCGAGGAGCAGGACCATCGTGCTCTTGTCGACGCCGAGCGTCGCACCCATTGCACGCTGGGTCATCGGCTCGCCCTCTGTTACCAGAGTGAGGATCCCGACGGCGCGAGCCGTGAGACCAAGCTCGCGAAGGATCTCGTCAGCCAGGGCCGTTGCGGTGATCGCATTGCGGTAGAGGAGGAACGAGATCCGGTCCCGCATTGACGGCGGCAGACCTCGCCCAGCCTCCTCACCACCCACGATCGTCCGTCCGATAGACTATCTCACATTGGACAACTTGAAGGGAGGACGCCATGACGGTTGGTAATCTCCTGCTGCTGGTCGAGCTGGCGGCCCCGCTATTCATGGTTGGCGTTTTCTGGGCTATGCAGATCCTCAACTATCCGTCCCCGAGACTAGCTCCTGGGAGAGGAACTCCGTGGCTACGAGACCGAACATACAGGCCATCTCAAGTCGATCAGGAGGACAGCGGCATATGACGACTGACAAGCAGGCGAGCAGCTCGATCGAGGTCTTTCGGGAGTGGCAGCGCTGCATCGCGACCAACGATCAGGAGGGCACGGCTCGGGTGGTCGACATGGATGGCTACACCGAGATTTGCCTGGGACTAACGGACTGGACGACCGGTTATGCGGTCGCCTTCGCCAACTACTACCGAAATATGATCGCGCCCTGGTCTGACATGACCTTCCGGGAGGAGGACATCACCGAGTCCGCAGACGGCGTGACCGTCCGGTTGCGGGTCGAGGCGATACACTCCCACGACTTCCTCGGCGTCCCGGCCACCGGCCGCCGCATCACCTGGGATCACGTCAGCATAGTCAAGGTCAAGGATGGCCGCGTCACCGGCCAGTGGGCCCAGCCGGACCTCTGGGGGATCTACCGGCAGCTCACCAGCGGACAGCCGGTTGAATGACCTGGACGCGAGTTGACATGGACGGTCCGTCCGCCCCCCTAGCCTGATGAAGACCCATCAGAGGCAGAGCAAGCAGGTCTCCGGACGGAGGCGGCGCGCCTAACAGTCCGCGCGCTGGCGCCGAGCCAGCTGTCGGCCTGCCGCAGCCGCAGCCGGTCGTTACGTTTTGCGCTCCGGCCCGAACAAAGAAGAGTAAGGGTGCCCCAGGACTTCGAGGAGATCTATGCAGTGCACCTCGAGCACGTGTGGCGGTTCGTGCGTGCTCGCGTCCCCGGCCAGGCCGACGCCGAAGACCTCACCAGCGAGTCCTTCGTCAGGGCACTCGGTGCCTGGCGGGGCTACGACTCGCGGCGGGGCTCCGTCCGCGCATGGCTGCTCGGAATCGCGCGCCACGTGGTCGCGGACTGGTGGCGCCGGCGGGCCGCCGAGGCCCGGCTCGAGGACGCCTCAGATGCCGTGGTCAATGGCGGGCCGGAGCCGGAGGCTGAAGCCCTGGCTGCGTTGACGATGCAGGAGGTGCGCGGGCACCTGGCGAACCTTACGGACAGGGAGCGGGACGCCGTCGCGCTGCGCTTCGGAGCCGGATTGAAGGCGGCCGAGGTGGGCGCAGCCCTGGGCGTCTCCGAGACCGCCGCCCGGATGCTCGTATATCGGGCGGTCACCAGGCTCAGGTCGTTGGTGAACCATGACTGAAGGGTTCGACTCCCGCGAGACCGCCGCCGCACTGCAGTTGGACCGGGCGATCGAGTCCGTGGCGAGCGGTGATGAAGCCCCCGGCGTCGACGCTCAGACCCGGGCCCTCATCCAGGCACTCCTGGTCAGCAGGCGGACAGACCCGCCGCCCGCGCTGAGGGAGAGAGTGCAGGCCGCCCTGCGCCAGGCCGCTTACGAGCGCGTCTGGCTCCCTGCCCGCCTCGCTGCGGCTCTGCTCGCGCTCGCCCTGCTGGGCCAGGGGGCGGGGAGCCTGCTCTTCGGGCGCTGGGTCGCCGGCAACCTGCACATCGCCTTCGAACCCCACCTCCTGTTCGAGTCCGGCGTTGCCCTTCTCGCGCTGGGCGGCGTGGTGATGGCCGGGGCGCTCACCCGCCGGCTGGTGGGAGTAGCGCTGGCGGCCGGCGCGCCGGTCGGGCTGGCGTTCGCGGCGTACGGCCTACCCGAGCTGACCGAGTTCCCGGCCGGCGGCGCCCTTCACCTGAGCCAGGGCGTCGCCGCTCTCGCGCTCGCGGTGCTCTGGTTGCGCGCCCGGCGTTACGTTTCCCAGCGGGCTTCGAAGTGATAGGCGTGGGCAGTGAGGTCTTCGTCCGCGTGGCGGGCCTGGCCGGGGCCGGCCTCCTTCTCGGGTTCGGGGCCTGGGCGTTCGCGGATCCCGCCTCGTTCTACGCGCGGGTGGCCACCTTTGAGCCCTACAACCGGCACTTCCTCCACGACGCCGGGGCCTTTCAGCTCGGACTCGGCGCCGGGCTGGTGGCCGGCATGCTCGGCCTCGGCGGCAGATCCGCCGCGCTCTGGGGCGCGGCCTCTGCCGCAGCGGCCCACGCGATCTCCCACTTCCTGGACTGGAATCTAGGTGGCCGGGCCGCCGACCCAATCGGCCTCTCGATCATTGCGGTGGTGCTGGTGGCCGCGGCGGCCCTAAGCACACGAACGGACTTGAAACCTACGGAGGTGAGCACCGATGCGACTTCTCCGACGGTTCCTGGCGTACGCCAGGATCTTCCCCCACGCACGCCGTAACGGGTTTGACGCGCTGAGGTTCCTGGTCCGGAGGCCGGCGCTGCTTGCGGCCGTCGGCGGTTACGAGGTCGGAGTGTTGCTCAGCAACCGAGTCGACCCCCGGCTCAAGTATCTGGCCGGGCTCAAGGCGGCGAGCCTGACCGGCTGCCCGTTCTGAATCGACATCGGCTCTGCCGTGTGCAGGGCGCTGGGCATCGACGACGCCACGCTCGTGGATCTGTCTTGGTACGCGCGAAGCGACCGCTTCACACCGCTCGAGAAAGCCGCCCTGGACCTCGCGGTGGATATGACTGGCACGCCGGCGCAGGTCAGCGATG
>DATFWQ010000160.1:0-13228 GCA_035259145.1 Candidatus Dormiibacterota bacterium | reverse complement strand
ACAAGGTGATCGACGAGACCATCAGGAAGCTGCACGTGCCGGGCTGGCTGGTAAGCGTGTACGTCCATCACGACTACAACCTCTATGCGGCCTTCCCGTCGCTGCATTCAGCCTTCCCACTCATTGCGGCCGCCTACGGCTGGCGGCTCCACGCGGGCCTGGGGGCGTTCCTGCTCGCCTGGACCTTCGCGGTCTGGTTCTCCGTCGTCTACCTGGGCGAGCACTATCTGGTCGACGTCGCCGCCGGCGTGGTCTATGCGAGCGCGGCCGTGCTTGCGGTCGAGCTCCTCTGGAGCCGCCGGGGCGTAGGCTTTCTGCGCGTGTCTGAAGCACGCAGTGCGGGATCTGGAGGTCGACACTGATCGCGATGACCAGGCGTGTCGCTGGTTCGGGATCGATCGATCCGGCTCTCGTCCAGGCCGCAATCGACGAGTCCAGGGAGTCGGGGCGGGACCTTGCCCACGTCCCACTGGACAGGGTGGCGCGCCGCGCGGGCCTATCCAGGGCAACTCTGTTCCGGCGCATAGGTGGCCGGAAAGCGCTCGAACAGGCGGTGCGGCGCGCGGGCGTGGACCCGGGCAGGAAGGACAGCGTGCGCGAGCGGGCGCTCGTAGCCGCCCTGGACCTGATCGAGACCCGTGGCCTTGAAGCGCTCACGCTTGAAGAGGTCGCCCGCCGTGCCGGCTGCGCGCTGACGTCTGTGCACACCCAGCTTGGGGGACGCGACGGCCTGCTCTCGGCGGTCTTCGAGCGCTACAGCCCGATCGCCGGTGTGGAGAGGATCCTGGCTGACAGGCCGGAGCGGTTCGAGGACCAGGTGCGGGCTGTGTACGCTGTCTTCTTCGACGTCGCCGTCAGACGGGGCGCAGTGGGCGGAGCGCTCTTCGCGCACGCAGCCGGGCGTCCCGACGGGCCTATCGCGGACTTCGTCCGCGACACGATCGTGCCCAGAGTCCTGGCGAGCATTGGCGGATGGCTGAAAGAGGAGGCCCGCAAGGGCAACTGTCGCGAGCTGCCGCAGGACCTGGTGGTCCCCCTCCTCCTCGGCCCGTTTGCCCTCCACATGCTTTCTCGCTCGATGATCGAGCGAGCCGGACGAGAGCTGCCCGACCGCGTCACAGTCCTAGACACCATGACAGAGGCGTTCTGTCGTGGTGTCATGCCGGCACGCCAGTAGCGGCTCCGGTGTCAGGATGCGACGGCCGGGCTCACCAGTTGTTTACGAGCGCCGGCACTCGACGCCTGCCGCATCAGCTCCTCGGCGGTGCCGAGCCCCACGCCGAAGAGCGCGCACCGCATCAGCTCCCCGGCGAACGGGATGAGGCCTGCGCCCAGCGCTAGCCCGAGGGGGCCGAACCCGAACGCCCAGAGCAGACCCATCGAGGCGACGAACGGCACTGCTGAAAACAGCAGTCCCCGCACGGCGGCGGGCCCAGGGAGATAGCGCTTGGCGGCTAGGGTGTAGAGCAGCGACCACACAACGCCGCCGGCCACGAACAGCACGATCAGAGCGGCCAGGGCACCTGGACCGCCGCCCGCAAGCCGGGATGTCACCTCGAGGAAGCGCAGCAGCGCGCGCTCCGGCTCGAGCAGGCCGACCGCCGTCACGAGGTAGAGCACGAGGTTGACGCCCACTCCCATCTCGAACATGGCGATCACCCCGGCGATGAGAGCACGCTCGAGCAGACCGATCCGGCTGTGGTCGGCGGCCGGTTCCGGCTCATGAAGAAGACTTCGGCGACGGAGTACAACCACTATGGCGGTGACCGCCGCCACCAACGCCACAGTCGTCAGGACGCGCAGAGAGAGTCCCACCTGGAGGAGGCGCCCGATCACCGACTGGCCTGCCCAGAATCCCAGCATGACGAAGACGACGATGTTGATGCCGGAGCCCGTGGCCATGGCTGGCAAGAACCGGCGATACGGCATGCCCAGTGCCCCAGCAGCCAGGGGCACGATCATCGTGATGCCCGGCAGGGTGCGGCCCAGCAGGACGGTCCGAGTGCCATGGTCGCGAAACTCGCGCTCGGTGTTCTGCAGCCGCTCTTCCTTTAGCCGTACGTAATGTCCGTAGCTGTGGAGAAGTGGGCGGCCGCCCTTCAGCCCGATCCAGTACTTGGCTGACGCGCCGAGCACCGTGGCCAGCTCGAGGAAAAGAACGGTGAGTGCGAGGAGGAGGAGCGGCTGGGAGGTCGAGCGATAGCCGAGGTAGAGCAGGACGCCACCGATGGGCAGAGGCAGCGGGACACCGGCTTCCTGCACGAAGACCGTGAGGACGGCGAGCAGGCTGGCGCCGCCGCCCGATCGTCTAACGCCCTCCAGAAGACTCCCCAGATCCACTGACCCGTCGCCCTGAACCTATCGCCTGTCGGACACCTGTCGTGCACCGTAGCACGCGCCGGCTCCCCGGTTGCCGTTGATCTCAAGTGTGACTCGAGCCTGCGCCGCCGCATGGACCGATCTGGCGGCGTGCACATCGCTGGTCAGCGCGCCCCCTGGAACGCCTCCGACGCGGGCTCGCGCAGCCTCATGCTCTCGGTCATCGTCTCGAGCTCCCTGCCTCTGGTCTCGCGGATCAGCGCCAGCACGAACAGGAACGACAGCATTGCTGCCAGCGCGTACAGCCCGCCGGCGCCTCTTCCGCGGTTCCCGTGCTAACCGCCGATCGCATCGCCGGCGTCTGCGGCTGGCGCTCTAAGTGCCGCTGCTCAATCTGTAGGCGCGTGCTGCGATGGGACCCAGCAGCCCTGGCCTGGCCGGCCCACGACCTCGCCCCGGGCGAAGACCTCTCTGCCTCTGACCAGGACGGTCTCCACCGCACCCACGACCTGGCGGCCGCTATACGGGCTCCAGCCACAGGGCGTGACCAGCCTGGCTTCGTCGACCCGCCAGGACCGCTCGGGGTCGAACAGCACCAGGTCGGCGTCCGCTCCGATGGTAAGACCGCCCTTGCGCGGCCACAGACCGAGCCGGCGTGCGGGATTTTCGCACAGCATCCGGACGAGAAGGTCCGTGGGCAATCCACGGCGGCGAACCGCCTCAGTGAACATCAGAGGGAGGAACAGCTCCAGGCCGGGCACGCCCGACTTCGCGGCGAAGATCGATGCGGCGTCCTTGCGCTCGCGGCTCCAGCCGACGTGGTCGGTCGTTATGAAGTCGATGCGGCCCCTCCTCAGCAGATCCCAGAGCCGGTCGACCTCCCGATGCGAGCGGAGAGGCGGATTGATCTTGGCTCGGGCACCCTGGTGCAGCAGCTCGGCCTCGTCGAGGAGCAGGTAATGCAGGCACGTCTCGGCGGTGGCGTCGACTCCGTCGCCGCGAGCACGCTCGACCAGGGTGAAAGACCGTCCCGTCGTGGCGTGGACGATGTGGACCCTCGCTCCGGTAGCCACCGCGAACTCCAGCGCCCGGCCGACGGCCTCCGTTTCGGAGACCGGGGGGCGGCTCTCGGCGTGGGCGGCCGGATCCGAACGACCCTGGGCCTCGAGGTCTTGCGTGAGGCGTCGCACCACCTCGTCGTTCTCGGCGTGGAAGGCGATGAGCGAGCCCGCATCGCGGATGCGATCCATAGCCAGGTAGAGCTCGCCGTCGGGAATCCTGGGGAAGCGGACCGGGTGTGTCTCGAACGTGGAGACTTTGAAGCCGCAGGCGCCCGCGGCCACCAGAGGCCGCACCTCATCCAGACCGCCGCTCCTGGCGATCGTCGCCCACAGGGCCACGTCTGTTATGGCTTCCCGGCCGACGTCCGCGACCTTTCGGCTGAAGGCTGCGGCTGTCGTTATGGGGGTGGGATCGTCGTAGGGCATGTCCACGATCGTGGTCACGCCGCCGGCAGCGGCTGCCGTCGTGGCCCGGGTCAGGCCTTCGGCCGGCTCGCTGCGAGTGTGCACATGGGCGTCTACGACTCCCGGCAGAACGAGTGCGCCGCCGGCATCCAGCCTCGAGTGCCCGGCCAGCGTGCCGGGCGCGCCGATGGCGGCGATGCGGCCGTCGCGGATTCCCAGCTCGCCGGACTCAGGCGCAGCGCCGGGCAGCGCAACGCGGCCGGCGACGACCAGGTCGAACGGCGGGATCCTCTCGGTGTGCGACAAGTTGAAGAGAAGGCTACTGCCGGCCGGACGGGGCGAGCGCCGCACCTGTTGCTACATAGTGAGAATGTGGCTGCAATCGAAAGGCCAGCACCCGGTTGGGGAGCAGCGGCGGCGACCTCAGACGTTGAGTATCTCGCGCGCCTCGGCTCGAGTGGCGTTCCAGGCCGCCAGCCAGGCGACGCTGTCCGAGAACCTCCGGCCGGCCTCCTGCATCTCCGCGATCAGCTGGGTGCGGCGCGCCGGCGTCAAGCGTGAGGTGGGTACGCACATCGTCAGCGCAGCCAGCACCGACCCTGAGGCGTTGGTCACAGGCACGGAGATCGAGTGCAGTCCGACGGCCGTCTCCTCACGGTTCTCCGCGAATCCGAGCCGGCGCACCTCGCGGAGGATGCCGAGCAGCTCGTTGACGTCACGCAGCCGCCGGCCGGTGGGTGTGATCAACGGTCTACCGGCGAACTGGCTCGCGACCACCCCCTCCGCCCGGTCAGCGAGTATGACCCGGCCGCTCGCCGACGCAAAGGCCGGAGTCCGGCTGCCTACGTGCGTGACCAGGCGCACAGGGTGCGAGGTTTCTTCGATCGCGATGAACGACGACTCGTCACCGTCCAGAACTGCAAGGCAGACGGTCTCGTTGTGGAGGGTAAGCAGCTCGGCCGCGATGCTCCGGAAGGCGCGCACTATCGGGTACTCGGACGACTGGGCGGTCAGGCCGAAGGCGCGGATGCCCAGCTCGTATCGGCCGTCGGCGTTGCGCAGAATCCAGCCGCGCTCCACCAGGACACCACAGACACGGAAGAGGGAGCTTTTTGGAAGTGCCAGCGCTGCCGCAAGTTCACTGAGGCTCGAGGGAGCGTGAGCGACCAGTGCTTCCAGCACTGAGAGTGCCGCGTGTGTACCGGGTGAACGGTGAGTCCCGTCGCGTTCCATTGGTGGAACTATGTTCGGAATTCGCTCATTATGAGCGGCACTGAACTGCCTGTCAAACCGGCCACATGGGGAGCTTGACAATTCCAGCCAACTATTGCAGAATTGCGCCGCTTCGGACCCTTGATCCGTGCATGGAACAGGAAGGCAGGGAGCTACCCGAGCCTGGGTGCCGGAACGACTTTGGAGGTAGGTAATGGACAGGGAAGCTCAGCGCCGTCTGGACGCCATCCGCGCGCGCCGGACGGAGCTCGAGAACAGCGTGATCGACGAGATGCTCGCCGGGCGCATATCCCGCCGCGAGTTCGTCCGGGCCGGCAGCGTGATCGGCATCAGCCTGCCTGTCCTGGGTGCCATCCTGGCGGCCTGCTCGAGTGGGACGACGACTGCGCCATCGACGGGAGGGGTCAAGAAGGGAGGCCGCCTCAACATGGGCCATCAGACCCCGTCCGGTCCGATGGACCCCATCCTCACGGCTGACCTGGGGCGCCTCACGATCCTCGGCCTGGCAGGGGAGTACCTCTCCTTCTCGGACAAGGACCTGAAGCTGCGGCCGGTCCTCGCCGAGAGCTGGTCGCCGAACTCGGATGGCTCGGCCTGGACCTTCAAGATCCGGCAGGGGGTCAAGTTCAACGACGGCACCCCCATGACGGTGGACGACGTGGTCGCCACCTTCAACCGGCTGGCCGACCCGACGCTCAAGGGAAACAACGCGCTGTCCGCCTTCTCTGGTGTGCTCACCAAGGGGAACGTCACCAAGGTGGACAGCTCGACCGTCAAGTTCCAGCTCGACAGCCCGAACGGCAACTTCCCGTACCTCGTCAGCTCGGACAACTACAACGCGATCATCCTGCCCGCCAGCTACAGCGGTAACTGGGACAGGACATTCATCGGCACGGGCCCCTGGAAGCTCAAGAGCTACTCGGTTAACGACAGTGTGTCGTTCGACCGGAACCCGAACTACTGGGACTCGGCAAACGTCCCGCCGCTGGACGGCATCGACATCAAGTTCTATGCGGACGAGCAGGCGGCCATCCTGGCCTATCAGGCCGGCAGCCTGAACGTGCTCAGCTTCTTCTCAGTTCGCAGTGGCCAGACGCTGCTGACCGACCCCAACACCACGGTGCTGGAGATCACGAGCACGCAGCACCGGCAGGTGCACATGCGCACCGACCAGCCACCCTTCGACAACAACCTGGTTCGGCAGGCGCTGGCGTTGACGATCGACCGGCAGGCGGTCATCACCGGGCTGTTCAACGGAAAGGCGCAAATCGCCAACGACAACCCCATCTTCAAGCTGTATCCCTCCAGCGACCCGTCCGTGTCGCAGAGGAGCCTCGACATCAACAAGGCCAAGGGTCTGATGGCCCAGGCCGGCAAAGCCGCAGGCTTCAACGTCACGCTCTACACGGAGAAGGTAGGCGAGATTCCTGACCTGGCCGCCCTGATCCAGGCTGCCGGCAAGCAGATCGGAATCACCATTGAGCTCAACGTGACCGACTCCGGAACCTACTACGATAAGTACTGGCTGAGCTCGCCCCTGGGCATCACCGACTACGGGCACCGGGGCGTGCCCAACACGTTTCTGAAGGCGCCGCTGCTGGGCGACCCCAAGCTTGGGAAGTGGAACGCCGCGCACTTCAACAATCCGACGTACGACAAACTGGTTGCCGACTACGTGAAGGCGATCGACCTCCAGTCGCAGAAGGCGGTGACGGGCAAGATCGAGCAGTTGCTGCTTGATGAGACGCCGCTGATCATCCCCTACACCTACGACTCACTGACGGCGATGAAGAAGAACATCAAAGGGATCGAGACGACAGGGATGGGCCACGTGAACCTCAACAAGGCCGGGATCACGTCCTAGAGCACTTAAGCGAGTTCCGTCCATGGCCCGCTTCCTGGTCCGGCGCATCACGCTGGCGCTGGTGACGCTGTGGCTGCTGTCGGTGATCGTTTTCCTTGCGTCCCACGCGCTTCCGGGTGACGTGGGACGCAAGATCCTGGGGCCGTTCGCCGACGAGCGCGCGGTGGCCAGCCTCGATGCAGCGCTGGGCGTGGACAAACCGCTGCTGGTCCAGTACGTGACCTGGATGGGAGGCTTTCTCCACGCCGACCTCGGCAGTTCGCTCTCGTTCCATGTCCCGGTGGCGGAGCTGCTCGGACGGGGCTTGGTCAACTCGCTCAAGCTCGCAGCTGTCGCCTTCGTGATGGTTGTGCCGCTGGGCGTCCTGGGCGGGATCATCGCCGCCCTCCGCCGCGGCGGGCTGGCGGACCGCCTCATAACCATCGTGGGCCTCTCGGCAACTGTCGTCCCGGAGTTCGTGTCCAGCATCGTGCTGATCCTGGTCTTCAGCGTGACCCTCAAAGTTCTCCCGATCAGCGTCCAGGTCCCACCTGATGCCGACCCTCTGACGCAGATCTATCACCTGATCCTGCCCGCGCTGCCACTGGTGCTGGTCCTGTTCGGATACATCGCGCGCATCACTCGCTCAGGGGTGATCGAGGCGCTGGACGCGGACTACACGCGAACCGCGGTCTTGAAGGGCCTGCCCTGGCGCGCGGTCGTGGTGCGCCACGTGCTCCGCAACGCGCTGATGCCGACGATCGCAGTGGTCGCGACGCAGCTGGGTTATCTGATAGGCGGCCTGGTCGTGATCGAGTTCATGTTCAACTACCAGGGCCTGGGGCGTGTGCTTCTCACGGCGGCGCTGCAGAGGGATTTCCCGCTCCTCCAGGCCGCGGTCATGCTGGTCGGGGTCGTCTATCTGACTGCCACGCTCGTGGCCGACATCAGCTACTCCCTGATCAATCCGCGCATTCGCCTGGGCGGCGCCGAATGACCACGAAATGAGCGCAGTCGCCACCGCCCCAGTAACCAGGACAGCAGCCGAGCAACGGCGAGAGGCGACCCTGGAGCGCCTCCGCCTGATCAGGCGATCGCCGACCGTGATCGTAGGCGGGCTGGTCCTGCTCTTCTGGGTCGCCTGCGCCCTTTTCGCGAGCCATATCGCGCCGCACGACCCGATAGCCCCTGACGTCCTGCACAAGCTGCGGCCACCTTCGCGTGACCATCTCTTCGGCACTGACTCGCTGGGCCGGGACGTCATGTCTCGTGTGATCCACGGAGCCCGCGGGATCCTGGTCGTTGCTCCCCTGGCGACGCTGTTCGGCACCGTTCTGGGCACCTCGATCGGGCTGGTCGCCGGGTACTTCAGGGGCGTGGTGGAAGAGGTGCTGATGCGCATCACCGACGCCTTCCTGGCCATCCCCGTCGTCATATCGGCCACGCTGGCCCTGGTCGCGCTGGGCCCGTCGACCGTCGGCGTGATCTTTGTGATCGGTCTCGTGTTTGCGCCGATCATCGCCCGCACCGTTCGGGCGGCGGTCCTCACCGAGGCCGGCCTCGAGTACGTACAGGCCGCCAAGCTGCGGAAGGAGAGGGGTCCCTACGTGATGTTCGTGGAGATCCTGCCCAACGTTCTCGGCCCTGTGTTTGTCGAATTCACAGTCCGCCTCGGGTACGCCATATTCGCGACAGCCACGCTCTCCTTCATCGGCTTCGGGATCCAGCCGCCCGCGCCGGACTGGGGCCTCTCGATATTCGAGCAATATTCGTTCCTGGTCGGTGGCCTCTGGTGGCCCACGTTGTTTCCGGCGCTCGCGATCGCCAGCCTCGTCGTGGCGGTCAACCTGGTCGCGGACGGCCTGAACCAGGCCCTGGAGCGGTGATCGCGCAAGGGGAGGCAGGCCTCCCCTTCCGGAACCCCTCCCCGGGGCGCGGTGTCTGGGCGGCGAGGAAAACAACTCATTCGGCCCGGGGGACCCGGGCCTACGCGCGCCGCCAGGGTTGCGTTCATGAGGTGCAAGGGGAGGCAGGCCTCCCCTTCCGAAACCCCTCTCCGGGGCGCGGCGTCTGGGCGGCGAAGAAAACAACTCATTCGGCCCGGGGGACCCGTGCCTACGCACGCCTTCTGGGTTCCCTTCAGCACCTCGTGGTTCAGCCAGGCTCAGGAGGGCTGATCTGATGAACGGCGATCAGCTTGTTCCCGCGCTGGCGATAGCCAACCTGCGGCTGGCGTACCGCGTTCGTGGCGTTGACCGGGAGGCGATCCGCGGGGTGACACTCACGATCGGCCGGGGAGAGTCTTACGGCCTGGTCGGTGAGTCGGGATGCGGCAAGTCGACGGTGGCTTACGCCGCCATGCGCTATCTCCCTCGCAACGGCCGCATCACGGCAGGCTCGGTCGTCCTCGACGGCCACGACCTGCTCCGAATGGGTGAAGAGGAGCTGCGAGGCCTGCGGGCGACAAAGGTGTCGATGGTCTACCAGAACCCGGGCACCGCGCTCAATCCGACGATCCGTATCGGCGACCAGGTGGCGGAGTCGTTCATCGCCGCCGGCGCCGCAAGGTCCGAGGCCAAGGCGAGGGCCCTGGACATTCTGACCCGCGTCCAGATCTCCGACCCGGCGCGTGTGATGGCGCGATACCCACACCAGCTGTCGGGCGGCATGCAGCAGCGGGCGGTGATCGGGATGGCGCTGGCCTCCAATCCGACGCTGCTCATCCTCGACGAGCCGACCACGGGGCTTGACGCAACCGTGGAGGCCGAAGTGCTGAGCCTGATCAGAGACCTGCGTGCGTCATTCGGCACCACCGTGCTGTTCATCAGCCACAACCTCGGCGTCATCGCCAGGATGTGCGACCGCGTCGGGGTTCTGTACGCGGGCAGGATGGTGGAGGAGGGGCCGGCCTGGGAGCTTCTGACCAACCCGCGCCATCCCTACACCGTAGGCCTCCTGCGCTGCATCCCACGCTGGGGCCTGAGCAAGGAGCTGGGTGCGCTCGACACCATACCTGGCTTCCCGCCCGGCATCGGCGTCACCGTCCGCGGCTGCGTCTTCGCGGACCGGTGCGCGATGGCGGAGGACATCTGCCGGACAACAGAACCGGATCTGGCGCCGGTCGCGGAGGGCCACGCCAGCCGCTGCCACTTCGCTGACCGCGCGCCCAGTCTGCCGCGGGCGGAGCGTGTACCGGCACCCCGGCCGCCGGTTCCCGAGAACGGCAGCGCAGCGATCTCGGTTCGGAACCTGCGCCGGACCCTGGTCCAGCAGGGCAACTCCTTCCAGGCCCTGGCGGGTGTCGACCTGGAGATTGCGATCGGCGAGGTTTTCGGTCTGGTCGGTGAGTCCGGCAGTGGAAAGACGACCCTGGCCAAGGCGGTCGTCGGACTGAACCCTCCCGACGCCGGCTCAGAGATTGAGCTTCAGGGAAAACCGCTGCCGCCGCGCGTCGGCAACCGCAGCCGCGACCAGGTTCGCGCAATCCAGATCGTCTTCCAGAACCCGGACGCCTCGCTCAATCGCCGCCACCCCGTGCGGAGGATCCTCGGCCGGGCGCTGACCAAGCTGCTCGGCGTGCACGGCCGGGACAGGGAAACAAGGGTGGTCGAGCTTGCCGAATCGGTTCGGCTGGACGCCTCACTCCTGGACGCGCTGCCGCGGCAGCTCTCGGGCGGGCTCAAACAGCGCGTCGGCATTGCCCGGGCGTTCGCGGGGGCGCCGAAGCTGGTGATCTGTGACGAGCCTACCTCAGCGCTGGACGTGTCGGTCCAGGCCGCAATCCTGAACCTGCTCGTCCGCCTTCAGCGCGATCGCGACCTGTCCTACATATTCATCTCGCACGACCTCGGCGTAGTTCGTTACATCTCCGACCGCATCGGGGTGCTTTACCTCGGCCGCCTGATGGAAGTAGGACCGGCCGATGTTGTCTTCAGGGCACCTCACCATCCGTACACGGAGGCGTTGCTCTCGGCGGCGCCGAACCTGGACGAGCGGACGGAGCGGCGGATCCGCCTGCAGGGAGACATTCCGAGTGCCGTGCGGCCGCCATCGGGCTGCGTGTTCCACACGCGCTGCCCTCGCAAGCTGGGAGCCATCTGCGAGCAGGAAGAGCCGCCGCTCGTGGAGGCCGAGCCCGGGCACCTGATGCGCTGCCACATCCCGATCGAAGACCTGCGCTGGCTGCAGAATGGTCAGGCCGGGGTCCAGGTCAACCCGTCAGCCCGAGGTGGGGACCCTGGTTGAGGATCACCGCGGCTGTCCTGCCGGAAGCGGGAGCTGCGATCGAGGTCCGTGTGGTAGAGCTCGTGGCGCCCGGCCACGGCGAGGTGCTCGTCAGTACCACCCACCAGCCGCGGCTGCGTGAGGCGGCCGGCCCCCTGGACCTCGTTCACACAGGCCAGGCAGTCCGTGCTGTGCCTCGGCTCAACTGAGACGAGGCGTTGACGTCGTGAAAATCACGAAGGTCGAACTCAAGCGGCTGCGGCTGCCGCTCGACCCGCCGTTCCGGGCCGCATGGGACCCGGCTCCCCGGGTCCGCTTCGACGCCACGATCGTCCGCGTCGAGACCGACGAGGGTCTCGTAGGACTTGGCTCGGGCGACACAATGAACGGCTTCGAGCCGTACGCGGAGCTCTTCATCGGCAGAAATCCGCTCCAGATCTCTCGCCACGTGCGGAGCCTGGACACCGTCACCTTCCATTCCGGGCGTTACTGGCCCCTCGAGGCGGCTCTGTGGGACATCGTCGGCCAGGCCACCGGCCAGCCGGTCTCGGTCCTCTTCGGGGGAGCGCGGGACCGCATGCCAGCCTATGCCTCGTGTGGTGAAGTCATACCGCCCCCGGCACGAGCCGAATCGGCGCTGGCGCTCCGCGAGCAGGGCTTCCGAGCTCTAAAGATCCGGTTCATCAGGGAAGACCTGGCGCTGGGTGTGGCCACGGTACGCGCCGTGCGCGAGGCGGTCGGCGACTCGATGGACATCATGGTCGACCTGAACCAGGCCTGGCGCATGCCAGGCGACATCGACCCTGCTCTCGACCCCGCTTCCGCCCGGCGGACTGTTGAGGAGCTGGGCGAGCTGGGCGTGCTCTGGGTCGAGGAGCCCCTCCCTGGCGCCGACGTGGCTGGGTTTGCCCGGCTCCGGGCCGAGACGGGTGTCCGCATTGCCGCCGGCGAGATGACGAGGACCCTCGCCGAGCTGCTGGGCTACCTCGACGCGGATGCACTGGACGTCTACCAGCCCGACGTCGTCCTGGCGGTGGGGATGGCGCGGGCCCGGTTGGTGGCCGAGCTGGCTCTGTTCAGGAACCGCTGGTTCACGCCGCACACGTGGACCAACGGTCTGGGCTTCCTGGCCAACCTGCACGTCGCGGCCGGCGTGGGTGCCGGGCCGTTCCTCGAGTTCCCCTTCGATCCCCCCGGCTGGACGGTGGAGCGACGCGATTTCTTCCTGGCCGATCCGATCTGGATCGACGCCTGGGGATGCGTTGCCGTACCAGCCTGCCCGGGCCTGGGGGCCCGGCTGGCAGATGCGGCCGTCGCTCGCTATGAGGTGCGGTGACGTGGCTTCACAGAGCTCGCCGGTGCCCTCGCTGACGGCTTAGTTGGGGCCGTGGTCTGATGCTGCTCTTGAACGTGCGTTCCGACATCACGCTGAGCGCGCTCCGCCGCGTCGCCTGGGACGGGGAGGAAGTGGAGCTCGGCGCCGATGCCATCGCCCGGATGGACCGCAGCCACGAGTCGTTCGACGCCTACGTCAGGGCACGCCTCGCCGAAGACCCCGCGGCCATCATCTATGGCGTTACCACGGGGCCAGGCGACGACGGACGGCGCAATCTCAGCCAGGAGGCTGCGAGCCGCCGTCCGACCCGCCTCTGGACCGCGGCCTCCTTTGGGGAGCCGCTGCCGGACCGTGTCGTAAGGGGCATCGTGCTCGCGCGCCTGGCCAACTTCGTCGAGGGCCACTCCACGGCCGGAGCCGAGGTCGGCCGCGCAATCGCGGCCATGCTGAACGCCGAGCGATTGCCCTCCGTGCCAGTCCAGGGCAACGGCGGCGCAGGAGAGGTTCTCGCCCTGGGTCACCTCTTCTATGACCTGAGCGCTCAGCTGGAGCTCACCCCCAAGGAGCGGATGGCGCTCCTCAACGGGTCGCCGTGCGCGGCGGCGCTGGTCGGCGACGCAGCGCTGACGGCGGAAGGCCGCAGCGTGCTCGCCGAGTCTGTGTTCGCGCTCGCCGTCGAGGCGGTCGGAGCACCGCTCGAGGCATATTCGGCCGACGTCGAGCTGCTCTGGGACGACGAGCAGGAGACCTCGGCCCTTCGCTCTATACGTTCGTTCCTCGAGGGCCATCGGACGGGCCGACTGGCCT
>DATFWQ010000159.1:0-6584 GCA_035259145.1 Candidatus Dormiibacterota bacterium | reverse complement strand
TTACGTCATCTGGATGGCTATCGTGGTGGTCGTATGGTTCGCCGCCTCACCGCTGACGTTGCGCTATCCGCGGGCGGTGCAGAAAACCGGGAGGCTGCTTGTTGGCTGGGCAAAGTGGCTGTTGGAGTGGGGGGATCCTCGAGCGACCTACCCCGAACGGGCGATCTCGCCTTTCTTCTGGCCCAACGGGGCGCTGCCGACCACCCAGGTGTATGCAAACCTGCGTGATACCGGCTTTCGCGACTACACCCTGCGCGTCGACGGACTTGTAGAGA
Organism: Candidatus Dormiibacterota bacterium; assembly: GCA_035259145.1. Taxonomy (GTDB): domain Bacteria; phylum Chloroflexota; class Dormibacteria; order Dormibacterales; family Dormibacteraceae; genus CF-161. The sequence goes on along the minus strand of DATFWQ010000159.1, from coordinate 6,309 downwards.
ACCCGATTGTCCTCTCCTACGACCAACTGAAGGCGATGCCCAAACAAGAGCAGATTACCCAGCACTACTGCATCCAGGGCTGGTCTGGCGTTGCCAAGTGGGGCGGAGTGCCGATGCGAGACATCATCGCGTTGGTGCGACCATCACCGCGGGCGCACTGGGCCATCTTCTACTCCTTCGGGTCCGGTGGTGAGGGAGGACGTTACTACGATGCACACAACATCGAACACATGCAGCACCACTTGACCCTCCTCGCCTACGAGATGAACGGTCAGCCGCTCAATGAGCTGCACGGTGCGCCGCTGCGGCTGCGTAACGAGCTTGAGCTGGGCTTCAAACAGGTGAAGTGGATTGAGGCCATCGAGTTCGTCGAGAGCTTCACACACCTGGGCGCGGGGCAGGGTGGCTACAACGAGGACCACGAATTCTACGGCTATCGCGAGTCGATCTGATAGCACGTGCCAGGCATGCCATGGCGGCGGCGGCGATGGGAGAGTGCTCTTCCCTCTAAATTGACAAGCGACGTGCCCGGGTGGTTGACGAGGTGTGGGACTCGGGCCGCAGGATTATCGCTGTCAAGCAGCGCGCCTACGCCACACCGGCGGCGAGCTGCACACCACGGTCTTCCATTACAAGCCGAGTCATTCCACCCATGCAGCTGCGCCCGATTCTATGTTGAGGAGAGCGACGCCTGGATCGTCTGTCGTGGGCTGTCGGCGCAACGTCGTGCCAGGTAGCCGATCGACGGTGAGCTCTGTGATCGCCCATGGTCGGCCCGGTTTGTTGTGGCTCCTCGCCCAGGTGGCTTGCCTGCCGCCCGCGGCGTTCGCAATGGTGATGGCCACGGGCATCTTGTCCATCGCGACCGACGAGCTCGGCCGGGGAAAGCTGTCGTTGGCGTTCCTGGTGGTCGCGGCTGCCGCGTACGCGATCCTGAGCGCGCTCACGGGCTGGCGGCTGCTAGTGTTTCCCAGCCACGCTCTCGGCGACGCCAGATCTCCGGAGCAGGCCTTCGGGTACTTCACGTTCGTGGCTGGCACGAACCTCCTGGCGCTTCGGCTATCTGCAGCTGGCTGGACGCCTGTGGCCGAGGCGCTGGGCCTGGTGGCAGCGGCGTCCTGGCTGCTACTCAGCTACGGGCTGGTGGCCGTCCTGGTCACCGACCCTGGCGGCGGCACTCCCTGGCGTTCGGTCAACGGAACGTGGCTGGTCTGGGTGGTCGGCACCCAGTCGGTCGCTGGGGCGGCCGCGGTCGCTGCGCCGGCGCACCCTCCCGAGGCCCAGGCGCTGGCGCTGGCGGCGACCGGGGTCTGGGCCGCCGGCGCGGTGCTCTACCTGCTCCTGATGGCCCTTATGATCGCCAGGCTCCTGCTGGTCGACCTCACTCCCGAGGAGCTGGGGCCCGACTACTGGATCACCATGGGCGCCGCCGCGATCACAGTGCTGGTCGCGGCCGACCTGCTCGGCGCAGCTCAGTGGCTCCCGGTCCACCCGGGCTTCGTCAGGGATGTCGGGTTCATGCTCTGGGCCTTCGGGACGTGGTGGATCCCGCTGCTGGTGGTGCTCGGCGTCTGGCGGCACGTCCTCCGCCGCGTCCCCCTTCGCTACGACACGGCGTTGTGGGCCATGGTGTTCCCGCTCGGCATGTACGCGGCCGCCAGCCAGTCGTATGGCACCGTCGCCGGCCTGCGGCCTCTCCAGGCCGTGGCAGACATCGAGGTCTGGTTCGCGATCGCCTCGTGGACCGCCACGTTCGTGGCTATGCTGATCGCCGCGTTCGATACATTCGCTCGATGGTGGCTTTCGCGCGCTGATGCCGGCGGGGGAGCCTCGGCATAGTTTTTAGTCATTGTGGACCTTCTCCTCGGTCGCTCTACCCTCCTTGCGCAGATGGGCGAACGCGTGCCGGAACAGAGGGCACCCTCCTATTCCTAATGATCATTGTGAGCGTCTACTGGTTCATATACGGCTTAATTGAACCTAGGTCACCACACAGCCGCCTACGGCCGAAGAGATACCCGCGCCGGCGGTGAGGCAGCCGTGCTATCAACGCGGCCCCACCGCCTGCCTGTGATGCGGCGTCGGCGATGCGAGTTGGGCCTTGGCCATAACAGCGCGCCGACTGTCATCAGGAGACAAGCACCATATGGCCATCCTTCATACCATTAACAGCGCGTTCCTTGTCATCATGCTGTGGGCAACTTCATTGGGTTTGGGGATGCAATTCACGCTACTGCAGATCCTCGCGCCCTTCAAACGAATGCGACTCGTGGCAATGGCCGTAGCGCTCAATCTGATCGTCGTCCCCATCATCGGCTGGGGCCTGACCAAGGTTGTCTCCATCGACCCAGGCTATGCCACTGGTATCTTGCTGGTGGCGTTTGCCTCAGCTGCACCCGCCTCCCTGAAGTTTGCGCAAATCGGGCGCGGCGACGTGCCACTTGCCGTCTCCCTGGTGGTGCTCCTCTCCGTGTTGAACATTGCTGCCATTCCCCTGTGGTCTGCAGTCCTCATGCCCAGCCATGTCAGTATCAAGCCGCTCGACGTCGCTTCAACATTGCTCCTTAACGTGCTACTTCCTTTGTGCATAGGTCTGGCCATCAAGGCTCGGTACGAGCATGAAGCTGCTGAGTGGGCACCTTCGATGACGAGGCTCTCGACCCTCGCCCTGGTCTTTGTGATTGCTTCGAGTGTCGTGGTGGACTTCACCACCCTCCTGACGCTCATCGGATCGTTCGCGATCCTGACAGGTTTGGTTCTGGTATTGATTGGGCTCCTGATGGGTTACGTCCTCGGTGGGTCTGACCAGCCATCGCGTCGCGTCACAAGCACGGTGACCGGGTCGCGGGCGGTGGGGCCAGCGCTGTTGATCGCCACCCAGTCGTTTCCCACCGATCCGAAGGCGACGGCAGGTGTGGTCGCGGTTGGCCTGATCGCATTGCTCGTCCCGGCCATCGTCGCGATGGAGTGGGCCCGCGGCGCCTGATTCAGCGCGCACGACGACCTCGAACACATCCACACCCCTAGCCTGGGCACACGCGCTGGCCTGGCTGATCGGATATGCGCTAGCGATCGCTTACGCCTTCATGATCTGGCTGGCCCTCGGGCGGGCAGCACAGGCGCGCCTGTGGCTGACGTGTTCCCAGGGGCACGTCGCCGGTTCAGCTGACGCGACCAGTGATCCTTCTTGGCGGTGAACTATGCCTGGCACTGCGCCGCAGTGGCCGGGCTGTTCTTATTGCGATGGGCCTGTCTCATCCGTCCAGAGGATGCCCCGGACGGCTGATCCCTCCTAACGTTCAAGGCAGCGGGAAGACGCAAAGAAGTCGAGGAGGCCAGTGCTCATGCAGCTGAAAGAAAAGCCCTCGAAGACAGCTAAAGGAGCGAAGGCTGTCCAGGGCGGCAGGCCATGTGACGTGTTCGTCGCCTTCGGGATCACGGGCGACCTCGCCAAGCAGATGACCCTTCGTGCCCTCTACAAGCTGGAGGGTCGTGGGCTGCTGAACTGCCCCATCGTCGGCGCCGCCGTCGACGACTGGACTGCTCAGGATCTTCGGCGGCGCGCTCAGGAGGCGATCGTGGCGGGAGGCGAGCAGCTGGACCGAGAGGTGTTCGAGCGCTTCGCCAACCGCCTGAGCTATGTGCGCGGGGACTTCACCGACCCGGCGACGTACACACGGCTGGCCAAGGCAATTGACGGCGCTCGCACACCCGTCTTCTACCTGGAGGTCCCTCCGTTCCTCTTCGGCGCCGTGGTCAAAGGCCTCTCAGAGGCCGGCCTGACGGAGGGGGCGCGGGTCGTGGTCGAGAAGCCGTTCGGGCACGACCGTGCGTCGGCATCAGAGCTGGCCGCCGAGTTGCACCAGTACATCGACGAGGACCAGCTGTATCGGATCGACCACTTCCTGGCCAAGATGGGCCTCCGGGAGTTGCTGTACCTGCGGTTCGCCAACACCATGCTGGAGCCGGTGTGGACCCGCCACAACATCGACTGCGTTCAGCTCACGATGGCGGAGCAATTCGGGGTAGAGGACCGTGGCCGCTTCTACGACGCCGTGGGCGCCCTCCGCGATGTTGTGGTCAATCATCTGATGCAGCTGATCGCGGCGGCGGCGATGGATCCGCCCGCCGGCGACGACGCCGTCACCCTGAAGAACGCCAAGTACGACGTGTTTCGGAGCATGGCGGACGCGGACCCGAAGCACTACGTGCGTGGCCAATACGATGGATACGGATCCATCGCGGGCGTCGTCCCAGATTCGAAGACCGAGACCTACGCCGCTCTGCGGTTGGAGATCGAGAACTGGCGCTGGGCGGGGGTACCATTCTTCGTTCGCACGGGTAAACGCCTCCCGGTGACCCAGACTGAGGTGCGCCTGATCTTCAAGCATCCGCCAAGGCTGCGGTTCGCCTCCGCCGGTAAACGCCTACCGGAGCCGAGCCAGCTCATCGTCAAGCTCGACCCGGCGACCGGGGTTCGGATCAGGCTCGACGCGAAGCGAGCGTACGCACAGGTCCCTGAGCTGATCCACCTCGACATGGAATTCAAGGAGGAAGGTGGAGAGGGACCGGCGCCGTACGAGGTCCTCCTCCACGACGCTATGGACGGCGATGCCTCGCGATTCACGCGCCAGGACAGCGTCGAGGAAAGCTGGCGCGTCTTCCAGCCCCTGCTCAACGCTCCTGGGCCTGTCCATCCCTATGCCCCTGGCTCCTGGGGCCCCGACGCAGCCAACAGGCTGGTGGCCGGTCACGGTGGCTGGCACGGGCCCTGGGTGGCGTCATGACCCGCTACGACGTGATCATCATCGGGACCGGCGCCGGCGGCGGGACGCTCGCCCGCCATCTCGCGCCGTCCGGAAAGAACATCCTGCTGCTGGAGCGGGGTGACTGGCTGCCCCGCGAGATCGAGAACTGGCGCGCTGACGCCGTCTTCATCGACAACCGCTACATCTCGCCGGACACCTCGTACGACTCCGCCGGCAAGTCCTTCCCGCCACAAATCCCGGCCGACGCCCTGACCAGCGGACACGGCGGCTGGCACGACCCGTGGGTGACGCAATGAACGCAGCGAACCGCTACGACGTCGTTATCATCGGCACCGGGGCCGGCGGCGGCACGCTGGGCCGGGTGCTGGCGCCGTCGGGGAAGCGCATCCTCTTCCTCGAGCGCGGCACCTGGCTGCCCCGCGAGATCCAGAACTGGTCCACGGCCGACGTCTTCGTGGAGAACCGGTACATCTCGCCGGACACGTGGCGCGACAAGAACGGCGAGACGTTCCAGCCGCAGGTCCACTACTTCGTCGGCGGCGCCACCAAGATGTACGGGGCGGCGCTCTACCGGCTGCGGCGCGAGGACTTCGGCGAGCTGCGCCACTACGGCGGGATCTCGCCCGCCTGGCCATTCGGCTACGACGACATGGAGGCGTACTACGACCGTGCCGAGCGACTGTACGTGGTCCACGGCGCGCGCGGCGAGGACCCGACCGAGCCGCCTGGCGCTCCGTATCCGTTCCCTCCGGTGTCGCACGAGCCGCGCATCCAGCAGCTCTCCGACGACCTGGCCAGGGCCGGCTACCACCCGTTCCACGCACCGTGCGGACTCATGCTCGACGAGTCGGACCCGCCGTTCAGCCGGTGCATCCGCTGCGACGCCTTCGACGGCTACCCGTGCCTGCTCCACGCCAAGGCGGACGCCGAGGTGATCGCGGTTCGGCCGGCGCTGGAGTACCGGAACGTCACCCTGATCACGGGTGCCGAGGCGGTCAAGCTGAACACCAACGCGGCAGGGACGGCCGTCACCGAGGTCGTGGCCAGGATGGGCGACGGCCGACAAGAGACGTTCGCCGGCGACATCGTCGTGGTCTCCTGCGGCGCCGCCAACAGCGCCCGGCTCCTCCTTGCCTCGGCGAACGACCGGCACCCGAACGGGCTCGGCAATGCCTCGGACCAGGTGGGGCGCAATTACATGTTCCACAACAGCCAGGCCGTCCTGGCGCTCTCGATGGAGCCGAATCCGACCGTGTTCCAGAAGACGCTCGCCGTCAACGACTTCTACTTCGAGGGCCCGGACTTCGAGTACCCGATGGGCAACATCCAGATGCTGGGCAAGTCGAAGCCCGAGATGTACCGCGGCGAGCGGCCCGGTGAGACGCGGCTCGCGCCGACATGGAGCCTTCGCGACATCGCGAATCACGCGGTGGACTTCTGGCTGTCGTCGGAGGACCTGCCGCGGCCGGACAACCGGGTCACCCTGGAGCAGGACGGCACCGTCAGGCTGAGCTACGAGCCCAGCAGCGACGTCCCGGCC
>DATFWQ010000158.1:0-12137 GCA_035259145.1 Candidatus Dormiibacterota bacterium | reverse complement strand
ATGGGATGGAACATACCAGAGGTGCATGGGAGGCTGTGTGGCACTCTGCCGCCCCATATCTCCATTCCATGAGGACGCAAGAACCCAGGGACCCCGGGTTCGCCAGCATCGGTCGTGAAGTCGGTATGGGAGTGACCGGGCCGCCGTTGGCCCTGTCGCATCCGCTCGGGCGGGCTACGGTGCAAACCTTGATCGCAGCCAGCTGGAGGGGGCTGGATTCTTTGCCTGCGTCGCCGACCTGGAGGACGAGCGGATCCGGGCCGCCAGTGCGTAGAAACTGCCGAGGCGAGCCGATTGAGGTCGGATTCCCATCGGCGTTTCTGCTACAGCAAGGCCTGGCCCGGCGTCTACTCCAATGCAGATGGCAAGCGGTTTCTACGGCGCGCCCGAAAGGCGTTCGAGGTGCTCGCGATGCGCGTCGTAGTGGCGCGAGGAATCCCACAGGATCGTCTCGACGAGCGCCTCCCCGCCCAGCCAAGGCCAGCGATCAACGGCAAAAAGCTCCTCGTTCGTGACCGGCTCGAGCGCCGCCAGGAGTCGCGTGAATGACTCGCTGAACGCCCGCCGGGTGAGCTCCGGTGGATCGTCCAGGTGCTCGCGGCGGGTCCGCTCGTTGATCGCATCGGTGGCGTTCTCAGGATCCGTCTGGTCGTACGGCTGGCGGCCAGCGCGGAGGCCCTCGATCACGACCACGGAGTGGTCGTGCCACCAAGCCACGTGCGCGAGGAGGTCCTTGCCGGTCCAGTTGTCCATCGCTGGCTCGAGCAGCCGCTCGTCGGGGAGCTGCTCGATCGCTTCAGCCAAGCGCTGGTGTGCATCCCGCATCGTGCGGATCAGCTCCGGCTTATCCAACGAGCAAGGATGGTATCGCTTCTTGGTTTCAATCTTCAAACCGACATTCGACTTCCGGCGTTAGAACTCATGAGCGCTGCGTCCCTAATACGATTCCGGCGATTCAGCACGTCCAACAAGTGTTGATCCGGCCCGGGGGCCCGTGATTTGAACCGAGGTTACTCCGGGCCGGTTTCGGAGTGGCCTGACCAAAGAGGCGCTGCGCCGTGTACGCAACACGCGATTTCCGTCGCATCTGCCCTCGGCAAGCCTCACTCTGCCGCGTTATGCCGCCCGGTCCTCAAGCGGGACGGGGCGCCTCGCGGCGACTGACGACCAGCAGGCAGCGGGACCTTCAACGGACCTAGTTGACATTGAATGAATGAATCATTCATTCTGAAGATGCTCAGATGCCCAGGACAGAAGCGGCCAACCAGCAGGTCCGTGACGAACAGCGGACGAGGATTCTGAACGGCGCCAGGGCAGTCTTTGCCCGGAGGGGCCTGGCTGCCACCATGGCGGAGGTCGCCGCCGAGGCGCGAGTGAGCCAGGGGTTGGCATACCGCTACTTCGCCAGCAAGGACGACCTCTACCGAGCGTTGATGCGGGAGGCGCTGCAGTCCAGCGTCCTCCCCGAGCCGATGTCAGGGTCGGCGGCAGCCAGGCTCGAATTACTGGTCTCCCGGATGCTGGAGGTCAGGCGTGAGCATCCAGAGTTTGTGCAGATCTTCTACCGGGTCTTCAGCGACCTGCCGGCGCAGAGCGATCTCCTCGACGCAGCTCGAAAGAGAGTCGACATGGTCATGAAGCTGATGCGGTCGCTCATCGTCGAGGGCCAGGCCACCGGCGAGGTCGCCAGTGGTGACCCTGACCAGCTGGTGACGGCCTTCTTCGCATACCTCGACGGCATATCCCGGCTTGCCTTGATCGATCCAGACCGGACCCGCAAACACTTCCCCGACACAGAGATCGTTCTACGGATGCTCCGACCGCCCGCGAAGCAAAAGAGGAGCCGGCGATGACCGAGACGACACGACCAACCGCCGCCATCGAGGTTGAGCGCCTGGTCAAACGCTATCCGAAGGGCAGGACAAACGCGGTGGATGGTGTTTCCTTCGCTGTGCGGCGCGGGGAGACTTTCGGGCTCCTGGGACCTAATGGCGCAGGCAAGACGACGACTATCGGAATGCTGACCACGATGGTCGTGCCCACCAGCGGCCGGGCGGTCGTCGCCGGCGTCGATGTGGTCACCGACCACATCGGTGTCAAGCAGCGCATCGGGGTTGTCCCGCAGCGGGCCAACGTGGATCGAAGCCTTCGGGTGAGCGAGATCTTGACTTACCACGCGGCGTATCACGGGGTGCCGCGCCGCGAGCGCACGGCTCGCGCTGGCGAGCTGCTCGAGGAGCTCGGGCTGGAGAAACGCAGCAAGGAGAAGCTGGACCTGTTCTCCGGTGGCCTCCAGCAGCGGGTGATGGTGGCACGAGCCCTGATGCACGAACCCGAGGTTCTCTTTCTCGACGAGCCGACCAACAACCTCGACCCGCAGTCGCGGCTCTTCCTCTGGCAGCGGATTCGGGCGCTGCGTGATCGGGGCGTCACGATCGTGCTCTCTACGCACGACATGGAGGAGGCCGACCGGCTCTGCGATCGCATCGCGATCATGGACCACGGGCGAATCCTGGCGCTCGACACTCCCGAGGCGCTCAAGGGCCTCGTCCCCGGCGGCACGATGCTCGAGCTGCGCGCGCGTGTTCCCGAGGTGATCACCCTGGCCGCTGCTCCGGGAGACATGCCTTCCACTTCGCCGGACGACCGCGTCCTGGCAGCGCTCAAGCAGCTCCCCGGTGTGACCGGGGTGGACCGCCAGGACGGCAGGCCTCAGGACCACCGCGAGCTTCAGGCGTCTGGCTACCGCCTTTACGCCGATGGACGGGACCCTGGGACCCTGCTGGCAAGCGCGGCGCAGGCGGTGATCGGTGAGCAGGCGGAGCTCCTCGACCTCCGTCTTGCGCGCCCCAGCCTGGAAGACCTGTTCATCCACCTCACCGGGAGCAACTTGCGATCATGACCGTCTCCGACCTTATGACTCAGCGTCACGAGCTGCGGCCTCGCAGCCACGCCGGCGCAGCGTGGAGGGCAGCGGTGGCGATCGTCAGCCGCGACGTGCTGGTCACCAGGAGGGAGATCGCCTCGCTCCTGGTCCAGACGCTCGCTCAACCGCTCTTCTTCCTCTTCATCTTCGGCAAGGTACTTTCCTCGGTCGGAACGACCAGCCCGCGGTTCAGCGTGGTGCTTCTCCCGGGGATCGTGGCCTTCACCGTCTTCCTGGCGCCGCTGCAGGCTCTCAGCATTGACCTGGGTCGCGACCTCAGCTTCACGAGGGAGATCGACGACCGCCTGCTGGCGCCGCTGCCCGTCACGCTGGTGGCACTGGAGAAGGTCGTGCTTGCGGCAGCGCGCGGCTTGCTCGCCGGGGGTTTCGTCTTCCCGCTGGCCTACTGGGTCCTGGGCAGCAGTTACCAGGTGCGGACTGATGAGATCGGCGTTCTGATCGGCATGATGGCGCTGACCTCCATCCTCGGCGCTGCGATCGGACTGGTAATGGGAACCATCTTCCCGATCACGCATCTCAGCCTGATTTTCTCGATCGTGATCACGCCTCTGATCTTCACCGGGTGCCTGTACTACCCATGGGGATCGCTGGGCGTGATCAGGTGGTTCCAGGTCCTGACGCTCTTCAACCCACTCACCTACGCCTCCGAGGGCATGCGTTCCGCAATGGTGCCTGTTCAGAACGGGGCGCCCGAGTCGCTCGCGATGGCCTGGGTGGTGCTGGTTCTCTGCACATCCCTTGTGCTCTCCCTCGGCAGTGGCCTCAAGTTCTTCCGGGGTAGGGTCCTGAGCTGACCGTCCAAACTCGGGACAATGGCCTCGCATGCCCGTGCGGAACGAGCCCAGGGAGCTGCTCCTGGACATGGACGCCTTCTACGCGTCGGTGGAGCAGCTTCACAAGCCCAGCCTGAGGGGGCGGCCAGTCGTCGTGGGCGGGGTCCCGGTCCCGGAGCAAGAACTCCGCCGGCAGCGATCGCCACGCTGGCCTCGGCAAAGCAGGACTGACCCGGCGAGAAGGAGACGGTCAGCGGGCTGCCAGCGAGGCCCGGCATCGGCTGTTTTCGATGTGAGCGGGTCCCTACGTGGAGATCGCTCCCGACGGCAGGCGCACGTCGAAATCGACCTCGACCTCGTCGGCCACTTTGAGCATCCCCATCAGAGCGGAGTACGGCTTGATGCCAAAGTCTGTCTGGCGAACCAGCACGGTGCCGTGCGCGTGAAGCCCGTCGGCAGCTGGTTCCAGGTCGACGTCGACACCGGCAGAGCGGGTCTGTCCGCCGATCGTGAGGTTGCCGGTGAGATGAGCGTGGTGGTCTTCGACTGCGACCTTTTCGGCGGTGAACCTGAGTTCCGGGTAGCGGTCGGCGCTCAGCACCTTTTCCTCGATGTTGCCCTTGATCTCCAGACGGTCCTTGGCCGTCAGCGGCCTGGCCCCACCGTGACCTTCGCGCACTTCCAGACCATGGGTGTCCACCCGCACCTCGACGTAACCCCCGGGGGGCTCGCCCGCGTCGATCCTGACCTGGCCCGCCCACCGCGTCGCCTCGATGACCAGCTCGTGCCCTGCCCGGGCACCGAGTCCCTCGCGACGGGTCCTGACCAGCAGTCTTGCGTTCTCCGGACCGATCTCGAAGGAGGTTGTGTGGAGGTCCATAAAATCAACGCTACGCCGTCCCAGCAGGTGAGCCGGCGCGGGCAACCATGTTCGAGTGCAGGTCCTGACGCCGGTGGGCGTGCTCAACCGAGAGAAGCAGTTGGGTGCGTCAAGGAGCTGACCGGGCGTCGGCCGCAGTGCTGGAGCGTTGCCAGTTTGCGGTCATTGTCAACAACAGCCCGGACTTCATCCGGCCGCTCGTGGCCGAGGGTGCAGGTGACCGCGGTCGCTAGTGGCTGGCGCTCGTCCACAAGAGCACAGTAGGAGTCAGCATGGCCAGTTTGTTGTCGATTGATGTTTTCAATAGCGGGTACAAGCCGATACCTGGTGGCCCGGGATGGGATGACAGCACCCCTGCCACCTGGCCAGCCACCACCTCTGCGCTGATCTCCGGCGACCGCGACGCCGTCCTCGTCGACGCGCTGCTCACCACGAGCGAGGGAGAGCGGCTGGCGGCGTGGGTGCAGAATACAGGCAAGCGACCTCGCGCGATCTTCGTGACCCACGGTCACGGCGACCACTTCTTCGGGGCCGGGCCTGTGCTCGACGCGTTCCCCGACGCCCAGCTGATTGCCTGCGATCGGCAGGTCGTCGACGAGGCCCGGCGCCAGACCACCGCCGAAGTCATGGCGATCTGGAACTCCTGGTTCGCCGGGCGGTTCTCGCAGTCCCCCGCGGTGCCCGCCTTGACCAATTCGCAGAAGTTCGACCTGGAAGGCCATCCCCTCCTGTTCCGCACGATCGGCGGCGCCGACGGCGTGCTCGCCACGATCGTGCACGTGCCGGACCTGCGGGCCATCTGCTCCGGCGACATCGCCTACAACAACATCCATATGTGGCTACGGAACTCGACGCCGGAATCACGGGAGGCGTGGCTGGCGTCCCTTGACGCGGTGGCCGCCCTCAAGCCGTCCACGATTATTACGGGGCACAGGGATCCCGACGCGCCCGACGACAACGCGACCCGTGTGCTCGACCAGTCGCGCCGCTACATCGAGGACTTCGACCAGACGGTGGCCAGGTCCAGCACGCCGCTTGAGGTGATCGACGTAATGCTCGCGAAGTATCCGGCCTACGGCAACCGGTACACGCTGTTCGCCGCGGCAGTCACACAGTTCCCGTCCTGACTGGGCAGGCCACACGATGACGTGCCTGAGATGGAGGCCCCTCTCAGTGTGGCCCCCCACCTCCACCTTCCCGACGTAGCAGTCGGCGAGAGGGGCCCGGCGGGTTGGCTGCAAGGGGGTGCAAACCCGCGTCTCGCAGGTCCACGTAGCGCTGCAGCGTCTCAGGGTCGCAGCCCTGCAAATGCAGGTGCAGGGCTGTGTGCTTTGCGATGCGACGCCCGGTTGCCATCTGTTCAGAGTTGGGAGAGGCGGAGACTGCATGCCACCCGGAAACGGATACCCAATGCTCTCGGAGCGCTCCCGGGGATGGCTCAAGTACCTGCATCGCAAGGCCAACACGCCCGACGATTGGAGCCGCGGGGGCCACCCCTCGCCGATGTGGGACGACAGGACCACTCCCCCGATGCTCAATTTTGCCCGCTTCGATCTCATCGACTCCAGCTATGCGATGGCCCTGATGGCGGATACGACGCCAGCCTGGCGCGAGCTGTACGGCTCCATCCTCGACAAGCTGCTCCAGCGCTACGGGACCTACTGGGGAGCCATCGACTGGCTGACCCAGATCGGTCACGACCCGCAGCGCGGAAACTATCCCGAGGACTGGAACCGGCTGTACATCCCGGCTGATCGCCAGGGCCACTACGACGTCCCCGGCTGGACTGCCAACGGCACTGAGCCGTGGGGACTTCAGATGGACCCGATCGGTGCCGATGGGAACCTCTTCTACAAGGGGTTCTTCAACTTGCTCCTGGGACTGTACCGCTACGTGAGCGGGGACGACAAATGGAGCCGGCCCTTCACCATCATCGGGGATGGCGCCAACGCCTTCACCTATACCCACAGCGGCGTCAACGAGCTCCTGACCCGGCAGTGGGCTGCCCGCCGGGAGGGATGCCACTGTGAGAACACGAAGATCTGGCCGTATTGACTGACAGGCGCGGGCCTCGGTCTGAGGTTGCACGATCTTCTCCACCGGACGGACACCCACTGGGTCTTCGGCCGCTGGTGGAGCTACGCCAAGCAGCACTATGTGCGGCTCGCCGATTCAGGATCGCTCGAGTGGGCCGCCTGGTACTACGACCCGATCATCGACTACCTCTGCCAGGGCGGCTCGGCGGCTGTAGTCAGTCTGATGTTCTTTCTGTCGCCACAGCACTACGACGACGCAGAGCGCCTTTATGGTGCGTCTCGTCCGCGACTGCCACAGGTTGCTGACGCGGCAAGAGCGAGTGGCCTGCTCGCCGATCCCCGCAGGTTTGCCGTAGGCCTCTTGAACGCGCGCGAGATGGGGGACTCCGCCTACTACGACGCCCTGCACGCCATTGCAGAGCAGCTCTGTGAGCCGACGTGGGACCGGGCGCGCGGCGAGTTCTACTACCGCTTCGGCCTGGACGATCCCTATCCGCGTGGGCAGCCCAATGCCGTCATCATGGCCGCCGAGGCTGGTGGCCGGCAGGCGTGGTGGCGAATCTTCAACGAACCGAACCTGCGCAAGTTCGACCTGCCGACCGTGACAGGCGCCGGCTTTCCGCGACTGGGGATCTCCCAGGCCACCTACGACGAGGAGAAGGAGATCCTCGCGGTGTCGACCTATGCCGCAGACCCCTGGATGGCCGGCACCTCGACGACGTTCGCGGTGGATCACCTGCGCGACCCAGCGGAGTGCCGTGTTCTTCGCGATGGGGACGTCTACGAGGGTTGGCGGGCAAGCGGGCAGACGAGCATTGAGATCAGGGCAGAGGTGCGAGACCATTCGTATCTCGTCGTGCGTGCCTGAGGCACAGGAGGTTGGCGATGGCCAGCGAGCAGGCGAAGGAGATGGCGCAGCGATATGCGTCAGTCAGAGAACGGACATCGAAGCCGGACCTGGATTTGGCGACGAGGCGGGACATCGATGAGAGCCTGCATTCGCTCGCCCGCGAACCCGAACGGGTCAGCTTCGCGGAAGTTGACGCGGACGGCGTGCCGGCACTCTGGTGTATCCCGGAGGGCTCCGATGCGGAGCACGTCCTGCTGCACTGCCATGCCGGCGGCACGGTCGTCTTCTCGATGCACTCCGATCGAAAGGCAGCTGGGCACATCGCCCGAGCGGCGGGGCTTCGTGCCCTGGTACTGGACTACCGTCGTTCACCGGAGCACAGGTTCCCCGCGCAAACCGATGACGTGGACAGAGCGTATCAGTGGCTGCTGACTCAGGGCTGCCGGCCCGAGAACATCGTCAGCGGCGGCCACTCCATTGGCGGCAACTTTGCCGTGAGCCTGCCTGTGAGATTGCGTGACAGGGGTGCCCCCCTCCCGGGTGCCATCCTGTCGATCTCGCCGTGGTACGACATGGAGCTGAAGAACGAGACGCTGGAAAGCAAGGCCCAGACCGACAAGCTCCTCTCCAGACCGGGTTTGGAATCCTTTCGGGAGTCGTGGCTCGGCGGCACCGGCGTGGCGCGGGACGATCCCCGGGTCAATATGCTCTACGCCGACCTGACCCGTCTTCCACCGACCATGATCTACTACGGGGAGGATGAGATAGTGGCCGGCGACGCCGTCGAGCTGGCGAAACGAGCGGAAGCCGCCGGCGTCGACGTCAGTCTGCGCTCAGTACCCGCGGGTCAGCACTCGTTCATCATGGGTGCCGGTCGTGTGCCCGAGGTGGACCAGGCAATCCAGGAGATGGGTCGGTGGCTGCGATCCAGGCTCGGTCTCGCCGCGTCGGTGGTCTAGCATCTTCCCCCGGACCCTGACGCGGGCGCCCGCCAGCGGCCAGGTGGCCTTCTTCTGATTGTGCTGGTCGTCGCCGTTCTGCCCCTGCGGGACCAGAACGGCTATTGAGCGCGGATCGGGCTCAGGCGCGCTTGATCGCTGAGAGGTAGACGGCTGCCCGCCGGGTGGTCCCAGCACCGCTCTCCACGAGCGGTCTGACGTGCTCGACGTACCGGTCGATCTCGGTCGGCGTGAGAGCCTGGTGCAGCGCTTCCTCCAGCGTGGGCGCCAGCGGGTTGGGCGCCGAACGATAGAAGTGCTCCCACCTCCTGGGCTCGGTGGACTGAACGTCGATGTCGAGGTAGAGGTGGATCTCCGAGAATCCGGCGAGCTCGGCCGCGGCCAGCAGGTCCCGCTCGTCGAAGTTCATCATCGGGCTGGCGCCCGGCGGGTGGACCTGCCGGTAGATGGAACTGACCCGTGCCGCCAGGTCCTGGATCGGGCGCGTGTCGTAGGCGGGCGGAAGCCGACCGTCGGCGTCGCAGAAGTAGCGGTTGATGGGCTCGAAGATGGACACCCGGCCTCCCGGAGCGAGCACCCGCCAGAACTCGCGGAACGCCTGCGCCTTGTCCGGGACGAAGATCAGGACCGAGCGGGTGGTGATCGCGTCCACGCAGCCGCCGGCCAGCCCTCCGAGGTCGTCTGCGGACGCGCGCAGGAACCGGCAGCGCTCGGCCACGCCAAGCTCGGTCGCCGCATGCCGACAGGTATCGAGCAGGTCCTGGGAGACATCGCTGAAGATCACCTCTGGCTGGCCGCGCTCGAGAGCGCCGAAGGCGATCAGCCCGTCGCCGCAACCCACGTCGAGCAGCCGGTCATTGCTCCCGAGCCGGGCGCCGTCGAGGACCCTGTCCCGGATCGGATGGAGCTCCTTTCGGACCCGCTCGGCAACCTCGGGGTCACCCCCGGACCTGCGTTCCAGCAGCCAGCTGGCCCAGATGTCTCGCGTCATGCCCGAAATGTTGCATCGCACGCGGAGCCGTCGCAAAGGCCAGGAAGCCACAATGGTCTTGATGTCGGTTAACGTGACACCCAGCGGCACTCATGGTCAGCGGCCTCCTCCCGGCCCGCTGAAGAACGCCCTCTTCTGGTTCATGCGAACCAGCCATCGACTCGGTGCGCGACGCATGGACGGAATGCCGGTGGTCCTGGTGATTACCAGGGGCGCTCGCTCCGGCGAGCAGCGGGCCACCCCGGTGATGTGTTTCCCGGAGGGCGACTCCGCCTGGCTCGTGGTGGCCTCCTTTGGAGGCTCGGCTCGACACCCAGCCTGGTTCGTGAACATGGCGCGCCACCCGGACGAGGTATGGGTCGAGGTCGATGGCCGCCGGGTCAGGGTGGCTCCACGCTCGCTGACGGGCGAGGAGCGCGAGCAGGCCTGGAAGCGCATCACGTCGCAGGCCCCGCGGTTCGCCGGATACCAGCAGAAGACCGACCGCGAGATACCCGTCGTCCGCTTGGACCCCGTTCAGCGCTAACGGGCCTGTTCATAAGGTCGTGAAGGGCGCCGGGGGGCCGTCACTCCGCGCCGATCGTGGCTCGGTTCCACAGTGCCATGCTCACCCAGACCTTGTACGGCCAGGAGAATGTCGGCGCGTATCAGAAGCTGATCGCCGGCATCCAGGGCGCACCCACAGACCTACCCCGGTTCACCTCGGCCGGCAGGCTCGTCGAGTACTGGATTGTGTCATCGACGGCCACCTTCAGCAAGGGATCGACGCCTTCACGCTGGACGACCGTGGAAGGGTCACCGACCAGACCGTCTGGCTGAGGCCTTGGCCAGTGGTCACCGTGCTGCGCGACCGGGCCATCGCCGCCAGCCTTCCTTTCCTCCCCGCGGACTATTGGCGTCTTGCCGTCGGGCCAAGCCAGCTGCCGTAGCGCAGGACATGGCGGGCCGATCAGCACGCGCCGGTCAGCCTTACCCCGATCCGGGCGCGCGCACCGTTCGGCCCTACGACCTCAACGCTCAGGAACCTGAATGGGAGGGGGGCATCCCCTGACCCCCTCCCCCGGCTTCGCCGGGTACTCCCCCGACTTCGCTGGGGAGAGTTTGCACAGCACTCGACGGCACCGTCGAGCTCGTGACCGGGGCCTCGAGCGGCCTTGGCGGCCACGGCCGACGCGGTCGAGCGCACTGTTGCCGAGCTGGGCTGCCCGCCCTTGTTGTCTTCGAAGGCCTCAAGAACGACTGATCGGTGCGGGCGCCGTCAGAACGCGGAGGGCAAGCTGCCCACGCCGATCGCCGCAGTCTTGCGCAAGCAAGCAACGAGGAAGGTGCTGTGAATGCTCCTAAAGATTCCCTCTGGGGGGATGCGCAGGAACCCTACCATCCCCCTACATCGGTCCAGCCTGGAACCTGCCAGGTGACAGCCAGCGCCGGTGCTCCCTCCGCTGCAGACGGCAGATTCGTCGACGCTGAACTGGGCGTAACGTGCGTGACGAGGGGTCGGGACCTGAGCCAAGGAAGGATATTTCCATGAACACACTTGCGGGCAAGGTTGCCGTCGTCACCGGGGCCTCGAAAGGAATCGGCGCAGGGATCGCGAAGGCCCTGGCGGACGCGGGGGCTGCGGTCGTTGTCAACTACGCTTCCAGCAAGGAGGCCGCGGATCGCGTCGTTGGGGAGATCACCAGCAAGGGGGGCAAGGCGATCGCCGTGCAGGGCGACGTCTCAAAGGCGGCCGATGTAAAGCGCCTGTTCGAGGAAACGAGGAAGGCCTTCGGATCGCTCGATGTGCTGGTGAACAATGCCGGCGTGTACGACCTCAGACCTCTCGAAGAAGTGACGGAGACGGAGTTTCATCGGGAGTTCAATACCAATGTCCTCGGTCTGATTCTGGCGACGCAAGAGGCGGTGAAGCACTTTGGTGCAGAGGGCGGAAGCATCATCAATGTCGGTTCCGGCGCCAGTGAGTTGACGCCGCCGCGGTCAGTGGTCTACACGGCAACCAAGGGCGCCGTGGATGCGATTACGGGTGTGCTGGCGAAGGAGCTCGGGCCGAAGAAGATCCGCGTGAACTCGATCAATCCGGGCGTGGTCGAGACAGAAGGGACTCAGGCAACTGGGTTTATGGGAAGTGACCTCGAGAAGCAACTACTGAGCGAGACGCCACTTGGAAGATTGGGCCAGCCTGCGGATATTGCGCCTGTCGCGGTGTTCCTGGCCTCCCAGGACTCCGAATGGCTGACGGGCGACATCCTTATGGCGTCCGGCGGACTGCGCTAGCGAGCGTAAACGACGACCTGCCGCCCGGCGCGAAGCAGGGGTATGGTGCCGATATGGGCGGTGGAGATCCAAACTTCCGCTAGTCAGACAGTTGCCCATCGCAGCGAGTCACCGACAATGTTGCGAATCTCTGAAACGGGACAATAGACGTTGAATGGCTGTGGCCCACTCGGAAAAGGAGACGTACCAATGGCCGCGACAACGGCGTGGATGAGCGACGAGCTCAGCAAGATCGGGGCAGCAGAAGAGCTACAGATCGCGCCGCTCCGGCAGGACGGCTCGCTGCGCAAACCGGTGACGATCTGGGTGGTCCGCCATGGCGACGACCTCTTCGTCCGCTCGGTGAATGGCCGCACCGCCGCCTGGTTCCGTGGCGCCCAGGTGCGCCACGAAGCACACGTTCGCGCTGGCGACGTCGACAAAG
>DATFWQ010000157.1:0-23705 GCA_035259145.1 Candidatus Dormiibacterota bacterium | reverse complement strand
ACCGGGTTGGACATCACCCAGGGATCGATCAGCATGTCCTTGCCGTGCGCGGTGCGGACCTTCCAGGTGCCGTGCCCGATCCAGGTGAACTTGACCTGATCGTTGATCGCCATCTCCTTGCCTCCTTTGAGCAGTGGGTTCGTTTGCAGAAGAGATAAGACTGCCAGAGCGCGGGCAGAACCATCGCGCACCCCGCTGATCGAGCACCTGAGCGGTGGGGCCGGTCGGACTGATCAAAGCCACCCCCGACTGACACCTACGATCTTCTGCATGGAGATCGAGGGGAAGGTGGCGCTGGTCACCGGTGCGGGTGCCGGCGCCGGAAGAGCCATCGCGGCACGGCTGGCGGCGGACGGTGCCGCCACGGTGGTCGCAGACATAGATGCCCTGGGTGGGCTTGAAACGGCTCAGCGGATCGAGGGCGCCGGTGGTCGTGCCGCGTTCTTGCGCGCCGACGTTACGGTCGAGCCGGACGTGCGGGCGATGGTTGCTTTCGCTGAAGAGACGTTCGGCGGTCTGGACATCCTCGTCAACAACGCCGGGGGCGTACCCGAGCCCGTGTTTCCGGACGCACCGAGCGACCACTGGGGCCGCACGCTGACGCTCAACCTGACAGGGCCGATGCTGGCGATCCAGCATGCGCTGCCGGCGATGGCCCGTCGCGACGGCGGCGCGGTCGTGAACATCTCCTCTGTGGCCGGCCTCGGCCACGGACCGCACGACTCGCCGGAGTACGCCGCCGCGAAGGCCGGCTTGATCCGGCTGTCGGTGGTGCTCGCGCCGCTCGCCAGGCGGCACCATGTTCGCATCAACTGCGTGGTGCCGAACTGGATCCTGACCGAGCGCGTCCGCGACCAGCTCGCAGCGATGAAGCCAGCGGAGCGTGCGGCGCTGCCTGCCCCTATGACCACCCCGGAGGAGATCGCCGCGGCGGTCGCACACTTCATCCGGGATGACACGCTCGTGGGTCGGGTGCTGGTGTGCTGGACGGGCAGGCCCTGGCATCTGGTTGCCCCAGGTGACCCGGGATACGCGGTGCACGTCGCACGCATCGTCCCCACCCCTCCCACCTGAGAACGGCGGGCTACACCTTCCATTCGCCCTCTCGCAGGAACTCGATGAACTGAGCAACCGCGGCCGGCAGCTGGCGCCGGCGCAGGTGCACGATGCTCCAGGGCCGCAGGATCGGAAAGCCTTCGATGTCCACCACCACGAGACCGCCGCCTTTTCGCTCCAGCTCGATCGCGTGGCTGGACAGCACCGCCACCCCCAGCCCGGCCTCCACCGCGTGCTTGATGGCGCCGTTGCTGCCGAGCTCCATTCCAACCTGGAGGCTGACGCCGGCACGGCGGGCGGCCATCTCGACAGCAAGCCGCGTGCCGGAGCCCGGCTCACGCATCAAGAAGCTCTCGCCGGTGAAGTCGCGCAGCGTCAGGTGGCGTCTTTCCGCGAGCGGGTGGCCTGCCGGGACGACCAGGACCAGCTCGTCCTCCATGAAGGGCGTCGACTCCAGGTTGGGGTCCGCGATCGGGAGACTGAGCACCGCCAGGTCGAGCACCCCCCGCTTGAGGCGCTCCTGAAGCATCTCCCGGGAACCGATCTCCAGTGACAGCGCGAGGTTGGGGTGCACCTTCTTGTAGGCGCCCAGCGCCAGGGGGATGACGTAGATGCCGACGGTCGCGCTCGCCCCCACGCGCAGCGTCCCACGCTCGATGCCGCGCATCTGCTCCATCACGAGGGCCACCTCGTCAAGCAGCGTTAGCGTGCGGCGGGCGTACTCGTACAGGACCTCGCCCGCCTCAGTCAGGCGCACGCGCTTTCCCAGCCGATCGATCAGGGGCAGCCCAAGCACCGCCTCCAGCTCCTTGACCTGGTAGGACACCGACGGCTGGCTGATGCTCAGCTCGTGGGCCGCGGCGCTGAAGCTGAGCTGCTCCGCCACGGCGCGGAACGTCCTGAGCTGATGCAGCGTCAGCCCCTTCTCGGTCGCGAGGGTCTCCGCCATGGCGCGATCTACCATAGGGCACGTGGCAAAACCCCGGTCTGGTGAACGGAAGCCTCCGCGACTGAGCCCGGTGCGGCCCACCACGCCCCGGCCCGCGACACCTCCTCAGGCCCCGGACCTGCGGCCCGCGAGCGCGTCTGAGCAGAAGCTCAACCAGTTTCGCAAGCGCCGCTACGAGGTGCTCCACGGCGAGACCGACGCGATCCGCAAACGCCGCGACCAGGGCAAGCCGGACGCGCGCCAGCGTATTCAGGCACTGGTGGACCCGGACAGCTTCGTGGAGCTCGACATGTTCGCCACCGCCCGCGCGACCGGCCTGGGGATGGAGGAGCGGCGCGCCGCCGGGGACGGGGTGGTGGTCGGCTTCGGCATGATCGACGGTCGCGACGTCGCCGTCTACGCCTTCGATCCCACCGTGCTGGGCGGGTCGCTGGGCGAGGTCACCGCCGAGAAGATCGTGAAGGTCCAGGAGCTGGCCCTGCGCAGCCGCATCCCCATCATCGGGATCAACGACTCGGGGGGCGCCCGCATCCACGAGGGCGTCGCCGCGCTCGCGGGCTACGCGTCCATCTTCTTCCGCAACGTGCGCTCGTCAGGAGTCATCCCCCAGCTCAGCGTGATCGCCGGCCCGTGCACCGGAGGGGCTGTCTACTCCCCAGCGCTGACCGACTTCATCTTCATGGTGGCAGGCTCGGGCTACATGTTCATCACGGGTCCTGAGGTGGTTCGAGTCACCACCGGTGAGGACGTGGGCTTCGACGAACTGGGCGGGGGCGAGGTGCACAACACCCGCTCGGGGGTGGCCCACTTCCTGGCCGACAGCGAGGCCACCTGCTGGACAGGCCTGCGCCAGCTGCTGTCGTACCTCCCGTCCAGCAACGCCGACAGCCCCCCCATCCTGCCGACGGCCGACGATCCAGAGCGCGCGGACTCGGAGCTGCAGACTCTGGTGCCTGACAGCCCCAACCTGCCCTATGACATGCGCGAGGTGGTGAGCCGGCTGCTGGACGACCGTCAGTTCTTCGAGGTGCAGCCCCTTTTCGCCCAGAACATGCTGATCGGGTTCGGCCGGCTCGACGGGTACGCAGTCGGGGTGGTCGCCAACCAGCCGAAGGTGCTGGCGGGCGCGATCGACATCAACGCCTCGACCAAGGCGGGGCGATTCATCCGCTTCTGCGACGCCTTCAACATCCCGCTTGTGTCGCTGGTGGACGTGCCCGGCTACCTGCCAGGTACGGCGCAGGAGCACAGCGGCATAATCCGCCACGGCGCGAAGCTGCTCTATGCGTACGCCGAAGCGACGGTGCCGAAGCTGGCCGTGATCACGCGCAAAGACTACGGTGGGGCCTTCTGCGTGATGTCGCCCAAGCAGATGGGAGCCGACATCAACCTGGCCTGGCCGATGGCGGAGATCGCCGTCATGGGGCCGGACGCCGCGGTCAACATCATCCACCGGCGCGAGCTGGAGGCTGCGGCCGATCCGGCCGCAAGGCGGGCCGAGCTGGTGGCCGACTATGCCGTCAGGTTTGCAAACCCGTACGTCGCCGCGGAACGCGGCTACGTCGACGACGTCATCGAGCCGCGAGACACACGGCGCGAGCTGATCCGGGCCCTGCAGGTCTGCCTGCGGAAGACCGTGGAGCGGCCCAACCGCAAGCACGGCAACATCCCCCTGTAGCTCATCCGGCGCTCGCCGTCCGTGGCGCGTAGGCGGCGCACATCAGCCCCACATAGGTGGGCCGCTCGTAGGCGAGGAACTGACCGGTCCAGCCGTCGCCGAGGGCCCCGGCCAGCATGAGCATCTGCCACCAGCTGTCGGCGGCCGCCGCCCGAACCAGCTCCGGGTCGATTTCGGCCACGGCGGCGAGTCGATCGTCTCGGACAAGGGAGCACACCAGCTCGTCGAAAACTGCCGACTCGGGACGAAACCCATAGGGTCCATCCGGCAGATGGCCATGCCCGTGGTCGCAACTGGCCACGAGCGCCACGCGTCGATCCAGCCCCGAGACCGCGCTCGCGATCGCGGCGCCGGCCTGGACGTGCGACTCGACGGAGAGATCGCGGGCGGGGGACACGATCACGGCCGGTACCTGTGGGTCTGATCGGCCGCCCATCCACCACAGGGGGATGAGGGTGGCCCAGTCCATGGGCATCACAGCCTCTGCCTGATTGTTGCCGCCGTAAGAGACGCCGACCACGGATATGCGAGCAGCCCGGATGGCGTCCCTGACGGTGATCGCCAGCGCTGTGTCGAGCGGAACCCGCAGCTTGACGTCGGCCGAACCCCACTGAGCCAGGTCGCCGGCCGCGGAAGAGGCCGTAACGACCGCCATCGCCCCCTCGACGTGGACCGTGTGGGGGGTGAGGACGATGACAGCGTCAGGCAGTGCTGCCTCGAACCGGGCTCCCAGCTCTGCCATGGCTGATCGGGTCTCCGCACCGGGCGGTTCGCCGTCGACGAGAGCGTGAGTTGCGTGTGGGGCGATCGCTGCAAAGACGAGCATTGCCGGATCGTAGCTGACCATCCAGTTGATACCCGAGCGGTGGGCACCCCCTGTCCGGAGGGGGGACTCCCCCCTCAAGGCCCGCGGCCCGGGGGACCCGTGCCACGGGCACCCCCCTGCCGGCTCGCCAGCATTGCCGGCGGCCGTCGTGCTATCACTTCTCCTCCCCATGACGAGAGGTGGAGCAAATGCCGCGGAACAGCCCTGGTCACCCCCCATCCGCATCGTCGCCTCGCCCCGGCGCCACCGTACGGTGTCAGCAAGGATGGTGGGCGGCGTGCTTGAGCTGAGGGTGCCCGCAACCATGCCGGTCGCCGAACGTCACGAGTGGGCGGAGCGTATGCGGGCCCGGTTGGAGCGGCAGGTCCGCCAGGCCCGGCCCACCGACGGCATCCTCGAGCGCCGGGCCGAGACTCTCAACCGCCGCTACTTCGACGGCCGGCTCAGATGGAACAGCATCGCGTACGCGGAGCAGACGAGGCGCTGGGGCTCATGCAGCGCGGCAGCGGGTGTCATCCGGATTGCAACGCGGGCGGCCCGCCTGCCCGCCTGGGCGCTGGACTATCTCCTCGTCCACGAACTCGCGCACCTCGAAGTGCCTCACCACGGCCCGCGCTTCTGGACGCTGGTCAACCGGTACCCGCTGACCGAGCGGGCACGTGGCTACCTGATGGCGCTCGACCACGTGGCAGGGCGCCCGGATGGCTTGTCGCCCGAGGACTAGCCCCGTCGCTCAGCCAAGCAGGATGAAGCGCCGGCGCCGCCACCAGCGGCGCTCCTCCTCGCTGAGCAGAGAGTGCACAGCCTGATGAGGACCCGATACCTCCCCTGCCTCGCTCAGCTCCAGCCACCGCCGGGTGGTCTCGACGTAGACATCGGCCTCGGTCCAGCCTGGCAGCTGCTCCAGCACCCTGTGCCTGCGGATCACCTCGGTGATCGGTAGGTAGACCGTGTCGTACCAGCTGGCGGCGGCCTCAGGCAGGGTGACCATCCTCCCGTCCAGTCCGAGGAAGTACTTGTGGCCGAGGATGTGCGTGAGGAGCTCGTCGTAGCGGCCGAGCCGGCTGCATTCCAGTCGCGCGTCGGGCCGCAGCCGGTCGAGCTGGGTCGCCTCCAGGAATCTTGCATACTCGGCGGCCCGAAGCAGCTCGGCGGCGTCCACGTCCGGCCCCAGCGGCGCGCGCGTGCGGACCTCGGTCACGTGGGCGGCAATCGCGTCGCGGCCCAGACTTCGGGCGACCGAGACGCGGTGATGACCATCTATGACGTAGTAGCTGTCGCCCAACTGGTAGACGTCGATAGGAGGTATCTCGCCCTCCACCATCGCGGTGTAGACCCGAGACCAGCGGTGGCGGAGCCTCCGTGACGTGGGCAGAAAGGCAGGGTCGAAGTCACGGGTCTTCGCCGTCCCGGCCGATCCCACAATGCGATCGAGCGGTATGTCGCGCACGCCGCGGTCGGCCTGCCCTTCCAGCCTGGCAGCGTCCAGCACCTGGTTCAGCGAGATCAACCGGTGGGCCCGGCGCGTGAGCACCGCCCCTACCGCCCTCCTGAAGGCCCGAAAGCGAGCGGCGTCGAAGTCGTCGAGGGCCTGAAAGTCCTCCACGCGTGGCGACTACAGCAAGGCTTTCTCGGTATCCGGGTCGAACAAGTGCAGGGAGCGGGTGTCCAGGCCCAACCGGACCGTATCGCCAGGGGTGACTTTCATTCGCGGATCGACCCGGGCTGTGACCGTGTCGGTGCCTACCTGCCCATAGAGAAACTGGTCGGAGCCCAGCCGCTCGACCACATCCACCTTGATGTTGATGGCGGCGCCGTCCTGGACACGGTCGGTCACCGCCTCGGGCCGAAAGCCCAGGGTGCCGCTTGACGGGGCCACGGCCTTGGGCAGGCTGACCTCGAAGCCGGACGCCTTTGCGGTGCTGTTCTGGACGGTGACCGGGACGAAGTTCATCGTAGGGCTGCCGATGAACCCGGCTACAAACAGATTGGCGGGGTGGTCGTAGATCTCGTCGGGCGTCCCCACCTGCTGGAGGATGCCGTCATACATGATTGCGATCCGATCGCCCATCGTCATGGCCTCAACCTGATCGTGGGTCACGTAGATGAAGGTCGTCTCCAGCTCCCGGTGGAGCTTCTGCAGCTCGATCCGCGTTTGAGCTCGCAGCTTGGCATCCAGGTTGGAGAGCGGTTCGTCGAGGAGGAAGACTTGCGGGCTTCGGACGATGGCTCGGCCCAGGGCGACGCGCTGTCGCTGACCCCCCGAGAGCGCGCGTGGTTTTCGCTTCAGGAAGTTGTCGAGGCCGAGGATACGCGACGCCTGCCGGACCCTCCGGTCGATCTCCGCCTTCTGCATGCGCTTCATCTGAAGTGGGAAGGCGAGGTTGTCGTAGACGGTCATGTGCGGATAGAGCGCGTACGACTGGAAAACCATGGCGATGTCGCGGTCCTTGGCGGCGATGTGATTCACCACCCGGTCGCCGATCCTGATCTGCCCCTCGGTGATCGTCTCCAGCCCAGCCAGCATGCGCAGTGCTGTCGACTTACCGCAGCCGGAGGGACCGACGAGGATCATGAACTCCTTGTCCGTGACATCCAGGTTGAAGTCCCGGACAGCCGTCGTCTCCTGGGTGTAGCGCTTCACTACGTGGTCGTATGTAACCGATGCCATCTCTTGACTATCCCTTCACTGAGCCGGCCAGGATGCTGCGAACGAAGTCTCGCTGGGGAGCAGGCCGCGGGCGAGAGCCCTCCTCAGTGGACGCGTCACATGCATCGACACACCTCCCTCACCGAGCGAATCGGCGACGTGGTTGACCTTTGGTCGGATTGTACTCGCCGTTTCGGCTGGCGTCACCAGGGTATCCAGCACGATGACTGTGCCGCGATCTGAATATCCCCGTCCGTTGCTGCGACGGCGCGACTGGGTGAGCCTCAACGGGGAGTGGGAGTTCGGTGCCGGCGACGAACCCAGGTTCGACCGCCGCATCCTGGTGCCGTTCTGCCCGCAGGCACAGCTGTCGGGAATCGGTGACCGCGCTCCCGGCGACGTGGTGTGGTACCGGCGCCGCTTCGCGGCGCCCGATGCCGACCGCCTGCTCCTGCACTTCGGCGCGGTCGACTACCGGGCTTCAGTCTGGGTAAACGGCGTCGAGGTCGCCCGCCACCAGGGCGGGCATACCCCGTTCAGCGCCGACGTCACTCACGCCAGTCGTGGGCGGGACAACATCCTCGTAGTCCGGGCGGAGGACCCGCTCGCCGACCTGACCGTTCCTCGCGGCAAGCAGTACTGGGGAGACAGGTCCGAGTCGATCTTCTACACCCCGACGACCGGGATCTGGCAGTCGGTCTGGCTGGAACCACTTCCCGGCCAGTACATCGAGCATCTGCGCGTCAGGCCGGACCTTGACGCGGGTTTGGTGGACGTCGAGGTCGTCGCTGACGGTCGTGTGCAGATCGAAGCATCACTAGGAGGCAGGGTTGTGGGCCAGCGGTCCGGCTCGCCGGGCCAGGGGCGCATTCCGCTTCGCGAGGTAGTGGCCTGGAGCCCGGACTCACCTCTGCTCTATGACCTCGAGGTCAAGCTGTTCGACGTCTCCGGCCAGGAGATCGACCACGTCACGAGCTACTTCGGGATGCGCACCATCGAGACACGCGACGGTCGCGTCTGGCTCAACGGGCAGCCGTACGTCCAGCGCCTGGTCCTCGACCAGGGCTACTTTCCGGGGGGTCTCCTCACGGCAGCGAGCGATGACGACCTGCGTCGGGACATCGACCTCGCCAAGGCACTCGGATTCAATGGAGCTCGCAAGCACCAGAAGGTCGAGGACCCCCGCTGGCTGTACTGGGCCGACGTCATCGGCTTCCTGGTCTGGGCCGAGATGCCGAACGCCCACCGGTATTCTCCAGACGCGGAGGTGCGGCTGGCGGCCGAGTGGAAGGAGGCGGTGCTGCGTGACCGCGACCACCCGTCAGTGGTTGCGTGGGTGCCTGTCAACGAAAGCTTCGGCCTCGGGCCCCCCACCGACCGAGGAGCACAATCGCGCTTCCTGGTTCAGCTTTACCACCTCACCCACGAGCTGGACGGCACGCGGCCTGTGATCTCCAACGACGGCTGGGAGCACGCCCTCAGCGACCTCTGTACGATCCACGACTACTCATCCGCGGGCCAGATCGCGCGGCGCTACAGGAGCCTCGACTCGGCGCTGGGCCCTGCTTACTCCCTCGAGGGTGCGGACCAGGTTGGAGGTGCCGGCGGCCCAACGCGTGCGGCGTACCTGCCCGGCTACCGGTACCGAGGCGAGCCACTTCTCCTCAGCGAGTTCGGCGGCGTGGCGCTCGCCGGCTCCGGCGGTTGGGGCTTTGCCGAGGCGAGCGGCCCAGATGAGCTACTGAGGACGTATCGCGCGATGGTCGACGCGCTGATGGCGCCCGGGCCCGTCGAGGGTTTCTGCTACACACAGCTGACCGACATCGAGCAGGAACGAAACGGCCTCCTCACGTTTGAGCGGCGGCCCAAGGTGGATCCGGAGCTGATCCGGCCCATCACCCAGACGCCGAAGCGACGCTAGAGCTTGCAAGGGGAGGCAGGCCTCCCCCTCCAGACCCCCTCCGTGCCGGCGCAGACGGGAGCCGCCGTCCCACCGGTGGTGGGTGACGGGCGGCGTCCGGCGGCGTTTCGCAACAACTCAATCGGCCCGGCGGAGCCGGGCCTACCCACCACGACTCGCCAGAGAGCGGACGCTAGAACTTGCAAGGGGAGGCAGGCCTCCCCCTCCGGACCCCCTCCGTGCCGGCGCAGACAGTAGCCGCCGTCTCACCGGTGGTGGGTGACAGGCGGCGTCCGGCCGCGCTTCGCAACAACTCAATCGGCCCGGCGGAGCCGGGCCTACCCACCACGACTCGCCAGAGAGCGGCCGGCGACACCTCCGGCGGCACCTCTAGACCGCGTCGCGCCGCCAGCGCTCACGGTCTCCGCGCTCCGTGAGGTGCGCGCCGTAGCTCCAGGCGTCCAGCACTGGAGGCTCGATGTCAAGTGAGGCGAGGATCATGCAGATCTGCGCGCGGTGATGGTTGCCCACGTGCACGGCCTGGGCGACGATCGTCCCAACCCGGATGAGCCGGCGCTCGGGACCGCCTCTGTCGCCCTCGACCAGCCGCTCTGGGTGATGCTCGACCTCGAGGATCCGCTCCCACCTGTCCCGCAGCCGCCGCGCCCGCTCTTGCAGGTCGTCCAGAGACGAGTAGCGCGGCGGGTAGCCGTGGCGGGGCACACCCTCGACCAGGGCGGCGAGCGCCTCTTCGGCGCCCACCATTCGGGCGAGGATCTGGCCGATCGATCCGAACGAGCCAGGTGCGTAGGCCTGCAGGATGGCAGGATCAAGCTCCCGGCAGAATTCGAGCAGCCTGAGAGTTGCCCACGCGTTGTGCCGAAACGGCTCGATGATCATCGCCCTCTACCTCCACAGCATCACTCTCACACGTCTCAGGGCCGAAGGACGATCTTGGTCGCCTCCCTGTGATCGAACATCCGATAGGCGGCCGCGGCCTGGTCAAGGCGCATCCGATGGCTGATGATGGCCTCCGGGCGCAAGCGGCGGGCGGCGATCAAGTCGAGCAGTGGTCGCATGTAGGGGTGAACGTTGGTCCAGCCCGCGCGGAACGTCAGGTCGCGGTTCCAGGCGTCGAAGTAGGGGAAGTCGCCGTTGATAGCACTCGGCACGCCCACTGAGGAGACGGTGCCTCCCCCACGCACGCAGTTGATCGCGGTCTCTATGGCAGCGATCTGGCCCACGCACTCCAGCACCACGTCGGCGCCGCAGCCCCCAGTGTGGCTCTGGATCTCGGCCACCGGGTTGGTCGCCCGCGTGTCGAGCGGGACCGCGCCCAGCTCCCCTGCCAGCTCCAGGCGGCTGCCCACCATGTCCACAGCGAACACCCGGGCTGGTCCAAAGAGGCTGGCACACATGACAGCCATCAAGCCCACCGGCCCGGCGCCGATCACGGCGACGGTGTCACCTGGGCGGATCTGACCACGCTCAGCGGCGAAGTAGCCGGTGGCAAGGATGTCGCCAACGAATATCGCCTGCTCGTCGTCGACGCCGTCGGGGACACGTGCCAGGTTGAGGTCGGCGCGGGGCACGACGCAGTACTCGGCCTGAGCGCCACCCAGACCTCCGAAGAAGGCGCCGTGACCGAACACGGCCCGCTCCTCACACTGCGAGTACCAGCCGCGCAGGCACTGATAGCAGCCTCCGCACGCCGTGAAGAAGGGCGCGACCACGTGGTCGCCCGGTTTGACGTCGCGAACCTCGGGCCCGACCTCCTCGACCACTCCGATCATCTCGTGGCCTATGACGGCCCCCTCGTCGATGGGTGTATGGCCGTGATAGATGTGGAGGTCTGAGCCACAGATGGCGCCCAGCGTGACGCGGACGAGAGCGTCGCCTCGCGCCGCAAGCTCGGGTTTGCGCTGCTCCGTCACCCTGAAGTCGCCGACGCCGTGGTATGTCACAGCCTTCATCACTAGGGATTGTATGGGCGGCTCGTGATGCACTCCGCCGAGGGGGCGTTGCACCTCTCTAAGCTCTCCCAGCATGCGGCTGCGAGGAGCGGCGGTCCTGGTGACGGGCGCCTCGAGCGGGATCGGCGAGGCGGCAGCTCTGGAGTTCGCCCGGAGGGGCGCCAGGCTCGCCATCTGCGCCAGGCGGTTCGACCGGTTGCAGGCGGTCGCGCAGCGCTGTCGGGCAGCCGGGGCACCGGAGGTCGTCGTGCGCGTTGCCGATGTGAGCCATCCGGGCGAGGCCCGTGGTTTCGTGGGGGCCGCCTTCTCTGTTTTCGACTCCATCGACGTCCTCGTAAACAACGCCGGTGTTGGCTGGCGCGGTCGCTTTCAGGACCTTGGCGAGACAGAGCTGGTGGAGATGCTGAACACGAACGTCCTCGGCGCCCTCGTCACGACTCAGGCGGCGCTGCCCGCGATGCTCGAGGCCAACGCCGGGGTGATCGTGAACGTGGCCTCAGTCCTGGGCTTCAGGGCCATGCCTTACTCGGCCGCTTATTCGGCCAGCAAGCACGCGCTGGTCGGAATGTCGCATGCCTTGCGGGGCGAGCTCAGCGGCACCGGGATCAAGGTCTGCGTGGTTTACCCGGGTACGACGAACACCGGGTTCTATCAGGGAGAGCGGCCCCGCGGCCTCGTCCTGCACTCACCTGCGTGGGTTGCCAGGGCGATCGTGCGCACGGCGCGCCGGCCTCGGCGGGACGTCGTTATCCTGCCCTACCGGCTGGCGGACTTCGCCGAACCGTTCCTCGGCGGGCTGCTCGACCATGTGCTCGGCGAGGCCCGCCGAAGCCAGGACCCCCGGCTGCGAAATTAGGGGGGGTGGTGGCTTGCTCGCCCCGGCCAGGCCGGGCTACGGGGAGTACCGGCCCGCGGGACCCCGGGCATGGGCTTCGGCCAGCAGCTCGTCAAGGCGCCTGGCGTTGGCGGTGGCCCAGTCCGAGTAGTTGTTGTTCATGATCGCGTGCACCTCGGCGACGTGCTCCTCCATTGCCTGGATGCGGGGCACCCATTCGGCCAGCTCGGCGTCGGTGTAGTTGTGTTGAAAACGCACGCTGGGGGGCGCGCCCTTCAAGTTCCAGTTCCGGTGGTTGCGACCATGGAAGCGGACGAACGCCAGCCGCGCAGAGGTCGTCTCGAACAGAGGGGGCATACTGCTCTCGAAGCCCTGTGGCGCATCCACCGCTACCAGCGGGATGTCGTGTGCGGTTAGAAAAGCCAGCGTGCCCTCCGCGTGGCGCTCGTCGAGCCACTCGCGGCGCCGGAACTCGACCGCGATTGGAAAGCCGTGCATGCGCTCCTGGCACTCCTCGAGGTAGCTCAGGTTTTTTGTGGACGGGAAGAGCCAGGGCGGAAACTGGAAGAAGACAGCCCCCAGCTTGCCCGCCCTCCGAAGCGGGTCGAGCGCGTCCCGGAAGGCCTCCCACGCGGCGTCGACCAGCTCAGCAGGCAGCTGCTCGACGTAGAAGCTCTTCTTCTCGAGAAGATTGACGGGGAGCAGTACGCGGATCTCGGGCGGCAGGGCCTTGGGACTGGTCGGGTGCTGAGTGAAGAGCGAGAACGACTTGACGTCGAACAGGAACCCCGGGGGAGTCCGGACAATCCACATCTCTGAGTTCTTCCTGGCGGGCATACCGTAGTAGCTGCTGTCCACCTCGACCATCGGGAACTGGGAGGCGTAGAACTGGAGGCGGTCCTCTGAGGTGTAAACGCCCGGCGGATAGAACTTCCTGGAGCCGATCAGCTCCTTGTCGATCCACCCGGCGATACCGCATCTGACCACGTCCTCATTGTCGGCGGTCGGCGCAGGAGCAGCCAGATGAGCGTCGCGGGAAAGAAGACGTTCACGACGACCGCTACCATGTCGTCGTTGCGGAGGACCAGGGCGTCGGTCACACCGCTCACCAGCAGGAGCAGCTCCCAACCAATTCCGAGTCCCCGGGCCCAGCCCCAGCCTGCACCCAGGCCAGCCGCCACCAACACAGGCACCAGTGCCAGCATCCCGCTGACGGCCGCCAGCAGGCCCAGCAGCGGGCTGTGGCTGGCCATCGCGAACACCGACGCCCCCAGCGCGACCAGCCCGCACACGGCCGATTGAACAAGGAGCAGGACGTGCCGGAGGGACGTCACGACTGCGCCAGCCGGCGAGCCCACGTCACATCGAGATCGCCAAAGGGGCCGTTTGGGTTGGGAGCGGTCCATACGTGGAGCTGGTCGGGGCTGGTGACACGGACCGACCAGGGTGGGCACTGGCCGAAAGGTGTGGAAAGGCCGGAGAGGAAGAGGCCGGGCAGGGAGAAGCAGATGTTGGTGTGGTAATGCCACGGCGTCAGGGCGCCACCAATGTCTGGGCCGGGCTGCCCCTGGGCCGGCATCTGGTACATGGCGCCGAGCAGTACCGCACCATGCCGGGTGCGAACGTAGACCAGCGCCGCCGGATGGCGCGGGTCGAGGGCGCTGCCGCGGCCGGCGGGCGCCGTCCCATAGTGGATCACGCCGGCGCCGTCCGGGGTCGTCGGCCTGTAGCCGGCGGCCAGCGCCACTCTGACGTCCTGGTACGGCGCTATCGATTCCCGTGTCTCTGCGACCAGGCCCTCGGCAGCCATCTGCTGCGCGGGCGTGACCGTGCACGGCGCCGGCCTCAGCACGGTGCCCGGGCCTGCATGGTGGTTGGCGGCGCATGAAGTGCCGTCGTGTGAGTGACTTGACCCCGCCAGATCTTCGGCCCAGATGGCCGTGCTGGTCGCAACGGTCAGTCCGAGCGATGCCGCCGATGCGATCACCCAGCGTAGGGGTCGGCGCCAGCCGCGGGGTGAGCCCTCATGGGGCAACATGACCAGGCCCAGAGCCAGCAGCTCGGCCAGCTTGTCCAGGATGCCGACGGGGTCCGGCTGCTCGCGACCGCTGCCGACAAGCGCGAGATAGGCGACGATCGTGCCAAGCAGCAGCAGTCCGGTAACCGGTCGCCACCACCTCCGGTCGCGGCGCAGCACCGCGAGCACGAGGTAGGTCACGCCGCTGACAACGAAGAGCAGCGACAGAAACGGCTGGCCGGCTGTGTGGCCGAAGGCCAACCCAACGTGCACGCCTCCCGTGAAGACCAGCAGCCAGCGCAGCGGGCCGAGCGCTGCCCGCCTCGTGCTCGCCAGCCACAGCCTGAAGAGGAGCAACGCGGCGAATCCGGCGGCAAGCCCGGGTAGGTGGTCCGCTGGTACCCCAGCAAGAAGGCCCGATGTCGCAGGTGCCATCGCCAGTACGGTGACCCCCTAACGTGAAGACCGCGTGAGAAGTGTCGTACAACGGTGTGTGACTTGCCTGCCCAGATGCACTGGTATTTCGGAGCACGGGGACCGATAATGCGAGGGCCTAGCCAAATCCAACTTTCCTGGAGGCATCAAATGCAGAACCCTCCCCCCGGGCCTCCCCCTGGCGAGGAGCAGCCCGGCTACCCACCTGAGGGCGAGCAGCGCTCGGGTTATCCGCCCCCTGGGCAGCAGCCCTCGGGGTATCCGCCCCCTGGCCAGCAACCGCCGGGTTACCCGCCCCCTGGCCAGCAACCCCCCGGATATCCGCCGCCCGGGCAGCAGCCACCCGAGTATCCGCCCCAGGGCTACCAGCAGCAGCCGTACCAGTCCGGAGTGGGTGTGGACAAGAAGTCGGGTGCGATCCTGTCCTACCTCCTTGGCTGGGTGACCGGCATCATCTTCCTGTTCGTTGGGAAGAACGACCCTGACGTGAAGTACCACGCCGCTCAGTCGACGATCTTCTTTGGTGGCATGACCGTCATCTTCTGGCTCCTGTACTCTCTGGGACCCGTCATCGGCCTCCTGTTCGTTCTGAGCTGGCTGGTCTTTATTCTCAGCATCGTGGGCTGGGTCTTCTGCCTGGTTCGAGCCAACAGCTATGGCGGCGCGCGCTTCAAGCTGCCCATAGTCGGCGATCTGATCACGCCCTACGTGGAGCAGCTCGCGAACGCCGTCTGAGCCTCGGCGCTAGCTGGAGAAGGCCTCGCTCAGAGCGAGGCCTTCTCTAATTCTTCGATCACTCGCTCGACCGCTTCCCTGAGAAGGTCGAGTTCCGCTCTGGCGGCACGCAGCTCGTCGCGTAAAGCGCGGTTTTCGAGCTCCAGGACGTGCTGCCTGGGGTCTGGCCTGTCACCTCCGCCGCGAAGCTCCTCGAGCTCCAGGCGGAGGCGCTCGTTGGCGATCATCAGCTCCCGCCTCTCGGCGAGCACCTGCTGAACTACGCCGGAGCCCTCTGTCGCCGTCGCTGACGGCTTACGCGATGACTGCTTGGTCGCGTGGCCGGACATAGCGGCACAACCCGGGCTGGAACTCACGCAGCCGCAGGTCCTCCATCTCCCCCTTAAGGTAGCGCGCCTTGATCGCAAGCGACTTCATGCCCTTGACCCTCTCGAACGGATAACGGTACAGGTACTTCGAGTCGACGAGTAGGCAAAGCGCCAGGCGATCGCCGTCGGGCTCGAGGACGTACTTGTAGCATGGGACCGTACGCCGCGCGATATCTCGCTTGAACATCCCGTTTACGCGACCCTTCAGTACGTCGATCGGGGAACGCATCCGTCAGGCCATTTTAGGGTCGACGCGGCCCTATGAAGCCAGCAGTGAGAGCTGCTCAGGAGGGGGCGGGGCCGGCGGTGGCGTCAGGAACTCTCTGAGCTCGCTGCCCAGCCCCAGCCGCGACGCCAGTCCCGAGACTGTGCGCTGGACCGGTTGCGCCGTCTGGGCGTTCAAATAGGGCCCGGCCCGATAGTCGGCCAGGTAACGCGGCAGCAGTTCCGGCCAGTACCGCTCGAGCGTGTCCAGGAAGTGCTGGCGCGTGCCGTCCCTCAGGTGGAGCATGCCGCTCCAGAGGTGGCTCGCCCCGGCGTCCCGCACCGCTCTGACAACGGCTTCGATCTGGTCTGGACGGTCGCTCAGCCCGGGCAGGATCGGCGCCATGCCTACACCCACACGGAGGCCGGCCGCCGCCAGCCTGCCCACCGCGCGCAGACGCTGGCGCGGATGTGCGGTGCCCGGTTCGGTCCGCCGCCATACCTCGTCGTCCAGAGTGGGGATGCTGAAGGTGATGGTCAGGTGGGCACGGCGGGCCAGCGTGGACAGGAGGTCGGCGTCGCGTACGATCATCGGTCCCCTCGTTATCAGGCTGACCGGGCTTGCGAAGTCTGCGAAAGCCTGGAGGCAGGCCCTCGTCAGACGGTAGCGGCCTTCCGCGGGCTGGTACGGGTCAGTCGCCGCCCCGACCGTAACCGCCTCTCGCCGCCAGCTCGGCCGCGCCAGCTCGAGGCGCAGGACCTCGGCCACGTTGACCTTGATCCTGATGGCGCGTCCGTACTCGCCGTCGAACGGCCGATCGGCGCGCTTCTCATAGGCGCGCACGTAGCAGAAGGCGCAGCGGTGCTCACAGCCCATATATGGGTTCAGCGACCACTTGAACCCCATCCCTTTGACAGGGTTCAGGGCCGTCTTGCAAGGCTGCTCGACGTACCGCACTTCGACCCGCCGCGGGTCCGGCACCGACATACAGGCCCATGATAGAACGGATGTTCGAGAAAATCTACTGGCGGCCGGGCTTTACAGTCGAGGAGGGGCAGAAGTCGTTCAAGACGCACACCTCGCAGTGTGGCCGCGGCGCCAGGCAGACCCGCCGGCCGTGCAAGATCAGCCGCAGTGACAGGGCGGTCCACTCGGACGGCGGCACCATCCTGGTGACGAGGGCCTCTATCTTCTCGGGGTCGCGCGTCGCGACCAGGCCTAGCCGGTTCGTCAACCGCGTCACGTGTGTGTCGACCGCGAATCCGGGAATGCCGAAGCCCGCGCCGAGGATGACGTTGGCCGTCTTGCGCCCGATCCCTGGCAGCGTTGTCAGATCTTCCATGCGCGCGGGCACTTCGCCGCCGAAGCGATCAACGATCGCTCGAGCACCCGCGATGATCGAACGCGCTTTGCTGCGGAAGAAGCCGGTCGGCTTGATGATGCGCTCGACCTCAGCCGGATCGGCCACCGCCAGGTCCTGGACGGTGGGGTAACGGGCGAACAGCTCCGGCGTGACCAGGTTGACCATCTTGTCGGTCGTCTGAGCCGAGAGGATGGTGGCGACGGTCAGCTCGTACGGGTTGCGGTGATGGAGCTCGGTTGCGGCGGGGTAGAGGTGCGCCAGTCGCTCGACGGTTAGCGCCGCCCGCTGCCGAGCGCCGCGGGGCAGGCGGGGCAGCGCTCGCTTGGCTGTCCGTGACTTCGAGCGCCTGGGTGGGGCCGCTGCGGGGCCTGCGCTACGGGCCAATGAGGGTCCGGACAACCGCGGCGATGCGGCCGCCTTCGGCTCGGCCGGCAAGTCGTGCGGACGCCGCCTTCATGACTGCACCAAAGTCCCGTTGGCCCTGCGGATGCACCTCTTCGATCACCGCCTTGAGCTCTCGCTCGAGCTCCTCGTCGCTGATCTGAGCCGGGAGATACGACAGCAGCACGGCTGCCTCAGCCTCTTCCCTGCTCGCCGATTCGGTGCGGCCGGCTGACGCGTAGACCTCTGCCGCCTCCTTGCGGCGCTTGACCTCCTTGCGGATCACACGCAGAACCAGCTGGTCGTCGGGCCAGCTGGCGCCGGGCTCCTTGGCGGCCTTGACGACCTCCGTCTTCAGGAGGCCGAGCGTGGACAGCCGGACGTGATCTCGCTCCTTGCGAGCGGTCACGAGATCGCGGTCGATCCGATCGAAGAGCGGCATCACGGGACGGTCACCGGCAGCCGCCGCGCCAGGACCCCCAATAGAGCCTCGCCCGACCACGCCTTGCCGCCCATGCCGGCCACCGTCTCTTCGGCCTCCGGCCTTGAGCCCAGCAGCCACTGCCGGCGCAGCCACCGGCCGGCGTCACGGCTGGCCCACCAGCGTTCACCGAACCGCCCGCGCAGGCGCTGCTCGAGAGCGGCCTCAGCCATCCAAGCCCGAAGGTAGTCGGCAGAGTAGAAGCCCGGGTCGCGGTCGAACTGCCATGCCCTGGGGTCGTATTTGAAGCCGGTCCGCTCGGTCAGGCCACGAACGTACAGGCGCTGGCCGCGCTCGGGGTCGAGCGGATCGCCCCAATAAAGCTCGAGTTCGGAGCTGAACTTGCCCACGTAGCGCGTGAACAGCATCAAGTCCACGCCGGTCAGGTCGGAGGCGATGCGCTCCGCCTCGCCCTCTCCAACGCCGGTCGCGTCAGCGATCCAGGCAGGATCGTGCCCGATCCGTTCGAAGAGGAAGGACCAGAGCTCCGCGTAAGCCATCGACCGGCCCAGGTTGGCCAGTGGCCAGCCGATCGCCGGGTCGGTCATCCCAAAGTGCAGGGCGTGCCCGGCTTCGTGCAGGAACGCGGAATAGTCGCTGTTTCCACCGCTGGGGCGGGTTAGAAGGTGCACTTCGCGGCCGGCCTCCGGCACGCAAACCGAAGCTCGTGGGTCCTTCGACGGCCGATCAGCCAGGTCGATCGTGATGGTCGGAGCCGAGAAGAGCTCGAGACCGAGAAGCTCGAACGTACGCCTCATGGCCGGCTCGAAGCGCCCCTTCGTGAAGGCAGCGTCATGCTCGGCCAGGCTCCTGAAGTACGGCATGTGCGCCTGCGGGCAGTCGCCGAAGGCTCGGCCCGCGGCTGCCATGCGCGGCTCGATCCACGTCCGGTAACGCTCGTGGGCGGCGTCGGCGACGCGGACCAGCTCGGCCTTGAGCGGCTCGTAATCAATCTCCTTCAGGCTCGACCAGAACTGCACGTAGCCGTCGAAGCCGAGGTCGCGGACGACCTGCTGAACCGCCGCGTTGAGCTCCAGGTGGAGCTCTTCGGCCTGGGCCATGACGAGACCGATGCCGTCTCCGAGCGCTTCGCGGCGTCGCGGGTCAGGCTCGGTGACGAGCTGAGCCTGCGCCGTGTAGAACGGCACTCCCCCGTCGCGAAGGCGGGCAGTGGCCTCGGTGTAGAAGGTGGTCACGCGGTCTTCCTGGCTAGCAGTCCGGCGCCCGACGATCCCCTGGAGGAGGGCGGCCCGCACACGTTTTTGAGCCTCGCCGGCCGGGCCGCCGACTACGGCGAGCGCGTCCTCTGAGTAAAGCCAGTCGTACCGCGCGACGATGCCGGCGGTGTCTTGCTTTGTCTTGAGGCCGGAACGGACGAGGCGGCCTTCGTTCTCGAGCTCGCAGGTGGAGTCGCGAAGCCCCCGAACGATCTCCTCGTAGGTCATGAGCGGCGATGATAGGACGTCGCCACGGCTACGTCACTGCGCAACCTGGTGCCCGGAAGCCTCACGCCACCGCGTCGAACAGCTCCAGGATCTCGTAGGTCGTGCTGCGCTGGGCGGGGATCCGACCTATCGAGCGGATGGTCGCCCGCATCTCTTCCGGAGTGACCTCCTGACCATGAGAGGCGCCCGCGGCACGCGAGATGGACTCGTTCATCAGAGTCCCGCCGAGATCGTTGGCGCCCGAGTTGAGAACGATCCTGCAGCCATCCAGGCCGCACTTGACCCAGCTAACCTGGATGTTGTCGATCGAGCCACGCAGCGCAAGCCTGGCGACCGCGTGCATCTTGACGACCTCCTCCCAGCTGGGCCCCCTGCGCGCACGGCCCTTGCGAAACATCGGCGCCTCCATGTGAACGAACGGTAGCGGTACGAACTCTGTGAAGCCTCCGGTCTCGTCCTGTATGTCGCGCAGCACCATCAGATGGCGCGCCCAGTTCTCGGGGCCCTCGATCGATCCGAACATGATCGTGCTCGTCGTCTGCATGCCCTGGCGGTGGGCCTCTTTGATGACGTCGGCCCACTGCTCGGTCCGGATCTTGTCGGGGCAGATGTATCGCCGGATGCGATCGTCAAGGATCTCGGCCGCCGTACCTGGCAGGGTGCCCAGGCCTGCAGCCTTGAGAAGTCCCAGCTGGGCCGCCACCGTCCGACCTGCGGTCTCCGCACCCTGGTAGACCTCCAGCGGAGAGTAGGCGTGGACGTGGAGGCCAGGTAGCTCGTCCTTGATCGCCTGCAGCAGCTCGACATAGAAGTCGCCCGTGAAGCTGGGGTGGATGCCGCCCTGCATGCAGACTTCCGTGGCGCCCCTGGCGACCGCCTCGTGGCAGCGATCGACGACCTCGCGGACGGACAGCAGCTCCGGTTTGCCTCGCAGGTTTTCCGACATCTTGCCCTTGCTGAAGGCGCAGAACTGGCAGCGGAAGTAGCAGATGTTGGTGTAGTTGATATTTCGCGTGATCACGTAGGTGACCACGTCGCCCTTGATGTCCTGGCGGACGTCGTCGGCGAGCCGGGCGATGGCGCGGACCTCGTCGCCGCGCGCGGTGAAGAGCGTCTCCACCTCCCGCTCTTCCAGCCGCTCACCTCGCTCCGCCCGATCGAGAGCCGCGTCGACGGCCGGACGAATCGGGCTGGGCGAGTAGGTCGTGGGTGGGATCAGCTGGTCTGCAGGCCACCAGTGGCCGGTGCGGACCAAACCCTCGCCGTCAGCACGGGCGAGCACGTGACGGAGTACGGCAGGATCCAGCCAGCGTTGAGCCGTCTCGAAGTCCCGGACGTACTCCGGATAGACGCACAGCCGCGCCACCAGCTGTGAGCCAGTAGCCCGCGTCGCCGCCTCCAGGAAGCGCAGTTGCGGCCAGGGCGCCTCAGGATTGACGTAGTCCATCGTCAGGGGCGAGATGCCACCCCAATCGTTGATGCCGGCCCTGGCCAGGAGCAAGTAGTCGTCCGGCGCCAGGTTGGGCGGCGCCTGCACGTTCGGCAGCGGGCCGCACGCGAGCCGGGTCACCGCCACCGCCCGCAGCAGCTCGTCCATCGTCGGCTCTTCGGCAGCGGCCATCCGCGTGCCGGCCTTGGCACGGAAGTTCTGGACTATCAGCTCCTGGACGTGATCAGCATCAGCGAGCCCGGCCAGCAGCGCGATCGTCTCCGCGCGCTCCTGGAGCGTCTCTCCTATCCCGATCAGGAGGCCCGTCGTGAACGGCACGTTCAGCTCGCTCGCGAGGCCTATCGTCTTCAAGCGTGCTGCCGGCCGTTTGTCGGGGCTGGCCCAGTGCGCCTCGCCTGCCTGCAGCAGTCGGGGCGTGGCCTGCTCCAGCATCAGCCCCTGGCTGGCGCTGACCTTCCGCAGCAGCGCCATCTCGTCTCCTGAGAGCACGCCCGGGTTCGCGTGTGGGATCAGGCCGGTCTCCTCGAGCACCCGGCCCGCGACGTGCGCCAGGTACTGGATCGTCGTCTCGAAGCCCATGGCGCGCAGTTCGTCACGCGCGACCCGGTAGCGCCGCTCGGGCTTGTCTCCTAGGGTGAAGAGCGCTTCGGTGCAGCCGGCCTGGGCTGCGGCACGAGCCAGCCCCAGGATCTCATCCTCGCTCATGAAAGCGCGGGCGCCCGGCCTGGGTGGCTTGGCGAAAGTGCAGTAGCCGCAGTTGTCGCGGCAGAGCTGGGTCAGCGGCAGGAATGCCTTGGGCGAGTACGAGATTCGCTGGCCGTGG
This sequence comes from Candidatus Dormiibacterota bacterium, assembly GCA_035259145.1. Lineage (GTDB taxonomy): Bacteria > Chloroflexota > Dormibacteria > Dormibacterales > Dormibacteraceae > CF-161. The sequence goes on along the minus strand of DATFWQ010000157.1, from coordinate 2,135 downwards.
CCTTCGAGCCGGACCTGATGCGCCGCCGACAGCAGTGGCTCGAGCGGTTGCTCGGGGCTCAGCAGGTGAGCGAGATACTCGGGATCGCGCTTCGCCTCGAGGCTCACCAGATGTCTCACGTCTTGCTACCCCCAGGAACGCAGGATCGTCGCCGCCAGCCTCCTGGCGCCCTCGACATCATCCATCACAGTGTCCGTGACCAGCACCTCGTAGCCCAGAGCCTCTACGGCAGGCAGCTGGCTCTGGTCAAGCGTATCCAGTACAAATCCCCGTGCGAAGCTCCTGTATTCCTCAGCAACCCTGCTGGGGCTGGCCTCGCCCCGAAGCGCGACCATCATCTCAACAGTCGGTCCCTTCAGAGCCCGACCACCGACGATCGGGCTGATCGCGACAGTGTGGTCATAGCGGAGCGCCGGACCGAGCAGGGCCGTGATGGGGCCGATGCTGATCAGTGGGTTGGAGGGGCCGACGACGACCAGGTCGGCTGCCGAGACCGCAGCGAGCGCCTCAGGCGCCGGCCGCGCCGCCTCCATGCCAATGAGCTCGATGCCGCACAGCCTGGGCTTGTGCTTCTTGAGAACGAAGTATTCCTGGAAGTCATAGCGCCCCTCGTCGGTCTCAAAGACCGTCCTCACCTCGTCGTCGGACATCGGCAGCACCTTCGTGGACAGGCCGAGCCGGCGCCCGAGCTCCAGCGCGGTCTCGGTCAGCCGCGCGTTCCGCCGAAGCATCGCAGTGCGCACGATGTGGAAAGCGAGGTCGCGGTCACCCAGCCAGAACCATGCCGGCTCGCCCAGCCGGGTCATCTGAGCGTGGACGTTGAACGTCTCTTCGGCGACGCCGAAGCCGGCCTCGTCGTTGAAGATGCCCGCCAGCCGGAATAGCACCGCATCGGTATCGGGGCAGACCCGCAGCCCCCAGAAGTCCAGATCGTCAGCCGTGTTCGTGATGACGCTCAGTTCGCCTGGGGGCAGCTCGGCCTGGAGACCCACCGCCAGCTTGGCGGCACCAGTCCCGCCGGCGAGCAGTGCAACGCGCATCAGGGTCAGCCGAGATCGATCCGGCCGTGTGTGTCGATGGTGGAGAGGCCACCTGCAACCGGTATCACCACGCCGGTCAGATAGGCCCCAGCACGTGAGGCGAGGTACACGGCGGTGCCGCCAACGTCCTCGGCGGTGCCGGCTCGCCGCATGGGTATTTCGGCGACCACCGCCTCGGCCGCAGCAGGCGATTCGAACACCGTGCGAGTCATCCGTGTCGGGAAGAGGCCGGGTGCGATCGAATTGACCGTGATGTGATCGCTCACCAGCGCGTGAGCCAGATGGCGGGTCAGCATGTGCACGGCCGCCTTGCTGGCCGAGTACCCGTAGTTCTGGAAGATCGGGATCGAGAGCCCGTCGATCGATCCGATGTTGATCACTCGTGCGGGGTCTTCGGGGCTGGCGGCGGCTCGCAACAGCGGGAGCAGGCGCTGAGTCAGCTGAAACACGGCCCGGACGTTGACCGCCAGGACCCTGTCGATCTGCTCGATCGGGTGTGTGTCCACCGGCGCGCCCCAGGCCACACCGGCGTTGTTCACCAGGATGTGCAGCCGCTTCTCGCGTTCCTGCAGCCGCGCTGCCAGACGATCTACGTCCTCCGGCTTCTCCAGGTCGGCGGGTATTGAGACACACCGCGCCTCCCGGAGGGCGGGACCCCCCACCTCCGACTGCCGGCCTGTGGAGCTCGCCGGCTCAGCTTTCGCCCGCGCCGAAAGCTCGGCAGCCGCGGCGTCGCACGCCTCGGCCCTGCGGGCGCAGATGTACACCCGGTCGGCGCCGGCGTCCAGGAGCTGGCCCGCGATCATGAACCCGATCCCGCGTGAACCACCCGTCACCAGCGCCACCTTCCCACCGAGCGAGAAGAGACCATTCACAGGCGGAAACGTACGCTAGTGTCCTGGTACAGAAGTTCGCTGGCAAAAGCGAGCGATGCTTGCGAGGATCTGGTCGGCGGTCTTGATCCACACGAATGGCTTGGGGTTCTCGTTGTGAATCGCGACGAACAGCCTGAGGGCATCCTCCAGCTCGCGGGTGCTGCGGTGGGTTCCTCGCCGGATCTGCTTTTCGGTCAGGATCGCGAACCAGCGTTCGACC
>DATFWQ010000156.1:0-15932 GCA_035259145.1 Candidatus Dormiibacterota bacterium | reverse complement strand
TCGTCAAGCAGCTGCAAGGCGCTTCCGAAGCCGAGCGAAGGGCCCTCAGCAGCAAGGTTCGCGGCCTGGCAAAGGGTAGTTGGGACTTCCGCGGCAATCGGGCTGCGGCGGCGGTCGCTGTGCTGGGTACCGCCGGTGGGGTTCGTCAGATCAGCCAGGCTCTGGAGGTCGCTGCGCTTGGCAAGTGGGTTCCTGAAGCCGTCGCAGTGGTCTCAGATCGCTCACCGAACTGGGTCGCCGATCTTCCAGCTGCCCTTCTAACAGGACGTCGCTTGGTGAATTCGTGGCCGTTGGCTAGGGCGATCGTGCGAGCTGGACTGGCCCCGAAGCCGGACATTCCTGAATACACCACTGCAATGCCATGGGCGCTGGCACGCGACAACGTCGGGGGCCAGCTACCACCAAAGAGCATCGAGGAGCACCTGCTGGCGGATCCCGGTCTCCTCAAGGATGAAGTGTTCCGGCTGTTCCGCGTGGAGGGAGCCGGCAAGGCGCTCTACTGGGCTGATGAGTATCGACCACCCGAAATGACATGGCGGGCGACTCTGGCTCGGTTGGCACGAAAGGGCCTCGTCGACTACGACCGGCTGCTTGACGAATGCAATGGCGCCTTCCTTCGCGATTTTCGCCCCGTGCTGCTTGGCTGGTATGTCGCGATGCATGACGAGCTTGCACCAACTATCGACGAGATGGCAGCTCGCGTGGACCAGTATCAGCGTCTGCTCAGCGCCGACGCGTCCGTCGGGATTGGTCTCGGACAGAAGGCGATCGAGCGTCTGGTGCGCGCACGGCGCATGGACCTAGAAGGCCTGGTGGCCGCTTCCGCACCTGCCTTGCATCGTCCTGAGAAGGGTATCGTCCTCAGACAGCTAAGGCTGCTCGACAGGGTCCGCATTCAGCGGCCCGACCTCGCGCCGCATGTTCGAGGGGTCGTCGTGCCGGTGCTGACACACGAGCGGCCGGAGATCAGGGAGGCAGCTGCCGCGATGATGGCTCAGCTGGGGTTGGCCACTACGGCCGGACCATTCGTCGGGGATTCAGAGCCGGCGATCGGGAGGCTCGAAGCGAGCGACGAGAATAGCCTGAAGGCGCACGAGATCAGCCTCCGGGTGCGCGCAACTCGGTTGATAGCGGAATCCATCTGGGCTGACCCGATCAAGCTTGCTATTGAGGCAGTTGAGGCCGGTGCGATCCTTGATCCACCGGAATTGCCGATCGGACCCGGTCGGCGCCTCCCGAGTCCGATCTCTGAGCCCGAAGAGCTGCTCGAGGTCTTCACGAAGCTGATTGAGAACGCTCGAGATCCCATCGCATTAGAGCGGGCACTGGCAGGCGCCGTCCGCACTTCCCGGATTCCTCTTGCTCAGCGGCGGCGCATCGCAGAGCCGCTAGGGAAGAGGGCGCGAGAACAGATGGGTGGCTACCCGTCGGGCCTCAACTGCGGCGATGTGCGCCCGATGATCGCTTCCGTCGCATATACGTGGGCGACCGGCAGGCCGGTGCGCGCTGGCTTCCGGGAGACTGACGGAAACTACGCCATTGAGCACAGCAGTCTCGACGGGCGACTGGCACCCGTAACGCCAACGGGTGCCTTTGCCGTACGAGCGATTGAAGCCATCCATCTGATTGCAAATTGCGACTCCATTGAGCTTCTCTCGGAACCCACTCACGACCGTGGGGGCATCGACCCTGAGGATTTTGTGCGGCGTGCTGAGCAGAACTACGGAGGCCGGCTCGGCCACAAGCCGCCGAGATACGACCTTGAGGTGGCGGCTCTGCGGCTCGGCTGGGGCGAGTGGGTCGATCATCTGGAAGAGCTTCCACGTAGGGTTAGAGGTAGGCTGTGTGCGCTCCTGGCCGAACTGCCCGATGAGATCAGCCCGAGCATCGTTGCCGGCAGCCCCACTGCGGACCGGTGGGAGCGTAAGGATCCAGTTGTCCTGGCAAGCGTCCAATCGGTCGGCGCCGAGGCGAGCATCCTTGGGGCGCTGACCAACCTAGCCGATCCGTTGGCAAGCCATAAACGCCTGGCTGCCGAGTGGGAGTTCGGCACTGATTACGGCGCCTCGATCGCCACATGGCCCCTCGTTGCACCCTGGCACCCGGAGTTGATCGCGGCCCACTTGCTGAGGCCCCTCTCGCGCGGCCTGCGGTCGGGCAAGCCAGATCTGGCAGCGTCAGCGGTTGGTTGCCTGGTGCATCCTGATTGGCCGCTTGGCCCAATCGGACACATGGCTCTAGCATTGGGATGCAACGGGGCTGAGGCCGACATCCGGACAGCCGCGGCCGACGTCTTCGGGGCGGCCGCCAAGGACGGCCGGCTCCAGCCGGTCCTGCTGGCGGCGAGCTGGCTCGAGCTGGGCCGCGCCGGGGTCTTCCAGGCGAAGCGGGTTGAGGCCACGCTTCGTCCTCTTACAGCTCAACCGACCGCTGGGATCAGGCTTGCACAGACCCTTGAGCTGACCCTCAGCCCGCTCATCGAAACAGGGGCAAGGGACATGCATGTTCTCCTCCGCCTCGCTGCGTCCCTCGCCCGAGCTTACGGAGTATTTCCTGATGACCCGCGTCTGGCCCGGCTGGCGGAACGCAGGGGGGCCAGCGAACTTCTGGCAGCAGCCCGCGCCCTGGCCAGGACAACGCCGCAAGCGCTCGTCTCCCCGAAGGCGGCCAGTCTGGACTGGCTTGAGGGTCTGCTCGACAGAGCCGAGCGGACTTGCACGCCGGACTCAGCGATTCCATGACCGGCACGCCTGGCTCGACATCGGGTCCGCCGTCGGACTTATTTCCTCCTGTTCCGTTACATGTGCGGAGTCGGATCGCTATGGCGCCGATTTCGACCACGTTCGGGGGAGGCCAGTCGCCGGTGCCAAGGTTGAAAGACGCAGAATCAATGACCGGGTGGGTGGCTAACGGGCCAGCATGCGGGCCTTCCCATCCCACGAATTCGCCATCGGGCGCACCTGGCCCTTTCTTTTTTTAGAAGACCCGCGCGCCTACGGGCATGTCCCTATTGATGACGCCGGTCCGCAAGCTGGGCCGGCTGATAACCTGGCGAACCTTGCGAGGTTGAGCCACCACTGCCATGGGCTTCAGGACCCCGGGGTGGCAGCAGCGGAGCTTGCCGGGCTCCAAAACCGAACTCGTTCAAGGGGCCGGTGCGGAATAAGGTGCGCATGGCCAGCTCTCTCACGCTCGACCAGGGTCAACAACGGCTGGTCGATGTGCTCGAGGATGGAGCCTGTTCCGGCTTTGAACAGTCCGATGTTCGTCGTCGACTCGTCTGGACGAAGATCGGACGCTTCAAAGCCCAAGCGTTTGTTCGGGTGCTGCATACATGCCAGATGCGAGCAAATGTCACGTCCTAACCGCATGTGACACAGATGCGCGTCGCTTCCATGGGGAACCGAAGACCCACCTTCGACAACCGGAATTCTTGAATGCCACAGCCTATCCCCGCGTTGCCGGCCAGCGGCACGACGCCCGGCCGCATCATGGAAGGGCAGCCGCCTCGTTGTCGCGGCCGGCTGGAAAGAAGATCGGGATGCTGAGCTGCGGGTGCCGAAAGGCTCGGATCTGAGCCTGGGCGGCTGGGGAGAGCAGGTAGTTCTGCAGGGAGCGGGCTGCGTGTGCATCGACCCCGCGGACCTTGTTGGGGTTGACGACGATGCTGACCATGACCCGCTGCAGGATCGGATCGGCGGTGACCAGGGGCACCAGCTGCAGCGGCCTCTGGCTTGCGAGCGTGAGGAACGGCGTCACGCCCCACAGGGTGTAAGCGCCGCGCGCGGACGCCCGCTCCACCGCTTGCGCCTGGCGTAGGCCGTCGTCAACGTACCAGGTACCGGGGACGATGCCACCAGCCTCCAGGATGATCTTGCTCATGTAGACGAGCTCCGGGATGCCGTTGACCTCATAGGTCGAGCCCGAGGCTGCGATCTGCCTGAATGCCTCGGTCATGTCGCCGAGCCCGCGGACACCGGCGGGGTCAGCGGGCGGCCCCAACAAAGCGATGACGTTGAACAGAACCGTCCGTGGCCACTCGCCGAAGCCGCCAAGTACGAACGCGCTCACGTCCCTGTGACCGTAGTGTGAATAGACCAGGTCGGCCTCACCTCGGCGGGCGCGATCGTGGAGATCGCTGTCGGCGATCTGCAGCTTCACCTCGATCCCTGTCTGGCGGCTGAACGCCGGCAGGAGTTGGCTCCACTCGCCGCCGTCGCGAACGGTCGGAACGCTGAGCAGCCGCACCGCTTTGTGCGTCCCCGCGGCTGGGCCGCTCTGGCCTCCAGATCGTTCTGAGCCGCCCGGCGTACAGGCGGACAGAAGCGCCGCCTCCAAGCCGACGATGGCCAGAGCTCCCGCGCCCGCCAGGATGTCGCGCCGGCTGGGGTCGTCATCCGCCACGTCCTTCCTCCTCTCCAGACAATCGCGGGGCTGCGCCGTAGCAAGCCTGTTCCGTTACATGTGCGGAGTCGGCTCTGTCTACCGGTGACCAGCGCGCTCCCCGCCTCTGACAGCGTAGACGAGGACGAAGGACGTGGCGATGGAGCATGGACAGCGCCAGCCGGTCGGCTACGTGCGAGCCGGAGGACTCTACCCAACGCGGGTCACGGAGCCGCTAATCGAGTTGATGCAGCGGGTGTAACGGCACACCTGGCCTTGCTTCGACTGCTCAGGCGCCGCTAGTTCGAACGATCAAGCGCGCTGTGGGTGCACGCTGCCTCGTGGTGGGCTTGCCACACGCCCTCGCTCTCGCTGGCGCGTGGCTCTTCGGCCTGCTCGTGCGCGACGTGGTGCTCACCGAGCGGGAGGTCCACGAGCTCATGGATGGTGTCCTTGTCTCCGGCGGGCCTGCCACATGTCCGACCCCTTCTCGAGCTGGCTCAGCCGGGCGGCCTCGACGCTGGGTCGCGTATGGGCCTCTGAGCTCGACGCCACTTCCGCTGAGTGGTCTGGCCTGGTTCAGGTGTAGATGGTGCTGATCGTGTGGCGTCGCACGACAAGTCAGCAGAACATGGCTATGTGCCAGGTGGATCTTCGTGGCGATGTTGCGGATATGCCTTGTGCAATTGAAGTTCCTGCAGTAGGAATCTCATGACCTTTCTCTCGCCCCCTTGCGACATTACGATCCCAACCGAAATTAGCGCGACTCCGGCCACCATCATGCCTAGGGGCACGAGAAGAACCGCCGGCGTGCCGCACAGAGTTCCCTGGCAGTTGGGGTCATGTGAGAGCAAGGCGGAGCTGACGTCTGACATGAAGAGGAAAAGAAGGGCAAACCAGGTTGCCAAGAACACCGAGACCCACCGAGCCATCTTGAACCTGCCTCTGACCCAAGTCTGGCCATTTCGGTCGTAGACCTCCCCGACAAAGGTCCGCCGGAAAGAGTTGCGGACCAGGAGGCTTCCCCGGCTGCGGATCCCGAATCGATTGTCACGTACCCACCCAATAAGTGGCTTGGAACCGATGGACACGGCGAGCGGAGGAATGGTGCGATCTATGGACGAGCGAATACCGGCCAAAACGTCCTCAGCTGGTGCTTGGCTGACGAGGTACACCTTCCGGGGCCAGTAGAAGTTCCGCACGGCCGTTCGCAGCCCGTCAGAGCTGTCGGAACCATCCCCATCTGCGTTCATGGCCTGGACAATAATCCCGCACGGTGCAGGAGCCGACCAATGGCTGACGCCAGCAGCGGGACGACTTCTCCGGTGATTGGCCAGAGACCTCCAGGACGCCGCGATGCGGTCGGACCCCATCGCCGCCCTCCTGGCCGCTCAGGATGACGAAGACTTCTTTGTCCCAAGTTTCTGGGCCCGAACCCGGAAGCGGGGGCCGATACGCCACCGCTCGGACTCAATCCATGGTTCAGGAAGCAGCCCGCATGTATGGCACAGCGGACCGATCTCTTCGAGGTGGTGCAAGGACAAGCCCTGCTCCATACCGACATCCGGTCTGACAACATCCTCCTCACTTCCAGCGGAGAGGTCTTCTTCATCGACTGGGGCTGGACTTGTTGCGGCGCAGCGTGGCTCGATGCGGTTTGCTTTGCGATGACCGTTAAACGCGGAAGGCGGAGTTGACACCGAACCTTTTCTCCGGGATCACCCGCTGACCCGCACCGTGGAAAGTAGCTCGATCGATGCAGTCCTTATGGCCCTGGCCGCCAACTACTGGTGGATGTCTCGCCAGCCAGGGCCCCAAGGGCTTCCGGGCACAAGGGCTCATCAGCGAGCCTGCGCCGAAGCAACGCTCAGTTGGCTGCAACGCCGGATCACATGAGCCACAAGCAGACGGGCTGATGCGCCTCGATCGCTCGTTCTTCGAGCTTCAAGCGGCCTTCGTGAGGCGCACCGCGGAGATCCTCGACATCTCTGAGACGGACGCATTTCGAAGAAGAGGGGGTATCCCCTTCGCTCCTACAGATACAACATCTGGGCACCAGCCGTTGACAGTGGTAACGCGGCAGGGTGTGGAGATCTACGATTAATCGCCGTGGCAGCCCAAACGGGACGCTATTCGAACCGTCTGGACGAACTCGAAAGGCTGATCGCAACTCAGCAAGGAAACGCCGACGGCGCGCCCTCGGCCGGTCGGCCGCGCTTGATCGCCGACCGCAGTGCCTCCACCAGCCGTGGGACCGCGGCTTCCGCGGAAGACCAGGCCGCGTCATCGAGAGGTACGGGGCGGTCGAGGAGCTCCAGCTCGACATAGCCAGACGGGTGGCCCCAGCACACGTACAGACTTTCGAGCTCCGGCTCCGTCGTTAGATGCCTGATGCCAACAAGCAGATCCACGAGATCGGGTTCCTCGCGCGGCCTGTCGTCAGCAACGATGCAGCTGATGGCGACGTGGTGGCCTTGAAGGGAGGTCTTACTACCGACCGAAGACGACTCCGTCCTGATCCGCACACTGGGAAACTCGCGGCTAAGTTCCTGGGCTGCTGCCTCGAGCAGGGGGAGGATTCGCCGCTCGAGGTTGATGATGGCATTCGTCCGCACGAGTGCCCTTTCGGGCGATGCCGCTGCCTTCCAGGCCTCTTCGAAGGCGTCCTCAGAGATCTCTTCCGCTCGGAACTCCGCCTGGGCATTGATCTCGTCAATTCCAGGGACAGGTTTTTCCCCGAGCGCCGCATAGTCGGTCTGCTCACCTAAGCCAGCTCGCTCGAGGTGACCGTCCGGAAAGACGACGACCTTACGGACTTCGTACCCGGCGCTGTCCAGCTCGTGAAACCACACCTCCGCCTCGCCCGCGGGTGGGTTGATCCAGCTGGCCCTCAGGTAGCGATGGCCCACGTATTTCAGTTGCTGACCTTCACTTCACGAATTGGCGCGCCGCGATTTCCCCAGTCTCGGGATTGAGACGGACGCGCCACCCGCTCCACGACGTAGCCATCAAACGGCCTTCGCCCGCGTCCTCAACCGACACCCAGCTATCACCAGCGCTCGCATCCGGCGTGTCCGCTCGCCAAACAACGGATCCTCGTCGATCGACCCGCACGAGGTTCTGCTGCGTCTTTGGCCCGCCCATGTCAAAGGCGATGCTCGATTCGACCGTCCGCGGCTCGCCAGCCGACATCGGATTGAGGTGTCGGCGCAGTGCCATGTCCACGCGGCGATGGTAGAGGCGGCGTGCGTGGCGGGCGCTGATACCCAACTCGTCGGCGATCTGGTCGAAGCCGCCCTTTCGAAGGCGATGGACGGAGAGCAGCCGGTAGACCGGTGGCTCGTCTCGGGCTGCCGGTCGATCTCCTCGGCCAGCGCCAGCTCCCGCTCCCGCCATCGGCCAGCACGAACGACGATGGCCGAGACTGGGGCCCAAGCCCTCCACCTTCTGGGAGGAACGCGACGGCTCCCCTGGACGACTGAGAGGCTCATTCCTCATCGCCTTCTCGATCCTCGTCCACTGCCCGCGGCTTCCGATGCTTGACGAGGGACCTGTAGCCAGGCGGGGGCTCTAGCCGAAACTGGCGGCAAAGGATGGCGACGTCCTTCCGGTGCTCGTCGGGAATCCGACGAGGAGCGTAGCCGCTGTGCCGGGTGAGCTGGGCTTCGGCCGTGAGGCAGTTGACGGTCTGACCCAAGATATGCCCGATCCCTTCCAGCCAGGACTCCGGGTACTCGTAGCGCTGGCCGTCCGCTAGTGTCTCGACGGCAACCTTGGACCGGATGTCGAGCGGGTGGAGATCCACCCGCCGGCCGAACTTGTCGACGAGCGAGACGACGTGAGTGGGAGGAGCTGGACGCGCGTCCGGACGCACCAGCTCGCCGGTCGCAGGGTCGAGGACCCGCTTGCGCCGCCGAGTTTTCCACTCGGCGACCGACAGCCACTGGTGGCTGCGCAGGAGTCGCTCGACGTCCGCCACCTCACTCTTGGGCACCAGCAGATCGAGATCGCCGTGGATTCGGCTCGGTTTCCCGAGCAACGCGTCCACGCCCCAGCCTCCCATCAGCCAGTGCCTCAGATCGGAGTCGTATAGCAAGTTGCTGATCAGCACCGCGTCCTGCGGCCGCATGCTCACCACGATCTGCTCTCGGGTGACCGCCGGGGTCTGGGCCGCCAGCTCGATGAGCCGGAAGAACAGTAAGCCTCTTGACTTGGCTCCGTGCCGGTTCCAGCGGAAGGTGAACTCGTCCAAGTAGTAGTCGAGCTGCTTCGGGCGAACTCCGCCCCAGTGGGTGCCGGCCAGCACCCGCTTCAGATTCCCGATGACGCGGTGCACGTTCGGCATCTTCGGGTCGTCAGGGTTCTCCCGAGCCTTGGCGCTGAGGTTGTCTACGACGTGCCGGTAGCCGAAGAGGGACGTCTTATCCAGGTTGTGGAACCCAGACCAGCCGTCGGTGTTCACGGTGGCTCCGGGCGCGACGACATCCTCGATGAAGTCGATGAGGTTGGCCTCGTCGGCCGCTGGGATCCTGGCCAGCCTCACGCGCCCCAGCTCCCGGAAACCGCTGATCGGATCGGCAGGCCCGCGCACCTCGACTGCCACAACCACGAGCGACTTCGTCCTGGTCTCCCGGCCGGAGACTCCCTTCTCCTTGCCGCCGACCAGGCACTCGTCGACTTCGACCTCCCACCGATCCTCGGCCGGCCAAGGAGGCTCAGGAGGTCTTGGAATGATCGCCAGCAGGTCGCGGTCGGGATTGACCATCGCTCGCCGGAGCTTGTGGACCATCGACCAGGCCGTTTCATAGCTGCCGATACCGAGCTGGGCTTGGAGGTTCAGCGAGCTGTGGCCGACCTTCGAGCTGGCGACCATCCAGGCCGCCAAGAACCAGGACTGCAGCCCGACCCTCGACCCGTCAAAGATCGTGCCGGCCGTCGCGGTGGTCTCCCGCCGGCAACGCTGGCAGGTCCATCGGCCGCGGCTCTGCCGCCATCCCTTGCCGAGGCCGCACAAGGGGCACTGGAACCCATCCCGCCACCGGATGTGCTCCAGGAACTTCAGGCAGTCAGCGTCGTCGTGGAACCACTGGAGGAACTCCTTGAAGTTCCTCGGGTAGTCGGTCCCGGGCTTCGCATGCTGCAGCATGTCGAAAGTACGGTGTAGGTCCGAAGGGGATACAACCTTTCAGACCCACTTCGCCCCCAGATCTAGTAGTTATAGGAGCGAAGGGGATACCCCCTTATTCGAAGATTCACGACCTTCTATTGGATCGCCGACGACAACGATGCCGGGCGGAGACCGGAGGAGTGGTCATTCGATCCAGCACATCCAGCCTGGAGCGCCTTCAGTAACGCAATCCAAAACGGCACCGATCCGGTCGACTACGTCTACAGGCCGTGGGGTGCATTTAATCGTCCGCCGCGCTGGCCGTGGCACCCGCACCACGGGACCGTGGTCACCTACAGCTCGCCCGATGGGGTAGTACACGCACCTCCCAGCCTGGCGCTGACTCTTCGGCAGGCGACCTGCCAGCGGCTTGACTGGCGCCTTTGTCGGGGCCTACGCTCGCTGCCCCGTGCTGCTGGCCCTGCTCTATGCTGTCCTCCGCCTGCTGATTGACCTGCTCATCATCAGGGGTCGCCCGGCTGCCGATCGCGATCTCGAACTCCTCGTCCTCCGCCAGGAGCTGCTCGTCCTGCGACGCACCGCTCGACGGCCTCGCTGGCGGACAGCCGATCGCATGATCCTGGCCGCACTCGGCCGCCAGCTTCCTGCGAGCGCCCTGCTCCTGGTGCGTCCGGCCACGATCCTGGGCTGGCACCGCGCGCTGGTCCGTCGGCGCTGGGCGGCTTTCGGCCGCCGCAGGGGTCCCGGGCGGCCGTCGCTGCCGGCCGAGTGCCAGGAGTTGGTGCTGAGGCTGGCGAGGGAGAACCCGTTATGGGGCGACATGCGCATTCGCGGCGAACTGCTCAAGCTCGGCCATCGGGTCTCCACGACCAGCATCCGCAAGCTGCTCCGCCGCCACCGCATCCCACCCGCGCGACGAGCAGGAATTACCTGGCGACGCTTCCTGCGCACCCATGGCAAGGCGATCCTGGCCTGCGACTACTTCACGGTGGACACCGTCTTCCTCAAGCGCTTGTACGTCCTCTTCTTCTTGGAGCTAGCCAGCCGGCGCATCGTCCTCACCGCCTGCGGCGATTACCCAGGCGATGGCTGGGCCGTCCAGCAGGCGCGCAACCTGGCCTGGGAGCTGCAGGAGGCGGAGATCAAGCCCCGCTTCCTGATCCACGATCGCGACAGCAACTTCCCGGCCGCCTTCGATGCCGTCTTCGGGGCGGAGGGTCTGGAGGTGATCCGAACACCGGTGCGGGCCCCAAACGCGAACGCTCGGTGCGAGCGCTGGATCTCCAGTGCCCGCCGCGAGTGCCGGGACTGGCTGCTGATCCTGGGCAGACGGCATTTGGAGGCAGTCCTGGCCGAGTACGTGGAGCACTACAACGGGTTCCGGCCCCATCGCAGTCTGGAGCTGCGGCCACCGCGGGCACCCACCGCGGACCCCACGGTGGTCAGCGGTCCAGTGATCCGACGCACACGGGTGAACGGGCTGATCAACGAGTACTCGCGGCTGGCCGCCTGATCGAGCGCCACGGCTTGGGGACCGGATCAGAGCGTGTCAACCTGCTGACACGCCCTGAGGTAGGGCAGTGAGAGACGCTGGCTGAACCTGGACCACCATCATTGAATGCGACGCTGGTAACAACCCGACTGACCGCCCCTCCCCTTAGGGGGCTCGGAGGACCACTGTCGGGGACATCGCACGCGTCGCGACGGGTAAATGCACCCTACGCGCGTACGGCTGTCCTTGCGACCTTCGCGATCGTGCTCAGCCTGACCTCGCCTTTGATCACCTACCCCTGGGCTGTTTACCTGTCGGAGGTGCTCATGCCCAACGTCTTCCTTTCTATTCCCATCTTCTCTATTCCCATCTTCTTGTGGCTACCTCAGCTAGGCGACGGTGACCACAACATAGACGGCGTTGTTGCGTAGCCGAGCCGGTTCCACTGCGCCGCCGCCGGCCGCGTGCACCGCGCCGCATCGACGGCGCGGGCCGCTTCCTCAGGAGCCTTACTGACAGCATGCTCTTAGGACTGAAACAATTGCTGGTCGATGAACGTGTACAGCCTTGTAACGCGGCCATCGCGCTCTTCCAGGAAGTCCGTTCCTGTGTAGTGGAACGGCTGACCCGGCATCCCGCTTCCCCATCGACACGTCGCTACATTGTGCATGGTCTGGATCTCACCGGTAACTGTGTAGCGGTATTCAGGAAAGTGTTTGCGAATCTCAGTAGTCGCTTGATTGACACCGTCGCGGCCCACAATGCGCCCGCCAGGATGGATCCAAAGGCAATCTTCGCTGTAATACTCCGCGAGCAAAGCCGCGCGCTTGACCGGATCCAACTCTATAAAAATCTCGTTAAAGTTGCGCATGAGGAGTTCAGAAGAAGTTGCGTTCATAAGTGGCGTCCCTGAGCATTCTGCGGACTATTCAGCTTTCCTGCCGTACAAGGGCCGATGCGGAACGCCCGCGGCCCGTCTTCAGCGACGGCGCGGGCCGCACGCAGGAAGGGCAGGCGTCGACGACGATCCCGCATGGTCCTGACAATAGGTCAAGGCGGGTGGTTCAGGGTCTGCTGTTCGACACGTGCTGGTGCGACTCCTTTGCTAGTTCAGGCCCTGAGGACGGAACGAAGAGGGATCCACGCTTGCGCCAGGGAGGCGGCCGTCACAACCACGGCGGCGTAGCCCTCCACGCGCCTCCAGGCGTCTGAGGGTCATGAGGCCGTTTGTGACAGCAGCGCTCGTCCCGCCAGGGCGCGGTGCTCGGAGATCCACTCGACCCAGGTCTCCGGCCTCTCATGTATGGCCGCCTGCAACGACCGCAGCGAAGCCGCACCCCCTCGCTGTGCCCGCAGCGGGCGCGCAATAGCGGCAGGCTAGCCGGGATGCGTCGACTGGGTCACCCGGAAGACCTCAGGTGCCGAACCAACGGAATCACTAGGCGAGGCGCGCCACGCACACCGGCTCAGCCTCGATCATTACGATGCGTGCATGCCTGGGTCCATCCTTGGCACGCGTGTCACCAGAGTCGAGGACCCTGAGCTGCTGATGGGCCGGGGCCGCTTCGTTGGCGACATCCGCATCGATGGGCTCGCGTCGGTCGCATTCGTCCGCTCGCCGATCGCTCATGGCTACATCTCCCGGATCGATGTCTCCGCCGCTGAGCAGGCGGGGGGCATGCTGGCCATCTTCACCGCCGCCACTGTCGGCGTCGCCCCCTTCCACTACTTCATGACGCTGAACGAGTCTTGTGCGAGGCCGTGGGGTGCATTTAATCGTCCGCCCCGCTGGCCGTGGCAGCCGCACCACGGGACTGTGGTCACCTAAAGCTCGGCCCGATCGCGGTGGGACACGCACCTCCCAGCCTGGCGTGACTCTTCGGCAGGCGACCGGCCAGCGGCTTGACCGGCGCCTCTGGCGGGGCCTACGGTCGCTGCCCCGTGCTGCTGGCCCTGCTCTATGCCCTCCTCCGCCTGCTAATTGACCTGCTCATCATCCGGGTTCGCCGAGCTACCGATCGCGATCTCGAACTCCTCGTCCTCCGCCAGGAGCTGCTCGTCCTGCGACGGACCGCTCGACGGCCTCGCTGGCGTAGGGCCGGGCCGGAATCACGGCCACGCCGAAATGGGCGGCCATGTCGAGGTAGGACTCGTTGACGATGGGTTCGTAGCGGTGCGCTTTGGAGACGCCGGCGGGCAGGTTGTCGACGACCGCGATCTCTGGACATCCGCCATACAAGGCGAAGGCATGCGCGTGGGCATTCACCCAGGGCACCAGTTGCTGGGAGGGCAGCTCCTCCGTGTAGATGTAGTGGCTGGCGCCGAGCACGCTGACGAAGATCTGCGCCTCCATCACCACTGTCTCGGTCTCGCGGTCGTAGATGGACACGGTCTCGCCGGGGAAGTCGACGAACATCTTCTGGGGTTCACAGACTTGTATGTCAAGGAACTCAACCTTATTGTCGAGGCCAAGGGGAGCACCACTCGGGAAAACGTGCGCATGGCCATCGGCCAGCTGGCCGACTACTCACGATTCTTCCAAACACCAAAACGCGCGATCCTTCTACCGTCCCCGCCTCGAAGGGATCTTGCTGCCGTCGCTGCAAGTCAGGGCATCGTCTTCATCTGGCATGCCGAGCAAGGGTTCACCACAACCGCAGAATCCGAGTACCTGACGGGTGGATGAAATGAACTGCATCCCTTGTTGCCCCGCCCGTGGGGTGCATTTATCCGACGGCGAGACGCAGAGGTTTGCGCCTGTGAAACCGACTCAGCTGATACGTGGCATTGCCTCTCGCAGGGGGGCGATGCGATGCGATCGCGTATGCGATGGCGACGAGGTCGCTGGCCGGCGATTTGATTGCGCCCCGCCCCGGCCGACACACTTTGTCCCTAAGGCCGTTGCATCCAGATTGACTTCGGCGCCGTACTAGGTCAGGCAGCCTGCCGCGAATACTCGTTGATCAGCGCGTGCACACGCGTATGACGGACCACCTCTCCGCCGGGTGCCGCAGGTACCCGCCGTCGTGCCTGCCTAGGTCGGCCTGGCGATCGCTCCTGTTGCCTTTCGACCGGCTGACCGCGGTCGCAACTCGACGAGGTAGCCCAGTCACACTCACGTCACCGAATGCTGTCACTGTGGCGGGCGCCGCGAGCCTCGCGGACAAACCAGAGAAAAGGAGCGAAAAATGAAATTCCTTCGCCTCGCGCGCCTCGCCTCGATCCCCGCGACGATCGGTACCCTGCTCGCACTCGCCCATCCTGTTCCCGCCAGCGCCACGGTGGGGGCCAACTCGGGGTTCTACGACCACCAGATCATCGAATACCAGGCCACGGCAGAGGTCACCTCATCGCCGCAGGCGGCTCAGCTGATCAGCAAGGGCAACATCGTCTTCCATGTCGTCGGCGCCGACGGCAGGACGCCCGCGGTGCAATGCGCTCGCCTGCTGGCGGCGCTGCCAAACGACGCGACGAGCTGCAACGTGCTCAACTTCATCCCGACCGAAGTGGGCTACTCCGGGGGCGCCTGGAATCTGCAGATCTTCCACTGGAACCCGGGCGTCACCCCGGTCGAGCTGAGCAAAGACGACGATATCTTGGCGGCGGTCGCCGCCGGGCGGGGGACCCTCGAAGTCACCCCCACCCTCGTTCGCTGCCCGGTGATCAACTTCGCAGGCCTGCGCTAAGGGTCGGGGAACGATGGGGAGGGAGGTCGAACCTCCCTCCTCCACCGGTGCGCCCGCCATGGACAGTCGCTAGGAGGTGAGAGTCGTCTGGAAGAGGAGGTGATGTCGATTCCCAGCCAAAGGCGACCGCCGAACCGCGAGGTAGGTGGGGAGGAAGCCGGAGGCGAAACCCTGCCCATTCCGGTGATTCCGAACACCCAATCCGGCCGAATCCGGACAGGCAATCCGATCGAAAACGGACAGGGTCGGAGCGGAGCGACGCCACGACGTATTCGGTTGTCAGGTGCGGTTAGCGGAGGCGGCCGTCACCTCCTTGCGCAAGCATATTCGTCGTCGGGTTGGGGGAAGTGTGGGCAACCCGGAACGGGTTGTCCAAGGTCTGTGGGCAGGCCCGTGGCAAGGCGTCCCGATGCTTGTGGGCGTTGTCGGCCTGTCCACAGGCCGGCGCTTTCCCCAGCCCCCTTCTCAGACAGAGCCTTCCGTTCGCTCGCGCGCGGCCGTGGCCGCGCTGCCTGGTCACCGGCTGATACCTCCCCGCCGCGAGCCTGCTGCGGCTGATGACGGGGCTGGAGAAACTGCGCCGTCGGGATCGCGGGCGCGCATCGACGGTCCCTTGACAGTTATGCGGTGGCCCTGGTGAAGAAGGCGGTCGAGAATTGCCTCGGCCAGAGTGGGGTCGGCCATGGCGCCGTGCCAGGCGTCGATGGGTAGCTGGCTGGCGACCAGGGTGGAGCGCAGCTGGGCGCGGTCCTCGACAACCTCGAGGAGATCGCGGCACTGCTCGACGCCGGCTGGGGTGAGCAAGAAGTCATCGAGCACGAGCAGCGAGGTGCGCTGGAGTTGGGCGAGAAGGCGCTGGTAGCGCCCGTCACCGCGGCTGACGGCGAGGTCGTCGAGCAGGCGTGGGGTGCGGACGTAGAGAGCGGTGTGACTCTGGCGGACCGCAGCGTGGGCCAGCGCACAAGCGAGAAATGACTTGCCGCAGCCGGTCGCACCGGTGATGAGCAGGTTCTGGTGGTTGGTCACCCAGCCGGCCTGAGCCAGGCTCAGGATCATGCCGCGATCGAGGCCCCGCGGGGCGCGGAAGTCGATGTCCTCGACTGTGGCGGTGTGACGCAGGCGGGCAGCTTTGAGACGGGTGGCGAGGCGGCGGTTCTCACGCCAGTCGACCTCCCTGTCGACGAGCAGGCCGAGGCGGTCCTCGAAGCTGAGCTCCAGGTACTGGGCCGGGTTCTCCAGTTGC
>DATFWQ010000155.1:0-11173 GCA_035259145.1 Candidatus Dormiibacterota bacterium | reverse complement strand
CCGGTGCAGCCCGGCAGTTCCCCACTCGAGGTGGGGGCGCGATCGTTCAGTGGGTTCAGCCAAAGAGAGGGGGACGAACAAGGATCGCGCCCTCGCCTCGAGTTTGACGCCCTCCCTTTTCCCCGGGAGCGGTCGGGAGGTTCCGACTCTGGTCCGAACGGCCGCTCCCAACTCCCTTGGAGGTAGCAGCGGTGGAGGTTGGAGATGATCGCGATCGAAGTGACCCAGTCGGAGCTGGAGGACCTCTACTGGGCACTGGGAGTGCTGCGGGGAGTGGCGGAGACGACGAGCAGCCCGGAGATGCGCCACCGCCTGGACCGGGTCGACCAGCTGCTTCGGGGCTTGATCCAAGAGGAACTCGCCACGTGAGTGACCGGAGCCGGCTCTGGATCGATGTCGACTGTCTCGAGTGCGCCGTGATTGCCCTCCATCTGTCCTGGCCCGTGATGTTCCAGAACCGTCTGATCGCGGTCGAACATCGGGGCCCTGACGACCACGTGGTCCTGACCGCCAAGGGGGAACAGCTGGTCAGTCAGCACCTGGGACTCCTGCGATCGAAAAACACCCCATCGCAGAAGGTGCCCAAAGGGCTGACCGAAGCACCGCGACGGCTGCTCGCCGGGATCGGACGTAAGGGCGCCTGATGAAGAGCTTGCTCCAACCACGGCCCACGCCTGTCTTTATCCAGCTGCAGCCCCCCGACTGGCAGCCTGTCTGGTCAGATCTGGTTCGGTGCCGGCAGGGCTTGGACGAGGCCATGCTGGGTCTCCGTCCTCTCCAGGAGCAACTCGATACGTCACCGCCTGGCCTGATGGACGACGCCTGCTGCCGCCTCGCCGAGTTGCAGCAGCTCCTGGCCCGACTGTATGAGCTTCTGGCCACTTCAACCCCCGGGGCGGTCGCCGACGTGTCGGCGACCGCTTCCCTCACGGTTTCCCTTGAGCACGCCACGTAGGTGAGCCCCCAACTACTTATCGGAACAATCTCTGCCGGCGTTTAGCTGACAGTCATCAGCGGAGCGGCGTGGCTCATCAGCCGCGACGCTCATGCGGTCGCACCGGAGGCTCTCCCCTTCCCGAGCGGGCCGGCTGGTGACGCAGCGTTTCAGCTTTCGGCCCGAAATTTCGCTACCGCCTCCTCATTCCACTCCAGGCCCGCGCCAGGGCGGTCCGGCACTGCGAGGTGGCCGTCTTCGACAATGAACGGTTCCTGCAGCACCGGGGCAGCCCAGTCCACGTACTCGAGCCAGTGCGCCGTTGGGGTCACCGAGAGCAAGTGCGCGCTGTACTCGGGAAAGAGGTGGCTCGACATTTGCACGCCAAACGCCTGGGCGAGTGCCGCAGCCCGCAGCCATCCTGTCACCCCGCCGATTCTCTGCAGGTCGGGCATGACCAGGTCTGATGCACCGATAGCGAGCGCCTCCCGCATCTGAAACAAACCTGAGAAGTTCTCCCCGATCTGAACCGGCGTATTCAGCTCAACAGACACTTCGCGGCACCCCGCGAGGTCGTCGGCTCGGACGGGCTCCTCGATCCACGCCAGCCCCTCCCCGTCCAGCACCTGGCCCCGCTTCACTGCTTCGCGCACCGACAGGAACTGGTTGAAATCGGACATCAGCGCCACGTCGCCCCCGATCCCCGCGCGGACCGCTCGCGCCGCAGCCAGGTCCTCGGCTCCGGAAGACCTGCCGAGACGCACCTTGACGGCGTGGAATCCCTCGGACACCAGCTCGAGTGCTTCCGCTGCGGCTTCGGCTGCCGGCATGATCCCGAGCCCGTTGCTGTTGTAGGCCGGCACAGAGCCGGGTCGCCCGCCGAGGAGCGTCACCAGCGGAATACCCCAGGCTCGCGCAAGCGCGTCCCAGGCGGCCATGTCCACTCCAGAGAGCGCCATCCCTGTCAGGTTGTGCGGGCCCAGCAGGGTCAGCCGCGCCCTCAGCTTGCGCTCGACCTCGAACGGAATCAGCCGGTCGCCGGCCACCATCTCACCCAACGACTCGACAAGCGAGCAGAGCGGCGTCAGGGTGAAGGCGTGGATGCCGAACAGGTAGGCGCGGCCGGTCACGTCATCGTCGGTCAGGAGGTCGACCAGGACCAGCGGCGCGCCTCGATGGCACCCGTGCTGGTGCGCAGCGGGCGTCGCATCGGCACGAGGACAGGGCGCGCGCTGATTTCCCGAATGCGGAGCACTAGCTCGGCCGCGACCTCAGCCGACCCCACTGCAACCCCCGCCCACCCGTTGGGGGCGGGCCCACAATAGGATCCGTGGCTGCGCGCAGTCAACGGTGGTTGTTAATTCGTCAAGGCCGCTTCGCGGCGCCGGAAGATGCTCCGCTGCCGGCCCCGCTGCGCGCTTCCTGAATCGCGCGCCAGACCCGCTCTGGCGCCAGCGGCATATCGATGTGGCGCACCCCCAGGTGCGCCACTGCGTCCACGACGGCGTTCTGCACCGCGGGCGTGGAGCCGATGGTGCCTGACTCCCCAATCCCCTTCGCGCCCAGCGCGTTCAGCGGGGTCGGCGTGACGGTGCGGCCCAGAACCACCTCCGGCATCTCGGCCGCCGTCGGCATCAGATAGTCGACCAGGCTGGCGGTCCGAGGGTTGCCCTCGGCGTCGTACACGACCTCTTCGTACAGCGCCTGCGCCAGTCCCTGGGCGATGCCACCATAGACCTGGCCGTCGGCCAGCAGCGGGTTGACGATGCGTCCACTGTCATCCACGGCGACGTGCCGGACCAGGCGTGCGTCGCCCGAGTCGAGATCCACCTCGACCACCGAGACGTGGCACCCGAACGGGAAGCTGGCCGCGCCCTGATCAAAATCGAGCGCCGCCTTCAGACCTTCAGGTCCGGCTGCTTGGGCCACGGCTGCCCACTCGACATGCGCCCCCGGCGAGCCCGCCACGCCAAGTCCGTGGCCGGGCACCGGTACGATGTCCGCCGCATCGGCCTCGAGCAGCTCCGCTGCCAGCCGGCGTCCTTCGTCGAGCACCCGGAGCGCCGCAGCATGAACAGCGCTTCCGCCGATCTGCACCGAGCGGGAGCCGAATGTGCCGACGCCATGCGGCACTTCGGCCGTGTCCGAGTGGACCACCGTCACCTGCTCGTAGTTCACACCCAGCACCTCGGCTGCGATTTGCGCAAAAGCGGTCTCGTGGCCCTGGCCATGCGATGAGGTGCCGACCCGAACCCGGAACCCGCCACCGCCGTCAACCTCGACAGCGCCGAATTCGGAGAATGCGTCGCCACCCGTGATCTCGACATAGACGGAGATCCCGATGCCGAGCTGGAGCCGGTCGCCCCGGGCGCGCCTCTCCGCCTGTTCCCGGCGAAGCCGCTCGTAATCCGCAAGCGACAGCGCCGCGTCAAGGGCAGCGGGATAGTTCCCCGAGTCGTAGGTTGCGCCGGTCACCGTCGCCTTCGGGAACTCGTCGGGCTGGAGCAAGTTGCGGCGTCGCAGCTCAGCCGGGTCCATTCCCAGCTCGGCGGCAAGCATGTCCATGGCGCGCTCGACCATGGCCGCGGCCTCGGGTCTGCCGGCGCCGCGATAGGCATGCATGGGCGTGGTGTTGGTCAGGCGCACGCTTGACGCGAAGTCAACCTTCGGCATCCGGTAGACGCCGGCCGACATCAGGCCCGTCAGCCCCGGGAGCAGGACTCCTATGTTGGGGTACGCGCCGGCATCCGCGATGACGCGCGCCTGGAGCCCGACCAGCTTGCCGTCCCCACCTGCGCCCAGGGCCACCTCCTGAACCTGGCCGCGGCCGTGCATCATGCTCACGAAGTTCTCCGAGCGCGTCTCCAACCAGCGAACCGGGCGACCCAGACGGCGCGCAAGTGCCGCCACAACGGCGAACTCCGAGAAGAGAGCAGCCTTGGCCCCGAAGCCTCCCCCCACCGCGGGCGCAATGACGCGGACATCTGCTTTGCGCAGGTCAAGCAGGCCGGCCAGGCCGTCGCGCAGCCCGAACGGCACCTGGGTCGAGGCCCAGACCTTGATCCCGCCGGTATCAGGATCCGGTGCGACTACTATCGCGTTCGGCTCCATCGGCAGCGGTGCAAGGCGCTGATTGACGAAAGTGCCTCGGACGACGACTTCGGCGCCCTCGAGGGCGTCGCCGTTGCTGCCAGCCCTGTCGGCTCGCACTTCTTCGCCGCCAGATGGATCGAGTACTGGTGGGAGGGGCTCCCACTCGACCTGAACCAGCTGCGCGGCATCCGCCGCTGCTTCCAGAGTCTCCGCCAGGACGACGGCCACGGGCTCGCCTGCGAAGCGCACCGTGTCCGCGGGCAGGGCCGGCCTTGGCGCCAGTATCGGCAGCTCCTGGATCAGTTTGAGATTGAGCTCGGCCGCCGTCTGCACGGTGACCACACCGGGCAGCGCCGCCGCTTGCGCGGTGTCGATTGAGCGGATGCGAGCGTGGGCGAACGGCGAGCGCACGAACGCGGCCTCCAGACAGCCGCGGAGCTTCAGATCGCCGACGAACGTCGCGCTTCCCGCGATGAGGGCAGGGTCCTCGCGGCGCCGGACTGCATGACCGAGAATCGAGCTGGACATCCGTTGGCAGGAAGCGTATCCGATCCCTGCGATTCGCCTGTCTCCTGACGTGGGGGGGGGTGAGCTAAGTTCCGCGTGCGATCAGGGGACCAGGGGCGCGATGGATCTCGACGGCTACCCGTCAGAAAACTCTGTCAGAGGGCTCGGGTGCTTTGGCTGGTAGAGGCCGATTTCGCCGGCACCCGGGATTTTCAACCGCGTCATGAGCCCGTACCCCTGGTCGGTGATCGGCGATTCGAATTCGACCCCCTTGCTTCGAAGCTCCTCAACGGTGCGCTCGACGTCATGACACATGAAGAACAGCTGATGAGCCGCCAGCGGCTGCCCCCATCCCGGCCCGGGATGGAGGGCAATCTCGCCCGGTGGAAGCGCGAAGATCAGCCACCCGTCGCCCGCATCGACGCTGGCGAAGCCGAGCACATCACGGAAGAATGCGCGTGCCGCTTCTGCGTCCTCGGCAAAGATGATGGTGTGCGCCCCGGCGATCACGGCCCCGTCAGTCTACGCGACCACGACGAGCACTGCGGCGTCACCGTCAAGCGATCGCGCCGGGCTTCGTCCCACACGGCTCCTCGAAAGCTGGTTCCCTTATCCCCATGCAACCACCCCAGACGCACGTCGACCTGCTTGAGCGCCCTTTGTTCGCACACCTCGCGACCGTTCGGCGCGACGGCTCACCCCAGGTCAATCCGATGTGGTTTCTCTGGGACCGCAAGCAGGGTGTTGTCAAGCTCACTCATACGCGGGAACGCTACAACTACCGGTATGTTCAGCGAGAGCCGCGTGTGGCATTGTCAGTTGCAGACCCAGACAACCAGTATCGCTACATTCAGGTCCGTGGCGTCGTCGAAGACATCGAGAACGACCCCACCGGGCACTTTTACCAGGTTCTGCAGCAACGCTACCGGGGCAAGGTAACCGAAGTGGCGGACCGCGACGTGCGCGTGATTCTGACCATCAGACCGACCGGATTCAAGGTCCGGTGACGCCAGACCTCTCAGGTTGCATCCTGACCTCAGCGCCAGGGTCATAGCTGTTGCTGGTCAAGAAGACGCCGCCCGTTGCCATCTGTAGGAATCCGAATCCGGTCCAGAGGACCGCCCAGATCCACAGATCGCCGAACACTGGTTGGCCGACGAAATATGAAGGTTTGAACAACGCCACGAGTCCGTCGACGACGTTGAAGAATCCGCCGAACATGACAATCGTCGATGCCACAACCAGCCAGCGGCTCCGTATGATCGGCGGCTCGGTAGATGCATCCGCTCCCGGTTGCTCCCTCCCTGCCTGATGTCGTGTCCGATCGATTGGCAAGTCCAAGATCCCCGCGTTGTCAAAGTAACCCGCCGCAACCAGCACCCGGACCCTGCGGTGCCGAGGTTGCATTGACAAGTTCTTAGACACCTGGGTGGGCCAACTGCCGGAAATGGCCCCATGCGGCTGCCCGGGAAAGGGCCTCGTGCTGGCGGTTGGCCCAGCTCCTTCTGATTTTCTCCGCCGTCGCCGTCAGGTCTCGAGAAAGCTGACCGAGACGGCGTTGTCAGGCTGTTCATCCGGAAGCGCCGAGCGCCATCGCCAGGTGTCCGGTGACGAGCGCAGCAGGCGGCCGCCCGAGCACACCGCATAGATCGTGCCGTCCGGCGCGGGCACGAACAATTCGACCATGTCCCGCATCGGAATATCGATGCCGCCACCAGCAGGCTGCCAGGACTCCCCGCCGTCCGCAGAGACCTCGATACGACCCTGCCGACCGACCTGGGGCGCCGGGCCTGCAAGGACCACGTCGGGTTTCGCCGGGGGCACGATCGCAGAGCGCGTGTAGTCGGTGTGGAGCACGTTCCAGGTCTTGCCCCCATCGCGTGAACGGCCCACACCACCCAGCTTTGGCGCCGAGGCGTCGCGCCGGCGCGACCTGAGCGCCGCATAGCCCAGTGAGCTCCACAGAACGTCCGGGTCGGTCGAATCTCCCGAGATCTGATGAATGTCGTCGTTGGGCCCGATCGGGGCGACCGACCACGTGGCGCCGGCGTCCACGGTCTCCATGAGGCCACCCACTTCGACCGCCGCCAGCAGCCGGCTCGTGCTGCCCGGAGGCGCGAACACGTTGCGGACCGCCCCGGCTCGCGGCGAGTAGGGCAGGTACCAATCGGTGTGGGCCGAGATCGCCAGGACGCCCTCGAGCTCGACCCACCTGATCCCATCGTCGGCGCTGCGGAAGATCCTCGCCGGCTCGGTGCCACAGAGGAGAGCACCCGGGATGAGTGGGTCGGGAGCGATCGTCCTTGCGGCCGGCGCTGTCATGCCATCGGTGATCGGAGTCCACACTCTCCCGAAGTCATCGCTGCGAAACAGGCCGTTGCCGTAGGTTCCGGCCAGGATCACCACGCTGCCCGTCCGATCGCGGAAGGCGTGGATCGCGCTGATGCGCTGGTCGGTCAGCCCAAGCGCCCTGGCCCGGCCGTCGATGTGCACGACACCGGCCTCGGTGCCCACGAAGGTCTCGAACACGGAACGTCAACCAGCATAGGCCGGGCGAGGACCTTGCGGTCGAGCCCTGGCAGTGGGTTGGTCCGCAGCGACCAACCTGCACCCTGGCCGCGTTGTATGCGATGGTCCAGAAGCAGGTGCGTAAAGCGAGGGAGGTCCCAGGCATGGAGCGGTCGACGGTGTCGGCGCTGGAGGCGCGCAACGTGTGGCGGTGGCTGCCTCTAGGAAGAGAGCAGGTCAAGATCCTCAAGGGGGTGTCCTTCGCCATCCATCAAGGCGAGTTCGTCGCACTGGTGGGCCCTTCCGGTAGCGGCAAGAGCACGCTCCTGGGAGTCATCGCCGGTCTCGACCGCCCCAGCACAGGCAGCGTGCTCGTCGATGGCGTCGACATCACGCAGATGAGCGAGGCAAGGCTGGCCCAGGTGCGTAACCACAAGATCGGCATGGTGTTTCAGGCGTTCAACCTCATCCCGACTCTCACCGCTCAGGAGAACGTCGAGCTGCCCCTGTACGTCGGCTCTCACGATGGGTCACCTTCCCAACGGTCGCGGGAGCTGCTCGAGCAGGTGGGGCTGGGTCACCGGCTGAGCCACCGCCCCAGCCAGCTCTCGGGCGGCGAGCAGCAGCGGGTGGCCATCGCTCGAGCCATGGCGACCAACCCGGCGATCGTGATCGCAGATGAGCCGACAGGAAACCTCGACGGGCCAAACGGGAGCAAGCTTCTCGACCTCGTGGCGGAGCTGCGGGCGACATCCGGGACGACATTCCTGATCGCCACCCACGACACGGACGTGGCGGGTCGCGCAGACCGGCAGCTGCGACTGGTCGACGGCGCCCTTGTCGACGGCGCCGGCGCTCAGCGATGAACCCCGATTTCTACATCCGGTACTCGACCCGATCCCTCGCCCGACATGGGTACCGAACAGTGCTCGCGGTCTTCTGCATAGCGGTCGGCGTGATGGCGATCGTGTCGCTGCAGCTGGCCGGGCTCACCATACGCCACTCACTGACCAGCAACGTGCGCGAGGCCAACGGCGGGGACATCCAGATGATGGCGGTCAGCACCGGCCTGAGCCAGGACGAACTGGCACATCTCGACGACCTCGAGCGCCAGGGCCTGGTCAGCGCCTGGACGGCAACCCTCACGCCGGGCGCCACCGCGCGGTTCGGCAGCGGCCCGCCCCGATCCCTCCAGGTCCAGGTGGTGGACCCCGCACGGTACCCGCTCGTGGGGAGCGTGAAGATCGCGCGGCCGCAAGGCCGCAACGCGCGTTCGCTTGTCGGCCCCACCGGCACCGCCCTCATCGGCTCCACTGCACAGCGCCAGCTCGGCGCCGGCATAGGTGACCAGGTCCAGCTGGCGACCCAGGCAGGGCCGATGACGGTCACCATCACCGGGCTTCTGGCTGACAGCGGTGGGCTTTCCGGAGGGATCCTGATGGTGGGGATCGACACGCTCCGGGCCAGCTCGCGCCTTCCTCCCCTCTACAACAGCGTCTACCTGACGACACCTGGCCGGTCGCAGATGCTCCAGGTCGCCTCCGACTTGAAGAAGCGCTATCCCGTCGCCTCGGTGCAGACCACAGACGACGTGCTCAAGTCGCAGGAGGATGCCAGTCGCTTCATCAGCCAGTTCCTCGACATCGTCGGCTTGCTGGCGCTGCTGGTCGGTGGCATAGGCATCGCAAACACGATGCAGGTGCTGCTGTCACGCCGGAGGATCGAGATCGCGATGCTCAAAACCTCAGGCTACCGAAGGCGCGACCTCTATCTACTCTTCGGGCTGGAGGCCGCCTGGCTCGGCCTTGCCGGCGGAGCAGCAGGCGCGCTTCTTGGAGCGGGCGTGAGCTTTGCAGTGACCAGGCTGGTGGAGAACCTGGTCGCGCAGCACCTCGAACCGCAGCTCGAGCCCCTCACAGTTCTGTCCGGTCTGGGGGTCGGCCTCGCCACGGCGCTGACTTTCGGGCTCCTCCCGATCGTAAAGGCGGCCGAGGTCCGCCCGCTGGCTGTGATCCGGGAAGCCTCCGAGGAGGGTTGGGGGACGCGGATTCTGACGGCGGCGCTGCTCGCGGTGCTCGGCGCACTGTTCACGCTGCTTGCATTCGCGATCCTCGGCAACCTCCAGCTCGCAGTCTTCGGAGTCGCGGGCACGCTGGTGGCCCTGGGCCTCGTGAGCCTCGTCTTCGCACTCGTCGGCTTCGTGATCGGGGTATTGCCGGTCCCTGAACGAGTCACCTGGCGCCACCTGCTCCTGGTCACTCCACCAGTCCTGATTTCGGCTGTCATCACCTATCTGGTCCCGGCAGTGGGGGTGCTGCTCCTCGTTTTCACCGTGGGGGGCTATCTCATCGTCCTGGCGCCGCGCAGCTGGAAGGTCACCGTCAAGCTGGGTTTCCGGGGGGTCGGGCGTCAGCCCGGCAGAACCGCCACTACGCTGGTGGCGCTGTTTGTCGGCGTGTTCTGCGTGGGGCTGATCTTGATCCTGGCCCAGGACATCCGGAGCAAGCTGAACGGCGCCATCTCCAGCTCAGCGACCTACAACGTGCTCGCGATCGATTCGGTACAGCGCGCGGACAACCTGGCGAAGACCGTGCCAGGGACGCCCGGGTTGAAGGCCCAGCGCAAGGCGCTGATCATGTCAGCCACACCAGTCGCCGTCAAGAACGAGCCGGTGGCCGACTTCGCGACCCGCGCCCGCGCCCAGGGCGGGGCGGCGCAGAACCCCTTCTTCCTCTCCTCGCTGTCGAGCCTCGAAGGGACCGACCTGGCTGCCGGTCAGCTGCCGCAAAACACCGTGGCCGCCAACCCGGCAAACCCCAGGCGTTCCATGGGGAGACTGCTCACATCAGCCGACGCGGGCACGACCAACGTGGTGGGTGGGCAGGAGCTCACCATGGCACCCTTCAACCTGCGCCCAGGAGACACCATCACTCTGGCCGAGCCACGCTCTCACGAACAGCGCACGCTCACCCTTGTCGGTTTCTTCCAGAGGTCTTTCGTGACGATCCAGTTCGGCGCACTCGAGGCCGACAGCCAGCTCGTGTCTGCCTGGGCCGGGGATGGCGCTGCCGTCGCGTACTCACTGAAGATCGACCCTGCGCAAAAGGCGGCGGCGGTCCGGCGGCTGAGTGACGCAGACCCGCAAGCCGGAGTGATCGACCTCGCGGACTTCGGCGCGATCGTGGATCAGATTCTGCGGAACCTGCTGATCCTGCTCACATCGCTGGCTTCGCTGGCGCTGCTGGCAGGCGCTGTCATCATCGCCAACGCGGTGGCGCTGGCCATGCTCGAACGCCGTCGCGAGATCGGCATCATGAAGTCGGTCGGCTACCAGAGCAAGAGCGTCCTTTCGCAGGTGCTGTTCGAGAATGCCCTTCTGGGCGGGGTCGGCGGGCTGTCCGCGATCGCCCTGGTAGCACTGGCCACGACCTTGCTGGGCAAGCTCGCCTTCAAGACGAGTCTGGACGTGGCCGCTCCGCTCGCCATCGCGATCATCCTGGCATCCTCCCTGCTGGCAGCCGTCGTCTCCGGCCTGGTCGCGTGGGCGCCCACCCGGGTCCGTCCCCTCGAGGTGCTGCGCTACGAGTGATCTCCAGACTCGGTTCGGCGCCTTCGAAGTGGGCGGCTACGATCGAGTCGGTGCACTCGCCTGATCGGCGGTACTGGTGGGACGGACGGAAATGGCAGCTTGCGGTATCGCCCGACGGCCACGAGTGGTTCGACGGAACACACTGGATACCGAATCCGCTTGCCCCGCCGCGGGTGTGGTACCGGCCAACGGTGTGGACCCTGCCCCTGCAGGTAGCCGTGATCACCCTGACAGTGATCGGATTCGCCACGTTCGCGTGGACGGTGGTGCTGGCCGTTACCACGTTTCATGCGCCTGTCCCCTGCGGGGAGACGCGTCGCCGGTGGAGGCGGCGCAGCTGAGCCGGAGCCTCCGCGCGTCCATGATCGCGGGGCTGGCTGTCAACGGCGTGGTCGTGCTTGCCCCAGTCGTCGTCATCGTGGTCGGCGCGCTGAAGCGGTGGAGGTGGATGTTCTGGTTCACCCTCGTCGGGTTCGGGCTGGCCGTGCTCGGACCGCTGGTCGGCCTGCTGATGAGAGTGCTCATCCCGATACCGTCGCCGC
>DATFWQ010000154.1:0-3485 GCA_035259145.1 Candidatus Dormiibacterota bacterium | reverse complement strand
TCACGTCCTGGTTGTTCCGATGTTCACGTCGGGACGGCTCGGGCCGACACGAGTGGCGCTGTCTGCCGGAATGGGTGGGCTCCAACACGACAGCGTGGTCTTCTGCGACGAGATAACCACCCTGCACCATCAGTTGATGGGGGAGCGACCTCTCGGACCGCGTGTGCCAGGCCGGATCCTCAAGGACGTTGTCAAGGCGATCAGACGTGCGGTCGGCGACGTCGTTGCGGAAACCGATTGAGCCGGAGTCCACATGTGAGCACGCCGGCCGCAGTCACGCCAAGATGATTAGAGACATGTCGCTTCGCCTGACCTGGGACCCGACGCTGGCCGACCGGCTGCGCCGGGGCCTCTCACTCAGCGTCCTCGGCCAGCTGGGCCTGCCCGAGCCCCTTTCGCGCCTGCTCGTGTTCGGCCGCAGCGACACGCCGCCGGACGCTCGAATGGCTCTGGCGGCCATTCTGGTGCCGACAGCGCGAGGCGGCACCGTCGCGCTGAGCCCGTTCGGTCTCGGACAGGCCGCCGCTACGCGCGTTCCTGATGAGGTGGCCGGCCGCTATCGCAGCACGATCTTGCGGCGGGGTGGGTTCTTCGTGCTCGACGAGACCGGCACTTCCCAGTTCCTGGTGGCGCCGGGCATCATGCGTCAGATCACGGTGACCTGCGGAATCTGGCCTGTCCTTATGCAGCTCGTGGGGCCGCGTGCACCCGCTCGGCCGACCTCAGACAGCGAGCAGGTCGCCGCCGACCTCGACCGATTCTGCGACCTGGTCTCGACCGTCATCGAAGCCGTCTACGTCCACGAGGAGCTGCCGGTGCCTGACGTGGAGCTCTCGCTCCGCCCCACCGCCGTGAGCGTCGAAGGCGCTGTCGGCACCCTGCGACGCCTGGGCCAGGGCACCGCCGGCCTGTTCTCGCGCTTGCCCGGCACGAGCCAGCCGGGTGAGATGTTCGACCCGACGGCGGACGTCGAGCCCGGCGGAGAGCCGACCAGGTTCGCCGACGTCGGCGGACAGGACGCTGCCAGGGCCGAGCTGGAGACGATCTGCCTGGCGATCAGCCAGCCGGACGCATTCAAGGCGTGGGGTGCGCGGCCACCTCGAGGCGTGCTCCTCTATGGCCCGCCAGGCACCGGCAAGACAATGCTGGCTCGCGCACTTGCTCACGAAGCTGGGGCGCGCTTCCTCTACGTCCGTGCCACCGATGTTGTGTCCAAGTGGTACGGAGAGGCCGAGCGGCGCGTTCAGCAGGCGTTCGACCGCGCGCGCAGCCAGGCGCCAGCCGTCATCTTCTTCGACGAGATCGACGCCCTGGCTCGCGACCGCGATCTCTCCCACGAGGCCACTCACCGCATGGTCAGCACGTTCCTCGAGAACATGGACGGCCTCCATGAGGTGGACGGGGTCATCGTCCTGGCCGCAACCAACCGGCCGGAGGCCGTCGATGATGCACTGACGCGCCCTGGCCGCTTCGACCGCCTGGTGGAGGTGCCCATGCCGGACCGTCAGGGGCGCCAGGCGATCTTCCGTGTGCATCTGCGGCTCTCCGAGCGAAAAGCCGGCCGGCGCCTGTTCTCCGATATCGACGACGTGCGGTGGGCCGCGCTGCTCGATGCGACCGACGGGTTCAGCGGCGCCGACGTGGCGGAGACGGTGCGGCGTGCCCTGGAGGCCAAGGTGCGATCCGGAGCGAAAGGCGGCGAGATCGAGCCGGAAGAGCTGATCGGCGTGGCCTCCGGGATTGTGAGACCGTTCTGATCTAGCTCTTGCTTCGAGGACCCCCGACGAGGCTCAGCACTCGCTCGGGGCTGAGCGGCAGGCGGTCGACAACCACGTCGGGCCTCACGTGGCTCAGCGCCCGCTCCACTGCGGCGGCGATCGCCGCGGGCACCGGGACGGTGCCGCTTTCGCCGGCGCCCTTGAAACCTTCAGGGTTGGCGTCGGTCGGCGTCACGATCGGAAGCAGCGACAGCTGTACGGACAGCTCTGGCGCGCTTGGCACGGTGTAGTCGAGGAAGCTGGCACTCAACAGGTCACCTTCCGGCGAGTACGCGGCCTCCTCGAACAGTGCATAGCCAAGCCCATGTGCGAAGCCGCCTTGCATCTGGCCTTCGACCAGCATCGGGTTGATCGCCCGGCCGGTGTCGTGCGCGATGACGTACCTCTCGACGGCGATCGAGCCTGTGTCGGTGTCGACGGCGACCACTGCACCGTGGCAGCCGCTGGAGTAGGCGAGGGGCACCGGCGGCGTGAACAGCTCGAGCGCCTCGATGCCCTCATCGGGGAGGACCGCGCGCGCGTCAACGGACCGGGCCGGCGTTCCACGCACCGAGATCACGCCGCCGGCCAGAAGCATGTCCGCCGGGTCGGCCTCGAGCGTCTCGGCCGCCCGCTCGAGCAGCCTGCGGCGGATGCTGCGGGCAGCCATGGCCGTCGCATTTCCAACCTGCACGGCCGTACGGCTGCCGGCCGTCATGGTCGCCGTCTCGACAGCCGAGGTATCGCCGGCGGTGACGAAAACCCGGTCCAGCGGCCAGCCCAGCCTTTCGGCCAGCACCTGTGCCGCGCTCGTCCGGTGGCCCTGGCCCTGGGGCGTTGAGCCGACGAACAGGTGGGCCGTTCCATCCTTCTCCAGCCGCACTCGGGCGGGCTCCTTGCCCCCGAAGCCGCTCGATTCCACGCAGCACACGATCGCGCGGCCGACCAGCCGCCCATCCTCGCGCCGTCCTTCGTGGACGTCGCCGAGCGCATCCCGGACGGCGCGGAGAAGCCTGGGGTAGTCCCCACCGTCGTACACCATCGTGGCCCTGCCCGCGGGGAGCCCAGTGTCATAGGGCATTGCCTCGGGCGGCACGAGATTCTGCCGGCGGACCTCAACCGGGTCGCGGCCCAGCTTCCGGGCGAGCTGGTCCATCAGCCGCTCGATGGCGAAGTTGCCGATCGGGCGAGCCCCGCCGCGGACGAAGCCGGTCGGAACCGCGTTGGTGAACACGACCCCGGTCTCCACCGACATGGCCGGCAGTCGGTAGGCCGAGAGCAGGTGGGAGATGATAAGGTCACCGAGGCCGGCGCCGGACGCTGTGTAGGCACCGCTGTCGACGAAGATCCTGCCACGAAGGCCGCGCAGAACGCCGTCGGGTGCGGCGGCCAGCTCTAGCTCGACCAGTGCTCCGTGACCCTGGGCGGTCGCCTGGGTGTCTTCGGTGCGGCCTGCCACCCACCGCACCGGCCGGCCCAGCCGCCTCGACGCAGCCGCGACCAACGCCTCCTCCGGATAGAGCTCGCCCTTCGGACCGAATCCGCCGCCGACGTCGGCAGCGATGACTCGCACGTGATCGCGTTCCATTCCCAACACGTCCGCCACCTTGTCGCGGACGCCGAACGTCCACTGCGTCGACACCCACATTGTCAGGCGCCCATCCTCGTAGGACCCCGTGACCGCACGGGGCTCCATGTAGCCACCGCAGATACGCGGCACGACCAGCC
>DATFWQ010000153.1:0-19901 GCA_035259145.1 Candidatus Dormiibacterota bacterium | reverse complement strand
CAGCCACACCGACCTCAACCGACGCAGACCGGGCGGTCTGGCTCAGGAGGTACTGGCGAAGCACGTAGTGCTGGACCACTCCCACCATGCTGAAGCCGAGGATCAGCAGCCCGACGACGAGCGCGGCCAGCCTCACCTGCAGGCGCGACCACCCTCGCCGCACTCGTCCGGCGAGGCCGTTCACGGCGATAGCCGGAAGCCGACGCTGCGAACCGTCTGAAGCACGGCGCGGTGTCCCGGACCAAGCTTGCTGCGCAGCGATGCGATGCACACGTCGACGTTGCCCTCGCCTCCGAGGAAGTCGGGGCCCCAGACCCGGTCGAGGATGACCTGGCGGCTGAATACCTGCTGGGGATGCCGGATGAGGAATCGGAGCAGGTCGAACTCGCGAGGTGTCAGGTCAAGGATGCGGCCGTCCAGCCGCACCTGATGGCGCGCCTCGTCCATGGTGAGCGGTCCGGCGGCAAGCATCCGGAGCCCCGGCTTGTTCAGGCGGCGGAGATTGGCGCGGATCCGCGACAGCAGTTCGTCGAATTCGAACGGCTTTACGAGGTAGTCGTCCGCCCCCATGTCCAGGCCCTGGATGCGGTCGTGGAGCTCGTCTTTAGCCGTCAGCATGACGATGCCGAGGTCGGGGCGCCCGCGGAGGCGGCGGCAGACCTCGTAGCCGTCAGTTCCCGGCATCACGAGATCCAGGATCACGATGTCGGGCTGAAAGCGCGCCGCCAGTGTCAGCGCTTCGCTGCCATCTTTGGCTTCCTGCACCTCATAGCCCTCATAGCGAAGACCAGTGGTCAGAAACTGGCGGATGAGGAGCTCGTCGTCCACGACCAGCACTTTCACGGGCTGCTGCACGGCTGTTTCACGGCTCACTCTAGCCCAGCTGATTTGAGACTCCGGGAAGAACTCTCTCAAGAATTCCTAAAGGCGGCTGAGAAAACGCTAATGGGCAGCCAGGCCCCGTCTTAGAAGTGCCCATCGAGGATTGGGCGCCATGACACGCATCTTTCCCGTCTCCATCTTCATCGCCGCTGTGCTGTCGCTTTCGACCGCCTGCGGAGCCGGGTCGACGTCAGCCGCACCGCCCGTAGCGCACGTCGGCTCGGCCCCCAGTACAGGTCCGAGCTCGGGATCGGCCCAGCTGAGCACCAGTGACAGGCAGAGGCTCTGGCTTCAATTCGCAAACTGTTTGCGTCAGCACGGCGCTGATGAGCCGGACCCGACCTTCGACGGCAACGGCAACCCGCAGTGGGCCGTCAACATCAAGGGCCTGCCACAGCCTGCGCAGCAGGCCTGCGCTCCGATCCTGCAGTCGTTGAATCTGCGCTCGGGGCAGCGAGCCGATCCGGCGCGCATCGCCGCCTTGACACGGTTCGCCCAGTGCATCCGCCAGCACGGTCTCGCGGCCTTCCCAGACCCCGACAGCTCAGGCAATTTTCCGACGAACAGCGACCCCACGCAGTGGCCGGGTTGGTCGGCGGCATTCCAGGCGTGCTCGTCGCAGATGCCGAAGACAAAGGGCTGACGATGGGGGCCGCAGTACCTGTCGAACCGCTCCCGAAGCCGCCGGGCAAGCCGCGCCTCAAGCGGGGCTGGATCGCGTTCGCCCTGATGGTGATTGCCGCGGCTGGGACAGCCGGAATGGCGATGAGCCGGACCGGCCATACCACCGGCGCGAGCCAGGCGGCCGCCACCGGGACCGCCAGGGTCGTCCGCACGGACCTGGTCACCACCCAACAGGTCAGCGGCATCATCGGCTACGGACCTACCACCACCCTCTTCGCGCCCACCGCCGCCACCCAGGCGGCGGTGGCGCAGGCCCAGAGCAACATCAACTCCGCCATCGCCAAGCTGGCCGCAGACCAGGCCGCCCTGCGCGACCTGGCCGCCGCCAACAGCGCCGCACTTGCCGTCGATCAGGCCACACTCAGCGCCGACCAGGCCAAGAAGGACTCCGACTGCGCGGTCTCGGCGTCATCCCAGCAGTGCGCCCAGGACGGGCAGAAGGTCAGCATCGACCAGGCTCAGCTCGCCTCCACCCAGGCCCACAACCAGCAGACCCTGGGTCAGGCCCAGGCCGCGGTCAACCAGGATCAGACCGCTCTGGCAAACGCCCAGGCTCAGGCAGCGCCGGTACAGACCACCGCCGGCTCGGGTGGCACGAGCTACACCGGTCTGCCGGCGGTCGGTGCCGTCGTCAGCCAGGGCCAGACGCTCTACTCGGTTGACGGGCGCCCGGTTCCGCTGCTCTACGGCAGCCAGGCTGCCTATCGTGTCATGACCATCGGAGTCAGCGGCACCGACGTGCAGCAGCTCGAGCAGGACCTTATCGCGCTGGGCTTCGCCAGCAGCACGAATCTCGTGGCTGATGGGAACTTCACCGGTGCCGACGCCGCCGCCGTGAAGCGCTGGCAGGCCGCACTGGGTGTCCCCCAGACCGGGACGGTCCGGCTCGGCGACGTGATATTCCGGCCCGCTGCCGTCCGGATCACGGCGCTGCACGTCGGTCCCG
This sequence comes from Candidatus Dormiibacterota bacterium, assembly GCA_035259145.1. Classification (GTDB taxonomy): domain Bacteria; phylum Chloroflexota; class Dormibacteria; order Dormibacterales; family Dormibacteraceae; genus CF-161. Next base: position 17,389 of record DATFWQ010000153.1, on the reverse strand, counting down.
GCTCGCCGGTCTCAGCCGGAGGCCAGATCATGGACGTGACCTCCGCCAGCAAGGTGGTGACCATTCCGCTCAATCCGGCGCTTGGTTATCAGGTCAAGCAGGGTGACGCGGTCACCATCGACCTGCCTGACGGCCACACCCGTGCCCCGGGCACTGTGAGCAGCGTCAGCACTGTGGCCACCCAGCAGAGCGGCAACACCATGCAGAACCCGAACGGCGCCCCCCAGACGACTCTCAACGTGACCGTCACGCCCAGCGATCCCAACGCCATCCCAAACCTGGATCAGGCGCCTGTCACCGTTGACATCACGACGCAGTCGGCCAGGAATGTCCTCGCGGTCCCGGTCAACGCGCTGCTGGCGCTCTCGGGGGGTGGCTACGGCGTGGAGGTGGTCGACCCCAACGATCAGCACCGGTTGGTCACCGTCCAGACCGGAATCTTCGACTCCAGCCGGGTCGAGGTCCGCGGCCAGGGGCTGTCCGAGGGCATGACTGTCGTGGTGCCGGCCTCATGAGCCGGCCCGTGCTGGAGCTGCAAGGGGTCACCAAACGCTACCGGGGCGAGCCGCCGGTGGAGGCGCTGCGTGGCGTCAGCCTCACCATCGTCGAGGGTGAGCTCGTAGCGATTGTCGGCCAGTCGGGCTCCGGCAAGACCACGCTGGTGCACGTGATGGGGACGCTGGAGCGGCCCACGGATGGGCAGGTACGCGTCGCCGGCCAGGACGTGTTCGAGATGAGCGACCGCGAGCTCTCGGGCCTGCGCGCGTGGCGGCTCGGCTTCGTGTTTCAGCAGTTCTTCCTGCTCGATGGACTCTCAGTCGTCGAGAACGTCGCCAATGGTCTGCTCTACCGCGGGGTCAATCAGGCCGATCGCCGAAGGCTGGCGGGGAGGGCCCTGGGGCGTGTGGGCCTTGGCCACAGGCTGAGCCATCAGCCAAACCAGCTCTCAGGGGGCGAGCGCCAGCGGGTGGCCATCGCCCGCGCAGTTGTCGGGGAGCCAGCCGTCATCCTGGCAGACGAGCCCACGGGCAACCTCGACTCTGCCTCCGGCGCCTCGATCATGGATCTGCTTCGCGACCTCAACGACGAGGGCAGGACGATCGTCATCATCACCCACAACCACGAGATCGCTGACTCGATATCGCACAACGTCGAGCTCCGCGACGGGCTGATCGTTCGCGATGCCGCGGTCGAAGGATCGTTCGCCTCTCCTTCAACAGCGGATACGCGATGGGGGGTGGCCGGTGAATAGCAGGCTCACCTTTCTTGACGTCTTCCGGGTCGGTGGCCTCGGGCTGCGCTCGCGCCGGCTGAGGGCCCTGCTGTCGGCTCTGGGCGTCAGCATCGGAATCGCTGCCATCGTCGGCGTGCTTGGGATATCAGCCTCGAGTCAGGCCCGGCTGCTGGCCCAGCTCGATGCGCTGGGCACGAATCTGCTGACCGTTTCACCCGGCCAGGCCCTGGGCGGCGCCCAGGCCTACCTGCCTCAGACTGCCCCCGGAATGATCCGGCGGGTCGGTCCGGTGCTGACCGTCTCCGCAACCGGCACGGTGCCAGATGCTCACGTCTTCCGCACGGACAAGATACCCGACGTCCAGAGCGGTGGCATCTCGGTCCGGGCCGCTGACGTCACCCTCCTGCAGACTCTGAACGCCACGGTCCAGCACGGAACCTTTCTCAACCCTGTCACAGCTCAGTACCCGGCCGTAGTTCTCGGCGCCTCGACCGCGCAGTATCTGGGCATCACCGATCTTCGGCACCCGATCCAGGTGCACCTCGGGGGGCAGTGGTTTACCGTGATCGGCATCCTCCAGCCGATGGCGCTAGCGCCCAATCTGGACCGTGCCGCACTGGTCGGCTATCCAGCCGCGCACACGTATCTGCATTTCGACGGCGAGTACACCACCATCTACCTGCGCACCGATCCCAACCAGGTCACAGACGTACAGGCGGTGCTGGCGCGCACCGCCAACCCGAACCATCCTGAGGAGGTCGCTGTGAGCCGTCCCTCGGACGTGCTGGCCGCTCGGGTGGCGGCCCAGGGCGCCTACACCAGCCTCTTCATCGGCCTCGGCGCGGTCGCCCTTCTGGTGGGTGGGGTGGCGATCGCCAACACCATGCTCACCGCAGTTCTCGAGCGGAGGAGCGAGATAGGCCTGCGCCGGGCGCTCGGCGCAACTGAGGCGCACGTGGCACTGCAGTTCCTGACGGAGTCCCTCCTGCTTTCCAGCCTGGGCGGCCTCGCCGGCGTCCTGCTAGGCTCGCTCGCCACCAGCGTCTACGCGTTGAGCAATCACTGGACGGTCGTCGTCCCCCTGCTTGCCGTCTGGGGAGGCATTGCCTCGGCCCTGCTGGTGGGCGGGGTGGCGGGACTCTACCCGGCCATGCGCGCAGCCCGGCTGACGCCCACCGACGCCCTTCGAACCGTGTGACGGCGCCCTGACATCGCCGGCACCTGTCCAATGCCCGATGAAGCCATTGACATGCGGACCGGGCCACGTTAGAAACCGGATGACGCACTTCGCAGTCGACAGCCCGACCGGCGCGATCGCCGGCCAGCCGCACAACGATGGGAGTCAACATGAACCTGCTGCCCGGTGTCCGCTCGCACAGAGTCACGACCGACCGCCTGGAAATGCACTACCTGGAGTCGGGCTCGGAAGCCGGCATCCCCGTGGTCCTCATCCACGGGAACCTTGCGACCAGCCGCTTCTTTGAGCACCTGCTGCCCGCAGCGCCCGACCGCTATCGGTTCATCGTTCCCGACATGCGCGGCTTCGGTGACACGCAGCGGCTGCCAATCGACGCTACGCGGGGTCTTCGCGACTGGGCAGACGACACGCACTCGCTCCTCAGGGTGTTGGGCATCGAAGGTCCAGTGCACTTGGCCGGCTGGTCGACCGGTGGTGCGGCCATCGCAGCCTACGCTGTCGACCGTCCCGTCGCGTCGTTGACCTTCATCGACCCGGTTTCCCCTTATGGGTTCGGCGGCGTGCGGGCCGACGGTACACCGTGCTTTCCCGACTTCTCCGGTTCCGGCGGCGGCACCGGAAGCCCAGAGTTCGCCCAACGGCTCGCGGAGGGTGACCGGTCGACCAAGTCCCCGTTCTCGCCCCGAAACGTGATGAACTCTTCCTACTGGTCGCCCAGGCATCGGGAGCCTGCCGGCCGGGAGGATTTACTCCTGGACGAGATCCTCAAGTCGGTGACGGGTGATGACGGCTTCCCCGGTGACCACACCCCTTCAACCAACTGGCCCGGAGTCGCGCCCGGCACCCGCGGCATCTTGAACGCACTCTCCGGCAAGTACTGCAACTGGTCGGACATCGTCGATCTCGATCCGAAGCCGCCGGTCCTGTGGACCCACGGCACCCAGGACATCGTCGTTTCAGATGGTTCGGCCTGGGAGATGGGATCTCTGGGAAAGGCCGGGGCGGTCCCTGGATGGCCCGGTGACGAGGTGTTCCCGCCGCAGCCCATGGTCACCCAGATCCGCACCGTCCTCGAGCGGTACCGGAATTCGGGCGGGAGGGTGGCGATCGAGATGATCGACGGGTCAGGTCATGGCCCGATCTTCGACGCCGCCGAACAATGGAGCGCCCTGTTCTTCGCATTCCTCGGATCGTGCGAATGAGGGCGTAGGAGCCGACCGTCCGTCGAGGGAGTCGAGACTAACCTGGCGCGGGGAGACACCCGCCACCGCGTGACATTTGTACTGATCACTTCCGGATTTCCGGCTCTACCGTGCATCGATCGTGGGCGGATAGCGTGCCCTTCATGGACGTTCCACTGACCACTGCGATCGAACTCGACGCCGTGACCAAGTGCTTTGGCGAGGTTCGAGCTGTGGACTCGCTGGACCTGGCGATCGGGCGCGGGGAGACCGTCGCGCTGCTCGGACCCAACGGCGCCGGCAAGAGCACCACGATCGGCATGATGCTGGGGCTACTGGCCCCAGACCGCGGAACCGTCAAAGTCTTCAATCGCTCGCCAGCCCAGGTTGTCGCCGCGGGCATGGTGGGTGCCATGCTCCAGGACGGTGGGCTTCCAGGAGGGGTCAAGGTGTCTGAGCTGATCGCTTTTGCCCGCAGCGTCTACCCTCGGTCCATGCCCACCCGTGGGGTGCTCGCAATCGCCGGCCTGGAGGAGCTGGCCGGCCAGCGTGTAGACAAGCTCTCGGGCGGGCAGAGGCAGAGGGTGCGTTTCGCGCTCGCTCTGGCTGGCAACCCAGACCTCCTTGTGCTCGATGAGCCCACGGTGGGGATGGACGTCGAGTCTAGGCGGGCCTTCTGGGCCGGAATGCGCGCTTATGCCGCTGATGGCCACACCCTGCTGTTCGCCACCCACTATCTGGAAGAGGCAGACGCGCAGGCCGACCGGGTAGTGGTGATCACACGCGGCCATGTGGTTGCCAGTGGGTCCGGAGCCGAGATCAAGCGATCGGCGAGGGGACAGGTCGTGAGCTTCGACCTTGACGGGACTCCGCTGTTCGGCCTGGAAGGGCTACCGGGGGTCGTCGAGGTCGAGGTGCATGGTCAGCGAGTTCGACTCAGGACCAACGATGCCGACGCCACCGTGGCCGCGCTCATCCGGGAACGGGGCATGGTCCGCAACCTGCAGCTGGGTGGGCCCAGCCTCGAGGACGCATTCGTGGCCCTGACTGAAAACGACGAAGCAAAGGAGACTGCATAGATGCTGCCGTACCTGCGACTCGAGCTGATGCGGCTGCTGCGAGACCGCCGCTTCCTGGCCTTCACAACAGTGATGCCGATCGCTTACTACCTGCTGTTCACCAGCATCGGCTCCAGCGCGGGGTCGGCCGCGTGGAGCGTTTACTTCATGGTCGGCATGGCAGGCTTCGGCGCTCTGGCGGGCGCGGTCAGCGCCGGCGGTGGGCTCGCAACCGACCGTTCGATCGGCTGGCTACGGCAGCTCCGCGTCACTCCGCTGCCGTCTTCGCAGGTGGTGGCGGCCAAGGTCAGTGCCAACATGGTTGCCATCCTGCCCGCCCTCGTGCTGGTGTGCGTGGCGGCTGCGGGCGTCCACGGTGTGCGCCTGGCCGCGTGGCAATGGGTGGCCCTGGTAGGACTGTTGTGGGCCGGAGCGCTTCCGTTCGCGTTGCTCGGCCTGGCGATCGGCTACCTTGCCAGCCCTCTGTCGACCGGGCCGTTGATGGGGTTCGGGATGTTTGGCCTCTCGCTGCTTGGCGGCATGTGGTTCCCTGTCACCACCTTTCCCGGCGTCATGCAGACGATCTCCCACGTAGGCCCCACCTACCACTACGCCAATCTGAGCTGGAAAGTCGCCTTCGGTCAGGCGCCAGCCGTGTCGGACGCTGCGGTGCTGGTGGCCTGGGCGGCCTTGTTCGCGATCATTGCCATGCTCGGCTACCGGAGGACGAGCCGCGCCTGGTGAGCGTCGTTAGGATCAGCGGCGGAGAGTGAGCGACCAGGTGCGACCGCCGCGTTGGGATTGGCGCCGATTCGTCGGCGCCAACGCCTGGATCGTGCTCCTCGCGTCGCTCCTGGCCGACATCATCGATGGTCGGGCTCGCCCCACCGCACTTGCAGGGGCCATCCTCGCCAGCTTCGCAGCTCTCTGGGTCTGCCTTGTGAGCTCTGTCTTCGCCGGGAGGTTGAATCTCGCGGTCGCATGCCTGGGCGGGATGGCCTCCCTCGCGCTGCTGGGCACTGCCTGGTATCCGAGTGACTGGCAGCTGCTGTTCGTGTTCATCGCCGCCGCCTGCGGCGTGGCGCTTCCGCCGCGTCCGTGGGCTGTTGCAGGAGTCGGCGTAGCCGTACTCGCGGCCGCAGCGGCTGCGGTGGTGAGACCCGGACAGTCGATCGGGATGGTGGTCAGCACGGCGAGCGCGGGCTGGGTTTCGATCTACTTCACGCGTCAGCGACTGCTCGTCAACGAGCTGCACGAGAGCCGGGAAGAGCTTGCGCGGCTGGCAGTTTCCGAGGAGCGGCTCCGCTTCGCGCGTGACTTGCATGATCTTCTCGGCCACACCCTGTCGTTGATGGTGGTCAAGACAGAGGCGGTTCGCCGCCTGATCGAGCGTGACCCGACGGCAGCTGTGCGGCAAGCCCACGAGGTCGAGGCAGTTGGTCGCCGCGCACTGGCCGAAGTGCGCGAGGCGGTCACAGGCTATCGCCAGCATGGGCTCACCAGCGAGCTGGACTCGGCGCGCTCCGCACTCGCAGACGTTGGGATCGAGGCGACGATCAAGCGGACCTTTGACGCGGTGACCGAGCCCGCCGATCAGCTACTGGGCTGGGCCGTGCGCGAAGGCGTCACAAACGTCATACGGCACAGCCAGGCACGACACTGCGAGATCGTGCTCCGGAACGACCAGGGATGGGTCACCGTCGAGATCCACGATGATGGAGTCGGACCTCAGACCGGCCCAGCCCGCGCGGGAGGGAGCGGGCTGACAGGATTGCGCGAGCGCCTCGCACGAGCGGGCGGTCGAGTGGAGTTCGGCCGTCGGACGGACCGTGGCTTTCAGCTGATCGCTGCCGTTCCCACGTCAACAGGACCCACGCCGCCGTGATCAGAGTCCTGCTGGCCGAAGATCAGGGCATGATGCGCGACGCGCTGGCACTCCTGCTCGGTCTCGAGAGCGACATCGAGGTGGTCGCCCAGGTGGGCTCTGGTGACGAGGTGCTGGCCAGGGCGCTGGAGGTCCGGCCCGATGTCGCGGTACTCGACATCGAGATGCCGCGCCTGGACGGGCTGGGGGCAACTCGAGCCCTGCGCGAGCAGGTGCCTGAGTGCAGCGTCGTCGTCCTCACCACGTTCGGGCGGCCGGGCTACTTGCGTCGTGCCATGGAGGCCGGCGCAAAGGGATTCCTGGTGAAGGAAGGCCCCGTCGAAGAGCTGGCCTCCGCGATCAGGCGGGTGCTCGCGGGGGAGCAGGTGATCGACATGAGCATTGCAGCCGCCGCGCTTCGGGCCGGGCCAAGCCCCCTCACCGAGCGCGAGCGCGATGTGCTGGCCGCCGGAGAGCACGGCGCCACTGTGGCCGACATCGCTGAGAGCCTGCATCTGTCGGAGAGCACGGTGCGCAATTACCTGTCCTCGGCGATCCAGAAGGCCGGCGCTCGCAACCGCATCGAAGCCGCCCAGACCGCCCGTAACAACGGCTGGCTCTGATTCGAGACGGCTGGGAGCTGCTAAACTCCCAGGCACCCGAATCATCGAGAAGGAGGTGAAGTCCGGTGTTTTCAAACAAGTCAGGACGAAGGGCCGCGTCGGCCATTCGTCCGCCGGCCGCCTCCTCAAGGGAGACCTGACGAGAGTCTCCTCGTAGGCTTCGGTCCTCCCGGAGGCGGTGGGCACTCTGCCGTCTCTGTTTCAGGAGGACTCTTCCTTGCCCGCACTGCTTGCCGAGCAGCAAGCGCATCCAAAGCAGCTGTACGCCGTCGATGCCGGTGTGGCTGACTGGCGCGTCCTGACCGATCCCGACGCACTCCTGGCCGTCGCTCGCTCAGCCGTCGATGCAGGCGGCGGTCGTGTGCTGGACGAGGCCCTGGTCGTATTCCCCAACGGGGCCGTGACGCTCGTGCTCGTCCTCGCCGAGTCTCATCTCAGCCTCCACACATGGCCCGAGGAGAAGTTGGTGGCGGTGGATCTGTTCACATGTGGGGCCATCGACGGCACCCTGGTCATAGAGTCCCTGCGGATCGGCCTCGGGCTTCGCCGGGTGACGGTGCGGCAGGTCCGCCGGGGGATCAAGGACGCGAATGCCCGGTGACGTTCTCGCCGATGTGGCTGCAGCGATTGGACTCGATGAGGGCCGGCACGGCGTGCAGGAGGTCCTGCGCCAGGTATCCCGGCGAGAGCGGGTCGGGAACAGAACGCTGAGCCGCTTGACCGGCCTGCCAGTGCCCCTGGTGGCCGCCGTATGCGCCGAACTCCGCCTCGCCGGCTTGCTCTCACCTGAGCGACCAGCCCGCCTGAGCTCTGCCGGCCGCGCCCTGGTTGAGGTGCTGAGCGGGACCCCGGCAGCGGATTATGCCTGCCCCGCGTGCGGTGGTATCGGAATCGCGTTGCCTGCCGCACTCGAAGTCGTGCGCGCCCAACTGGTGCTGGAACTGCGCGAGGCTCCGCCGGCTGACGCTCGCCTCAACCAGGCCCACTGTACGGTCCAGTCGAAGCTGCGCCGCTTCGCCTACCTTCTGGACACCGGCGCACTGAGCGGCCGCTCGGTCCTGCTCCTGGGGGACGACGACTTTCTGGGCGTAGCTCTCCCGCTGGCCTCAGACGCCGTGGGAAACCGCCGGCCCCGACGGCTCGCGGTGGTAGACGTGGACCCAGCCGTAATCGCGTTCAGCCGGGCGGTCATGGAACGCTACGGCATCGAGGCCGAGCTGGTCACCCACGACCTGCGCAAACCCCTGCCTGCCAGCCTGGTCGGCGCGTTCGACACGGTGTTCACCGACCCGCCCTACACGCTGGGGGGAGCCGAGCTCTTCCTCTCCCGCGCCGCCACAGCTCTACGGCCTGGCCCAGGAGGCCAGGTGCTTTTCTGCTTCGGGGCCAAGCCTCCGCATGAGACGGCCGCTCTGCAGCGGGTGATGACCAGCATGGGCTTCGCCGTCCATCGACTCGTGCGCAACTTCAACGAGTACGTCGGTGCGAGCATCCTCGCCGGCACCAGCCACCTCTATCACCTGGTCAGTGGGGACGCGCTCGCCCCCTCCGTGGTGGGTGACTTTGATAGCCCGCTGTACACCGGTGACATCCGCCGTCCGGGACGCGCGTACAGGTGTCGAGCGTGTGGCGCGCGGCTCGTCGTGGGGCCTGGTCAGCGCTGGGCGACTATCAGCGACTTGCGACACCGGGGATGTCCGCGATGCCGGGGAGTCACGTTCAGCCCTGGACGGCGAGCCACTCGCGAGCGTGACCGGTAGAGGATTCTCCTGCCCGATCGACGTTGGGACGAGGGCCTGCGCTCGGAGGCCCTCTCCCCAGCGCATGAGCGTCCCTACGACTGGGAGCAGGTCCCGGCCTTTTTCAGTGAGACGGTATTCCCCGGGAGGCTAAGTATCATGGTGCAACCGACTTGGTCAAAGGACATCAATGAGCGCGGCAACGCCACGCCGGCGGACCCTCACCGTGAGCTGGGAGGACCCAATCGCGCTGGCTGCAAGCGGTCTCAGCGCGTCAGGTCTCGATTTCTTGCGTGAGCTCGCAGCCGGCCGTCTGCCCTCACCACCAATCGCCCATCTGATGGGTTTCACGCTGGTCGAGGTGGAGAGCGGACGCGCAGTTTTCGCTGGCGAGCCGGGCGAGCAGCATTACAACCCGATTGGCGTCGTGCACGCCGGTCTGGCGATGACCCTGCTCGACTCCGCTCTGGGCTGCGCGGTGCACACCACCCTTCCAGCCGGTAGTCGGTACACGACGCTTGAGACCAAGGTCAACTTCGTGCGACCGGTGACAGCTGCAAGCGGGAGACTGCTTTGCGAAGGTCGCGTTGTGCACCGCGGCAGCACGATCGCCACGGCTGATGGACGCCTGACTATGGAGGCGAATGGGAGCCTGCTGGCGCACGGCACCAGCACCTGCCTCATCATGCCGGCCGAGTCAGGCAGTAAGTGATCGCCAGCTCCGGCAGCCCGCTACCCTGCACCCGTGAAGCCCTTCTCGCTCGACGTCTACAACGCGATCCCACGTGTCGGGAGCGTGGTTCTCTCACCCGACGGCTCCAGGCTGGTGCTCACGGTGCAGGAGCCGTCTTCCGACAGTACGCGCTTTGTGACCTCCCTGTGGGAGATACGCACCCATGGCTCAGCAGAGCCGCGGCGGCTGACCTTCTCGGACAAGGGCGAATCCAGTCCCGCCTTCCTTCCCGACGGCTCGCTGGTCTTCGCTTCGGCGCGCCCCGATCCCATCACCAGAGATGACGAGCCAGAGGGCCGGGTCTGGTGCCTCCCGGTGGACGGCGGGGAAGCACGAGTTCTCCTCTCGGTCCCGGGTGGCCTGAGCGGCCTCACCAGCGCGCGGGCGGCCCCGGCGGTCGTGGTCAAGGCGCAGGTCCTGCCCGGGACAGATGGACTGGAGGCAGACGCCGAGAAGGCGAAGCGGCGAAAGGAATCCGGCGCTAGCGGCGTCCTGTTCGACGGCTATCCTGTGCGCTACTGGGACCAGGACCTGGGGCCTCGACAGGCCCGGCTTCTGCGGCTGGCCGATGCCGGCTCTCACAGCTCCGCCGTCGAAGATCTGGCACCCGATCCCGGACAGGCCCTGACAGTGTCCGATCTTGCCCTATCACCTGACGGCCGTACGCTCGTGTGCAACTGGATGCGGCCAGTCGGCCGAGCCTTCTCAGAGGACGACCTCATAGCACTTGAGGATGGCCGCTGCCGAACGCTGGCTACCGGCGCTGACTACTCGGCGCCGGCGGTCTCGCCAGACGGGCGCTGGGTCGTCTCCGTGCGGAGCCGGCGCGGTACCCCGGAGCTGGCGCCGGACGACACGCTCTGGTTGGTGCCGCTCGAGGGTGGGGAGGGACGTGACCTCACGCCAGGCCTCGACCTCTGGCCCGCATCGCCGACCTGGTCGGCAGACGGCCGGTCCATCTACTTCACAGCCGATGAACAGGGCCGCGCGCCAGTCTTCAATGTCGATGTGGCGAGCGGTGACGTGACGAAAATAGCCGGCGACGGCGCCTTCAGCTCGTTGTGCCCTGCTCCCGACGGCCGGGCTCTTTACGCCCTGCGCTCCTCGTGGAGCTCACCCAACGAGGTCGTACGCATCGACACCGACGGCACAGTGACGAGCCTGACAACGCCCGGACTGCCGCTTGACCTGCCGGGAGCCGTCACCCAGGTCACCTGCCGAGCCGATGACGGACAGGAGCTGCGAGCCTGGCTGCTGCTGCCGAAGGATGCCTCGCCGGAGCGGCAGGCGCCACTGGCTCTCTTCATCCACGGCGGCCCGCTTTCCAGCTGGAATGCGTGGTCGTGGCGATGGTGCCCTCACCTGCTGGCAGAGCGCGGCTACGCGGTGCTGCTGCCCGACCCAGCCCTGTCGACCGGATACGGACACGCCTTTGTCCAGCGCGCCTGGGGCAGCTGGGGCGAGCGCGCGTACACAGACCTGATGGCTATCACGGATGCCGCATTGCAGCGTCCGGACCTTGACGCCTCACGCACTGCGGCACTGGGCGGTTCGTTCGGTGGCTACATGGCCAACTGGGTTGCCGGTCACACAGATCGTTTCAGTGCCATCGTCAGTCACGCCGGTCTGTGGGCGCTCGAGCACCAGCACAGCGTGTCCGACCTTGGGGCCGGCCGTGAGCACCAGTTCGGTGACCCATACGTCGACCCGAGCCGCTGGCTGGCCAATACCCCACGCTTGCATATTGGCAACATCCGCACGCCGATGCTGGTGATCCATGGCCTGCGCGACTACCGGGTTCCGATCAGCCACGCCCTCTGGCTGTGGACGGATCTGCAGCGCCATGAGGTGCCGTCGCAGTACCTCTACTTTCCGGATGAGAACCACTGGATCTTGAAGCCGGGCAACGCGCGGCTCTGGTACGAGACCGTGCTGGCGTTCCTGGACCATCACGTCCTGGGCTGCGAGTATCGCCGGCCGGACCTGCTCTAAGTGTTTCATGCGGCCGGCATGTGCCCAGTGTCCATCGGAGCTCGCTGACGTCGCATCTCAGGGACCATGACAGCCACGAGGGCGATGCCCACCACGCAAGCCACGCCTCCAGAAACGACTGAGAAGAGCGGCCCGGCGAGGGCCGCGACGGCGCCCGCCTCCAGGTCCCCGAGGCGGGGCCCAGTCGTTACCACCATCTGGTGGAACGCGCTCATGCGGCCGCGTATCGAGTCCGGCACGGTGAGCTGAAGGATCGTGTTGCGAAAGATCGCGCTCACGAGGTCCCCAGCGCCGGCCAGGGCCAGCAGCGGGAGGGCCAGCCACAGCCTGCTGCCGGCGATACCGAAACCCGCGATCGCGGCGCCCCAGAAGGCCACCGCGAGAAGCACGGCCATCCCTTGCCTGGACACGCGTCGCACCCAGCCCGAGAGCAGCGAGCCCACCAGCGCGCCGACGGCCGGCGCCGCGTAAAGAAAACCCAGACCGCGGGCGCCGATGCCGAAGACGCTCAGTGCCAGCGCCGGGAAGAGGGCGGAGGGCATCCCGAAGATCATTGCCACGAGGTCAGCTGCGAACAGCCCGACGACAAGCCGGTTCCGCCGCACGTAATCGATCGCCTGCCCCGGTGCACCCCAGCCGAGAACCACACCGTGGCCCTCGGGCGGCGGCTGCGGTGACAGCCGGGAGACGAGCGCCACCGCGGGGAGGCAGCCCACTGCGTCGAACAGGAACGCCCAGCTGACCCCCACGCCGGCTATGGCCAGCCCCGCGAGAGCTGGCCCGACGATGGCGGCGGACTGGAGCATGACCTGGCTGAGGGACATCGCGGAAGGGAGCAGGTGGCGGGGAACCAGTCTGGGCACGGTCGCCGCGCGGGCCGACTGGTCGAGGGTCGACGCCGCCGAAGTCATTACGACGACCGCGTAGAAAAAAGCGACAGGCGCGTGCAGCGCTCCCGCACCCATGGCGAGGGCGAGGGAACCGACGGCAGCCACGCTCTTACCTAGCAGCTGCAGCCGGCGCCGGTCGAACCTGTCGGCGAGCGCACCGCTGTAGAGACCCGCAACCACGATCGGCACCGCCTGGAAGACTCCCAGCAGACCTACGGCCAGTGAGGAATGGGTGAGCACATAGATCTGGTACGGAACCGCCACCAGCACGAACTGGCGGCCGGTGACCGTGGTGAGCTGGGACATCCAGAGGAGTCGGAAGTCACGCGACTCCCGGAGTGGGGTTATATCCAGGAGGAGCGCGCGACCGATCACCCTGGCGAGCTCCCGGCCGGTCTCGTCGGGATACGGACGATTCCTGTCAGCCTCGACCGACGAAGGGCATCTTGGTCGCCATGACCGTGAGGAACAGAACGTTGGCGTCGAGAGGCAGGCTCGCCATGTAGAGCACGGCCCGCGCCACCTGCTCGACGTCGACTCTGGGCTCCGGCTCGATCGAACCGTTCGCCTGCAACACCCCGACGGCCATCCGCTCGGTCATATCCGTTGCGGCGTTGCCAATGTCTATCTGGCCGCAGGCGATGTCGTACTTACGGCCGTCCAGGGAAGTTGACTTGGTCAGGCCGGTGACCGCGTGCTTTGTGGCCGTGTACGGAGCCGAATTCGGCCGCGGAGCGTGAGCCGATATCGAGCCGTTGTTGATTATGCGCCCTCCTGTTGGCTGCTGGCTCTTCATCAGCTTGAACGCTTCCTGGGTGCACAGGAACGCGCCGGTCAGGTTGGCGGCCACCACCGACTGCCACTGCTCGTAAGTCAGATCCTCGAGCACTACCGGTGGTGAGAACAGGCCGGCGTTGTTGAACAACAGGTCGAGCCTGCCAAAGGCATCGTTCGTCATCCTGAACAGGTCGCGCACCGAAGCCGGGTCGCCGACGTCAGCCGGGATCGCCAGCATCCGGCCTCCAGACGCCCGCCCTTCTGCGGCGGTTGCTTCGAGGGGCTCCCGCCGACGTCCGGATATGGCGACTGACCAGCCCTCGCGCGCGAGGGCGAGCGCAGCGGCTCTCCCGATTCCGGTCCCTCCGCCGGTGACGATGGCGACCTTCTCCCCAGAGCGCATGGACCGACCTCCTCAAGTCAGAGCGAATTTTCGCAGGACCACGGTTGGCCGCCCAGCACGATCGCGGCCACTGCATGCCGAAACAGCACCTTATACCGCGCCGGCACATTAGCGCAGGTGGCTGCCGAGACGTTAGCGGGCTACGATCGGCTGCCTGGCGAGCTTCCACAAGGGTGAACGTTTGTTCAGATTTTGGGGCTCTGAGAGGCTCATAGTGATTCTCGAGAGCCATGAACCTGTCAAGCGCGACCGAACAGGGTACGCCAGGAAAAGAGCCTCCGGTAGGCCGGCTAGTCGACCATCCGCAGTGGGGGGTGCGCTCGGACCGATTTCACCGCGTCCGCATCGACGTAAGTGCGTCGATCCACGCCCGGAGCGCGGTATTTCTTGAGCAGACCGAGCCTGATCAGCCGGTAGATGGTCGTACGGCTGACCCCCGCGTGGACGGCAGCCTCGTCGATCGGCATCAGTTTCGCCAAATCGACCAAATCTTAGCCGCTCGGGCTACGTCGTCGTTACATCACTGCGCCATGGACACGACAAAATTGAGTCACTGTAACTACTAGCGCGCTATGTTTTTGATACTTCCTTGACACAGTTGCATTTCAATGGAAACCCGGTTAAGGTCCAGTGTCGAGGCTCTTGTCCGGACGTGGGGCAAACGAGCGAGAGGAGGCGGCGCATGGATACCCCTGATCCAGTTTCGAACCGCATGGCGGGCGGTTCCCAGGCCGGCGCCAGGGTGGCCGCCCGACCCCAACTTGTCACGGTGAGCTACCGAGGGATGCCTTACACCCTCAACCTGGCGAAGTGCAGGCGCGCGCTGGTCTACCGGCAGGTGGAGGGGCAGCTCGACAGCATCGAGAGCGTGGCTGCCGCCGTCGGCGTGAGCCGGAGCACCGCGAGCCGGTTCTTCTCCGGGCGCACCACGTCCCTGGCGGCCACCCTGAAGATACTGGCGGTCCTCCACTTGAAGTTCGAGGACGTTGCGCGTCCCGAGCCTGAGGATCAGGCCGGATGATGTGCAACCGTCTCCTGGATTTCGCCGACTGGGTGCGGGGTCAGCTTGACGGCCTGCAGCCGCAAACGCTCCTGGAACTGGAGAGAATGCTGGAGATCGAGCCTGACGAGGCGCGGGCGTATCAGCAAAGCCAGGTCCGCGCAAGGATGCGCGGCATCCTCAATGGCGAGGAGTCCCTTCTCGTCTACCGGGCGCTGGACTCTAACGGCTGGACGCCGGGCCTCGGGCTTGAGTTGAAGGTCACGATCGTCGCCCTGATGGACAAGCTTTCTGCTACGCATCGCTACGGGAACTCCCGCGCGATCGATGAGCCCGGTCGCAGACGCGCCAGTCACGTTCGCTGATTCGTGGCAAGGTTCGCTCTTTGGCCCTCGAGTTGATGACAGCAAGCTCACTTTTGCCTAGATTGATGGGCCATGATCTCTGCGACCTCTGTCACTGAACCGCTCACTTCTGACGCGCCTCGTAAAGCACGGCTCGCGCAGGTTCGGTTCGAGTGGACGATGGTCGGCCTTTCCGCAGCCGTGGCGGCGGGGGCCCACCTGGACTCGTGGGCTCACGGCCACGTCGCCGCGACCCTGGAGACTTTTTTCACGCCGTGGCATGCGCTTCTGTACGCGTCGGTCGCTGCCACGACCGGCTTCCTTGTGGTCTCTGCTGCGTGGACCGGTGCGCGGCCCTGGGACTGGGGGAGAGCGCTGCCAGACGGCTACGCCCTATCCCTGCTCGGCTGCGTGCTGTTTGGAATTGCGGGCGTGCTCGACATGACATGGCATCTCAGGTTTGGTATCGAGCGCAGCTTCCAGGCATTGATCAGCCCGACGCACGTGATGCTGATGGTCAGCGGCGGGCTGATGGTCAGCGGACCGCTCCGCGCGGCATGGCGCCGGCCGGGGCGGTCGATCGGGTGGCCCGCGATCGCGTCCGCCACCCTGACGCTGACCCTGCTCACCTTCTTCGGCCAGTTCGACCACCCGTTCACTTCACAGTGGTCAGCGCTGCCTCATCCGCCGGTCGCGAACGAGCCGGCGGAGGAGCTGGGCATCCTCGGCGTGATCCTGCACACAGGCTTCCTCATGGGTGTGATCCTCCTGCTTGTGCGCAGGTTCGACCTGCCGGTGGGCAGCATGACGCTTCTCATGGGTGTCAACGCAGTGTTTGTGACGTTGATCAAGGGGGCGGATTCGGTGATCCTGATCGGAGTGGTCGGTGGGGTCGTGGCCGACCTGCTCTTGCTCACGCTTCGGCCATCGGCCTCGCGATCCGCGCAGCTTCGAACGTTTGCGTTCCTGGTCCCGGCGGTGCTGTACGCGTTGTACTTCGCCGGCCTGATCGGTGTCGACGGCACCTGGTGGCCGGTTCACCTCTGGGCGGGTGCGCCGCTGGTGGCGGGGCTGACGGGGTTGCTGATCAGTCTGCTTGTGGTCCCCCCAGCAATCCCTGAGGGCGAGGCCGCCGCAGCGTAAGCGGCCTCCTCCATCTTTTATTTGATGGCGTAGTTGATCGTGACCTGGACGACTCGCATTGGACCGGTAGGCCCGTAGCAGGCCGTGGGTGGCTGGGTGGCAACGCTCTGCACGTTCCCCAGGCTGACCCCCGCTGCGCGGGCAGTCGTCTCTGCCATGCCCCTGGCTTGTGCTGCCGCGCCTGAGACGGCCGCCTGGACCTCAGCCTCTGAAGGCTGCACCGCAAGGGCGGAGCTGGTCGAGTAGCCGGAGACGCCGCTGATCTGCAGGATGGCCCTGGTTGCCTGGGTTAGCTGGTCGTTTCCAGCCACCTGTGCCTGAATGGATGCGTAGGCCGTGAACTGCTTGCCCTGGAAGTCGCCGAAGCTGCTGAAGGACGTCTGCTGGATTGCTGAGCTGGGGATCCCGGCCTGCTGCAGGGCGCTGACGACCGCCTGAGCCCTGGCCTGGGCGTTGGAGATGACGGTCGCTGCGTCGCCCCCACGCTCTTGCACACTGACGTTCAGGTTGATCGCTGCGGACGCGGCAGGTGTGACCGGGGCCACCCCGGTGACGGCGAGGCCGCGACCCTGGAACTGGACCGTGGGGGCGGCCGCGCACGAGCCGCCGATCATCACTGGCAGAGCGGCGCCGGCAGATCCCTGGGCGAGTGAGGGTGCAGCCGCCGCTGCCGCCGCCCCCGACGCTGCCGCCGCCCGAGTGGTGTCAGTGGTGCCCGACGTCTGCGCGTCGGCCCGCGCAGGGATGATGGTCGAAGAAAGGCCTCCGCCAGGTCCCCGCGTCGACAGCCAGAGGCCGATACCAGTGGCCGCCAGTAGAAGGCAGAGGACCGCAACGACGGCGGTCGCTGGGAGCAGCCAGGGAATGCGGCCCAGGCGCTCGAGCGCGATGCCCTTTCGCGCCGGTGAGGCTCCTGGGATCTCTGCCGACTCATTCATGTCCTTCCTCCGGGTTCGGGTTGGTATCCCAGAAACGCCGGGAGAGGGCAGAGGTAACGAGACTGTCCTGCAGGATATGTGACCGTGGAGGCCGGCAGGACCGGCAGCGGTAATCTGGGGGGCGGATTCCGTGCCGGTGTAGCTCAGTGGCAGAGCAGCGGCCTTTTAAGCCGAGGGTCCGGGGTTCGAATCCCCGCGCCGGCACCAAGATTCCGAGTACGGCCGGCGCTGGACGACCTCACCGCCCAACACCGGACTATCGTAAACGACCC